>CAUJDU010000029.1 GCA_963169585.1 Actinomycetota bacterium | reverse complement strand
GCACCAAAGTACATAAAAATGGGGTGGCTGAGGGGGATCGAACCCCCGACCTCTAGTACCACAAACTAGCGCTCTAACCAACTGAGCTACAGCCACCATTTGAAGATAAATACTTTAGTATTGTTTTTATCATAAAGAATGATTGAAGGAAGATCTTTTCCTCTCCTATCACAAACTATCCCTGTGCGCCCGGGGGGATTCGAACCCACGACCTACGGATTAGAAGTCCGTTGCTCTGTCCACCTGAGCTACGAGCGCTAGAAGAAGAAATCCTACCATTATCGGATCCATTTTTTTCAGTCATTACCTATAGATTTCCAATATTATCCTCAATCCTGGAAGATCGCCAAGATGGTCGTTTTATATTGAATAAAAGGTTATGACTTTAGTTAAACAAACTTTAATAATTCTTGCATGATCCGTACTGAATCCACATTGCGGATAGCTAGATGTTTAATGGTAGGTACAGGAATGTTATCTGGGTTGAGCAGGTTCTCTTCAATGGGGTTGGGATTGTTTTCTAGCTGACTTGTTGAAAAGAAACTGCCATCAGGCTGCATTTTAAATTCAACAACCTCACGAGTTATCGTAGGTACATCGAGCAGGTCACACAAGGGCAAAATATCTGCTGCGACTAAGTAGTCGAATCCTTCACCAAATTTTTCTCGCAAGTATTCTTGGTATCCTGCGAATCTAACTTTCAGAAATTGGTGACTATTAGAAATTTCGTTGAGGATATCTAGAGGAAGGATTAAGGCACTTGATGCTTCAAATGTGTTGATGACGATGTCGTCGTGTTGAGTTAATACGATTCTTGTAGCATCTAGATCTACTGTGACATTTTGGTCTGTAATTATTGTTTGACCACGATAGTAGGTGCTCCTAAATGCTCCGCCAACAAAATGGATGCGTCCTAATGTTGCTTCGTCGAGAATTAATCTAGAAATATTCGTTAGCGGGCCACGAACTACAGTGTTGGTAGGTTGTGCTGCATCTATTTGAGCTCGCGTAATTTCTTCACCATAATGAACATCTATATCTGGCGCATCTGCGTATTCGAGTATCTTATATGCTTCTTCTATCCTTCTTTCTTGGTTTTTTCCACTAATACTTACTCCAACAATCTCAATTTCTGGGTGTTTACAAGCGAACAGTAACCCAAGTGCCATAGAGGGATCAGTTCCGATATTTAGATCGAACCATACACGTTTTTTATCTCTCGAAATTACCATTGCTAAAAGTATAGGTTAATTATTCAGGATTTAAGCCACAAGCCCTCTTGCGATACCTCGAGATCGACCTACTGGATAGTTAATAAGTTCAAAACTACGCATTACACCAAAGGGTTGCCCATCAGGACCTTTATATGGCGTCCGTCCTTCTATAGAAATCATTCTAGAATTATTGCCATTCACTACCTTTTGGTCGTCGTTTACCATAGGTGTAAAAGTCGAATCTGGATCGAGCACATCTTGAGCTAAGACCCTAGGAATTACAGAATGACTTACTGGAGCATTCTTTGCTCCTTCTGCGTGCTTCCCATGAGATCTGAATATATTCCATGTTGGTTTCATTAAGTTAACGGCAAAACTAGGCTTGAATGTTTCGTATGACTGAATCAGCGTATTTGGGTGCATGTAAGGTTTTTCTATCCGCCCAAAAATCATGTATGGATCAAACGAAGATGGGGGCACTACTGCTGGGATATTAGATATTTTGTGATTACCTGGGTTGCAATGGATACGTATCTCTATGTCTTCTAAATACGCATTACCCATCCCATTTAATTGTGCATCTACGTGTAAAGGGCAATAATTCCCTTGTAGAGGAAGCGTGAATGGACTATCGGCACATAATGGTTTAAAAACATCATCGAGCTGTTTTCGAATGTGGCTATCTAACACCTCGGTGTATTCAACGCCAGGTTCTAATGAAACACAAATCACGTCTACTTCACCAGTAGACATTTCAAGTGCTTGCTGTTTAAGAGATTCCATCTCTTCTGGCGAGAATCCTATATCAGTTACTTTTATAGTCCTTGCCTGTCTGAAATTGAAGATATTCTCTTCCTTGAGTTCAATAGACATCCTGATAATTATTGTCACTCTGGTCGCAAGAGTCAATTCGCCACGTAAACAATATACTGGTATCACCGCTACAAGAACATACACTTTGCACCTTTTGCCGGGCCAGGCCTCCTTTTACTCCTTTTACTGTAATTCCTCTACATCCCTTATTTAGTGGCTAACGACATTAACCGATATGTTTTGAATGCATTCTGTACAACAAAAATTTTTTGATAATTACTGTCAACATTGTGGCGAAGATTTAAATGAGCCCATTAAGAAAAAGCGTGGCCGTCCCGCAAGCACATTAATAGAGAAGCAGTTATCTACACGAGAAAAAGCTGTACGACTAAAAGTAAAGAATGAGTATGAACAAAAAATATCTGTTCTTAAAGACGAAGTTAATGAATACAAACAACGTTATGATGCTTTGAGAGAAGAAAATAAACAGCTTTTACGCAAGCTTCGCAATCTTAATACTTTAAAAGAAGATGGTGAGCTTCGCATTGAACAAGAACTATTCAGGCGTGAAGAAGCTATCCGAAAAGAAATTACAACAAGGTTTGAGACACAATATTCTTTAAAAGAGAAAGAACTAACTAAGAAAATAGATGACACCAAAAAGACTGTTGCAACTTTAGATGCTCAAGTAAACGAACGCTCGTCAAGATTGATGGGTGAAGCACTAGAGCTAACCTTACATGAACAGCTTGTAAATTTATTCCCGAAAGATACGATAGAAGAAATAAAAGTCGGAACCAGAGGCGCAGATGTAAAACAGGTTGTGAGAGACAATAAAGGTAAAGTTTGTGGAACGATAATGTGGGAGGCAAAGAATGCTAAATGGCAAACCGCTTGGGTAAACAAACTAAAAAGTGACATAGAAGATACTTCTGCAGACATTGGAATAATAGTAGGTACAAAGCTTTACCAAGAACAGGACTTTATTTCACTCGACAACAACCTCTTCGCCACTTCCCCATTTGGAGTTGAGGCAGTGGCTAGCATTGCCCGAACAGGTTTAATTTTATCTAATCAAGCCAAAAACATAACTACCAAAACACAAAACAATATTGAAGAAGCTATCAAATATTTTGCGGGTAAAACCTTCGAGAAACGTCTTAATGATTTTGTAGCATCAGCTAAAAAACAACGCGACCTCGTAGACAGCGAACGGGCATTCTTCCAAAAGAAATGGGCAGGCCAAGAAATAGATATTTCTGCCCACATGGCTTTAGTCAGCGAATTTACCGGCGAGCTTGCAGCATTGCTTGGAGTAGAAATTCCTAGCGATTCTCCAGTAGTAGCTACTGAACTTTCGGGTGAGGAGTGATACCTATTTTGGGTAACTTATTCGTTGAGACAAAGTCTCGTAAGTCTTCCACCCAATCTTTACGGTCATAAAAGCCTTCCACTCCACTGAGCTCTCTTAGGTGCCGTTTCAGAGCTATCGTGAACGATGCTTGCAAATCTGCATCTGAGAAGTGCAGACAATCTTCGTAAGGGCAAAGATACAACGCTTGGTTGCCTCTATTAGTTATTTCTGGAACTTGAACCTCTAAATCATTCTGATGATGAACATTAATTCGGTAATGAACAGCTGCAGATGGTTTAGTTGGATCTGACATAGGTGGTCGCATGAACTTGTATATGTGTCTAGATGCTTCATGACCTTTAAGACTGTCTACCCCATCTTTGAGTTCTGCCAACATTACCTTTTTACCATTAACAGTTATGTACCCTAGTCTTCCTCCGTACCCTTCGATCCGGATCACATCATATTTTTCTTCTCGTTCTAACTCCATATCGGCCCAACGATTACAACAAGTACACATGCGAGAAGTACCGCCTGCACCAATTTCCACACCAGACCTGAAGCCATCTTTACGCATCTTGCCCCAAGTATGATTCATTGTCATCTTGTGAGCATCCACTTGTGAAAAGATGTCTGCTTGCTTAATCGAAGCATATATCTTTTTTATCTGCTGACCTCCAGTTTCAAATGCTGAAATCTCAGTTTCAAAAACCAATCTACCTTGATATTTTAAAGATAATTGATGTAGCTGGTTCCTATATGAACCAATCACAGATTCGCGTAAACGAGCTATGCGTGTTGTCACCTGGTTCGCCGTAGCTCTAACTTGCCTGTCTTTACGATGGATATCTACTTCTTTTTGCAAAGCCCTATATTGTGGATCGTTCAAAAATATTTGGTCCAGCACACTAATCATGCCATCATGCACCTCGATAACAGAAACCGCAAGCCCATATTCTCCTACATCTACACCTACAAAACGATTCTGTTTAAATAAGTCTGCCTCACCAGCTGATTTTGGAACGACAGAAAAAGGTAAGGATAAAAAGTTTCTATGCGAACTTTTTTTTCCTTCTAAAGGTTGAACTATAATTTCTAGGTCTGAACTCCATGACATCTCGTATTCTATTTCCGAAAGAGCGAACCCGCCTTGCATCGCTAGTCGCGTATGTTTTTTCTTAGGTTTTTCACACAACCATCTCAAAAATTGTATTTGATGTTTGCTCGAACAAATATCAAAAAGTTCCTCTGTCTTTTTTACTTTATACGGTGATAATTTTAACGCTTTTTCTTCAGATGCACCTGCAGGAGATTTCTCTATTTGATAGAAGACATCTGTTTGCGTAGGCGTATCAACTTCACCCTCTATATCCATAGCATAATAAAAGCGTCGAGACCTAACGCCAGTAAGCATATTGCCTGCTTCTACTGTTTCTGGATCGTCGTCTTTACGAGAAACTAATACGGAACCTTGACCCCCGTTCATAGACTGAATTGTGCTTCTGCATATAGCTCTAGTCTTAGCAGCTTGTTGAACGGCACCTCTCATCTCTGAAAACACAAATCTTTGTAGCTGTCGATTAATATGCTCTGGCGAGGTTTCGTCTTTGTCAACCTCAGCAATAAATGCATAGTAAGCGGGGAAATGAGTTTCCATATCAGGAAACAAAGCTGTAAAAGGCTGAGCCTTTTCTGCGTACTTTAGATTAATAGCAAATACTGTTTTAGCTAATTCAATAGTGTCTATTAATAAGTTCCATTCTTTTTTATCGTTATGAACGCTTTGAGCAACATCAATTATGTCTATAAGCAAGTCGTTAGTTTTATCCAGGTTTGGTCTTTTCTCGAGTTTAACTTCTTTTAGAGTTTTATTTCGTTCGAATCCTGACTTTGCGAATCTAGCGTTTGGATTGTCCAATAATTCTCTATCGTTAGCTCCCATACAACCATACAAAAAGTTTTTCAGTTGATCTTTGTGTCTTGTTGTACATTTCATATACGATTTTCGCAGTTTCTCTATATCTTGCTCGTCAAGGTCCACATTACCTACTGATTGTGATAGTAATTGATGAAATCTTGACGTATACTCAAAACCTGCTTTTATCAATTTAAGTGAATTCTTGTGTTTCTCTATTTTTATTCGTTTGTTTTCACCATAGAATGCAGGGATATCTGGTAAGTCTTTACATAACCTAGAGTACGCCTTATTAACATGCCATTGCTGTTCTGACTCATCATTTTTCTTAGGTTTACCCTTCTCCAAATTAGGGAGCTTGGAATCTTTAAGTTCTTTTGAAGTGAATCTCGAAACTTCTCGTTGACCCCATTGGTTAAGTTCATCTCGGATAAATGCAGCTAGATCTCTATATAAAGGGAAGAATCGAGAATATTCTCCTTTGTTCATTTCTTTCAATATCCTTATTAGCTCTTCACATCCACGAATGATCTTCTCTTCTTTTGAAAGAAGAGTTTTATCATCTACCAAGTTTGAATGTCTGAAGTTCTGAATATCATTTATAATAAAATTCACTTCTTCAATCAGGGCTGGTATTTGTTCTTTAATTTCACCGCTACGTCGGACATTGTTTGCGATCCAGGAAGAAATTGTTCCATTAAAATCAGCTCTATAGTCACCCCACTTTTTAGATATCGCCTTTGGGGTTGGAAGCTTTTCTACTTCAACCGCGAACTGAGCAATGTTTTCCTTAATCACTTGTTCTTCATCACAACTGTAATTCATTCGAGTATTCATAGCCTTGTAAAAACGATCAATAGACTCTTCGTTGGGTTTTAGCAAATATATAAATGTAGACAAGAAATGAGATAAGGCGTTAGTACCAGTGTTAATACCTAACATATTGTCAATGAGTTCATCCTTTGTGGTATCCGCTCCATGTACATCTAGCCATCTCTTTCTGCTAACTATGATTTTCTCCATATCATGATGTCTAGAGCCGCTCTCTCCGACGGCAAGTTCTGGCAGAAAAGCTGCAGTTAAGCTCTTTAAATCCTTATCTTCACTCAACTCTTTAACAGGGAGGTCAATTCGTTTACCCGTAAAAAATTCGATCACATCAGGAAACCACTTTGCAACAGCACCCTTAGATTGACCCGAAGGATCCATATATGAACATAAAAGCTCAAAACTTTTATTGTTAGATTTACAATATTCTTCTACACCCGGGAAAACACGAATAATTTTTTTTGATGCTCGTTCTAAACCTGATTCTCCAACTTTGCTTCTAACAGAAACCAGAAATCCATCAAGTTGATTTTCTAAGTACTTCAATTCATTAAGTAGATCTTCACCTAGCGTTTCGACTAGGAATTGTGTTAAACCTTGTGATCCCGATCTGAGTTTTCCTAAGTTATATAAAGCATCTTCTTTAGGTTGGAACACTCCCCCTCTCCTCAAAAAAGAGAACCAAATTTCTACAATATTAGGAATATCATTTCCATATTTTTCTATTGAAAATAAATCTAATGGCCCATAAAGGTACACATAGTCATGCAAGATAGCTTCCGAAAGCTTTTTTGTTGCCTGTTCGTTTTCACTCTTCAATTCATATTTGATTGTACGGATAGCGCCAGGACGTGCTGTTTGAGAAATCCGTTTGTCATGAAGACGATACCCAGCCAATGCTCGCTGTTTTTGTTTTTTCTTATTCTGTTTTGCCATAACCCCTCGTTTAATAAGCGACTATTAATAATTATGTCACGGGGGTATGACAAGAATGAGTGAGGAAAATAAGAGGCTGTGATAGGAAAGGCAAATGCTTCACCTAAGAAGCGGGAACCTATTTCACATTTAATAATTGTTGAATTTAAGAGCTAATAAAAGGCATATTCATTTTTTTAAAGAAAATTGCTTCGCAATTTCTCTATTTATTCTTGAGGCAAAAGCCTCAAGAAGGCCTTTTTCACCCCTAATTTCGGGATACGGTTAGTTTATCGTTGCCTTTTTCACCCCTAATTTCGGGATTTCTCAAAAAGAAGCCAGCCTTTTTCACCCCTAATTTCGGGACTATATAGCAGACGCTACGCCTTTTTCACCCCTAATGTCGGGATGAACCAACCGTAGCAAAGCCTTTTTCACCCCTAATTTCGGGAATGACGGGATAATTCGTTGCCTTTTTCACCCCTAATTTCGGGATCGTCTGACCCATTCTGCGGCCTTTTTCACCCCTAATTTCGGGACTAAGCGTCTCT
>CAUJDU010000028.1 GCA_963169585.1 Actinomycetota bacterium | reverse complement strand
AATTGATTCACTACGAGATTGCAACGCTTTTCCAAATACAAATGAATACGCTTCTATCAGAAATGCTGGTGTCGTCCCTGGACGCATTTCCCATTCTTGAGAACCACCAAATGATAATGGATCAATTAATTTTCTATTTTTGGCTACAAGCAACCCAATGCCTTGTGGTCCACCAAGTTTATGGCTTGAAAAGACAGCATAATCTGATATTTCACAAAGAACTTTTGGATCGAATGAATAAAAAGCTTGAACACAATCAAGAAGAACCAAACCTCCTCTGTCATGAACGATTTTGGCAATATTTACAACATCATTTACAACGCCAATCTCATTGTTTACCGGCATAATACATACAAGATCACCTGGGTTTAGCTCATCTAACTCGCCCAGATCTAAAACCCCAGAAGAATTGACTTTCATACAAGAAACATTATGGCCAGTACTTTTCAGATATTGTGAAGGCTTGGCTACCGCGGGGTGTTCTATTGCCGAATAATAAATTGTTGAACCACTGTGGGCCCGAGCATATCCTTGAATTACGATATTTAATGATTCTGTAGCACCTGAAGTAAAGATAATAGAGTCTGGCGAAACACCTAAGTGATTAGCGAAATTCTCTCTTGATTCTTCTAGCATATTTTTTGCTTTCCTAGATATGCTATGTGCTCCAGAGACATTCCCCCAGTTTTCTTCCAAAGTAGAAACCATCAGCTCTTGCACTTGTCGAGATGTAGGAACTGTTACAGCAGCATCCAGATAAATCATGATTATATTCTAGTTTTCCTCGAGTTTTAGGGCCAGATCGGCTGATTTTAAAGCACAAAGGTTATTGTCGTACCTATATGTTTTAATATAACTATGAACGAGCAACTTACACTTATAGCAACAGAACTACAATTTAGTCCACGACAAAGCCAATATAACTGGAAACTCTCGAAAGAAGAAAAGGAGACCGGCCTAGCTGGAGTTCGCAATATTCGCTCCATTCTTCAGAGATATTGTCCACAAACCCAAAACCCCATCACAAAAGCAAGTTAACATCAACTCCATTATCAGGAACCTCTTCAAAGTGCCGATATTTATAGGGTGAATGCACGCAAGAAAGAAGAACATAACAAACATTCTGTATTTTCTGCCCTGAAAACAATTTGGCTAGCTCCGATTATTTCATTTTTTATCATCGTCCTTATTTCTATAGCTTCCTATAGTGCACAGTCCAGAACTGCCGAAACTCAAACTAAAACTCTTAACCTCAAAACACAAAATAATGCGAAGAACGCAATCAAAACAACCATGGGGACTATTGAGTCAAATACCTCACAGATTGCAGCACTATATAATCAGGATTTAAATATTTTTGAAACAAATACAAAAAACTTTCTTAGCAGCTCCAAGTATAAATCTAATATACGAAGCGTTCCATTCATAACTTTCATCCCATACGCTCCATCTGATAATGGTTCTGGCCCCGTAATTGCATTTATACAACCAGAGACCAAAATTCCATATCAAAACATCAATACGTCAGACCTAGTTGGTAGCGACATCTCATTTATTTCTGATCTAACATCCGAATTAGAACTTGTGAAAAACACTGGAGAACGGACGGTTAGTAAACCATTTATTAATAGTTCATTGATGGAAAACCAAAATGTGTTTGTAGCCCTAATATATCCTGTAATCGAAGAGCTACCAAATGATGCGGGTAAAACAACTCTTATCTTTAGGGGTATGCTTGTTGCACCAATTGCACTAGATATTTTCTTAGACACTGCCCAAAAAAAATCTGAATTATTTAAAGTGATACGTATAACAGACTCAGAAAACAATGTAATTGCCACTGGAAACCCATTCTTCAATAGTGATGAAATAACCTTGACAGAAACCGTTGCATCTGTCGGAGATAGAAATTTCCGTATCGAATACGACGCACCCACAAAAGACTCCAATGAAAGCGCTCTTGCCCGTAAATCGACATTAGGGACCGGAATCGGCTTAGCAGCAATAGTTTTTCTGTTATTTACAATGATCCGACTCAATGAACGACGTTCACACAGACTGGCCGAGCAAGCGGAACGAGAAATCTATGCGAGTGAAGCAAGATTTTCTGCATTGATTCAACAATCTAGTGATATAACCCTTGTTATCGATTCTAAAGGTATCATTAAGTTCGCTTCTCCTTCGGTGGAAACGAAAATTCGTATACCAGTGAAAAGTTTGATTGGAAATAATATTATTAATGTTGTTGGAGTAAAGAAAACCTCGTTAAAAACGATCAATGTTCTGAAAGAATTAAATTCTGGTAAAAAAGTTGCGCCGTTTGAGGCAGAAGTCGTTGATGCAGATGGAAATATACATACATTCGAATGCGTTATTAACGACCTACGCAACGACAGTGCAGTTAGGGGAATCGTTTGTAACTCTAGAGATATATCAGATCGAAAAAGTGCTGAAATACAAATCATGAAAGCTAAAGCACTTTATGAAAGCGCTTTAGAAAATGCCCCCATCGGGGTTGCATTAGTACATCAAGATGGGCAATGCTTTTTTGCCAACGAAGCATTAGCAGAATTTTTAGGTAAAGAACCTGCAGACGTCAATGCCGCACGAATTAGAGATTTTGTTTACCCCGACGACAGATTTGCTTTTTCAAACATGTGGGACTC
>CAUJDU010000027.1 GCA_963169585.1 Actinomycetota bacterium | reverse complement strand
TTTACTCCAAATTCTCTAAGTAAAGACTCACGACGTTTCAGCTCGGCATTCAACGAAATCAAAACACGCTGAGCTAAATATTCATCCAGGTCGGTGACCATACCAACAGAATGAGGCAGAGTTGCACAGTCTGCAAATGCTGACCCACCTTTGTAGTCGACAAACAAGAAATTGACTTTCTCTGGCGAATAATCGCAAGCGATAGAGGTTACCAATGTTTGAAGCAATTCTGATTTACCAGACCCAGTTGTACCTGCAACAAGCGCATGTGGACCATCAGTCCTTAAATCGATCTTCATAATCCCATCAGTTGTCATTCCAATTGTTGAAACTAATGATTCTGGAGGGTTAGCCCAACGACGAATAATATCTTCCGTTGTAGGATTTGTAAGCTCCAAAATATCAAGTAATCGCACGCCTTTAGGTAAAGAGCCACCACCACCACTTGCAACAGACGCGGTTACGTCACGCATCGGTGCAAGCAATTGTGCAACGTCATTCATCATTGCAATACTTACAGATTCGCGCGCACAAAGTATCGGTGCTTGTCCAGAACCAGGATACGAAACACTAACTCCAGCACCTGTTTCTTGTGAAGTATTTACTTCAACAACGGCTCTACACTCACCAGGAAGATCTCTAAATTGTGTTGCTAGAAATATAACAAATACTCCAGCAGAAGGACCCAATTTTAAGATTCCATCAATCAAGGTACGTTCCCTAACAACAGTTTCATCTATGAATACAATCACACTTGGCCATTGGGTAAATGTAGATTGGAAAGCATTTTTATTTGCTGAAAGCCTTGCATCAATTAATGCTCTGAGTTTCTGAAAAAGAACTACTGAAAGTTCCA
Source organism: Actinomycetota bacterium (assembly GCA_963169585.1). GTDB lineage: Bacteria > Actinomycetota > Acidimicrobiia > IMCC26256 > JAGPDB01 > JAGPDB01. The sequence goes on along the minus strand of CAUJDU010000027.1, from coordinate 2,063 downwards.
CGCCAAAAGAAACTGTTGGCTCATCTAGTTCTGCCCCACCATGACGCACGTGTGGTACCCATTTTAGGAATTCATAATCATTTGCCATTTGTGCTGGCAATGCAGCACAAACTGAAACGTCTCGGTGGCTTTGAAGCGTTATCGTTTGAAGTATTAACCAAGACATCACGTCTCGTGTATCTTGACGATCCCCGACCAAACCGAGAGATCCAAACTGTGGTAGCGGAATTGCTAATGGAGCTAAGTGTATTGGATCTTTGCGTCGAAGTTTCTTTTCCCCATATTCTCTTAGATCTTCGCTTCCACCTGCATCTATTGTTGCACTAACTAGAGCTGCTTGATCGCCGACACCGATTCGTAAAGCAAGGAAATCTATATCTTCACGTCGACGGTCCCAAAGATCATGTCTACCGTCCATAACTCGTGATGTGCAGTCAGCAGCGTCAGGAAAAACAATTCGTCTAACAGCCAATTCTTCACGTCGACCTATCCTTAACTGTTGAACTGCATTATCTATGTCAGCAATATATTTTGCTTTACCTTGTTTATATTCTTTTTTACCTGTCCTTTTTGCTTCTAAAGCGTTTCCAATCATCATCAATGGTGAGAGTAGAACGAATGCTAGAAACATAGGATTCTTGAATATGAAGACCATAACTATACCCATGATTGCAGGACCCACAATCATGATTGGTGAAATCCTCGCCTTTTGAGGATCCCTCGGTGGAGCATCAATTCCTATAATTCTTTCAACAGGAGGCTGCATATCTCTAGGTGGCCTATTTATACCTACGATCCCTCTTTGTGAAACACTTAAAGGTTCGTCAACAACTTTTCGCCTTATGAAAAACTGAACCCCACCACAAACGATCATTGCATGTTCGTCTAGTTCTGTTTTTTTTGTAACATTTCTAACTTCAACACTCGTTGTACCAACTATAGGTGTGAAATAAATTCTACTGTCACACTCGATAAGACAACTTGCAGCATCAAGTTGACTAACACCTTCTATCTCAAATTGAGCAGGAGCATCACTGTGTATATCTTGTGGAACTTCACTTTTTCTCATTAGTAAATTCGCATCACTTACACGAACGTTACCTTGGCGATCTACAATTAATAGTGATTTAGGTGACAGAGAATAGCGTTTACCGTTAGCAGAACCCGAAACGATACAAAGTTCATATGCACTTGAACCTACAGAGCTCTTTTTTTGTTTATTCGATTTAGATTTCTCAACCACATCACCAATTACAACGGAAGATTCGGAAGTGTTTCTACCAAGAACAACCACTTCTCCAACTCGAAGTTTGGCTTGAGCGACACTCATTTCATTGTTTAACCAAGAATCACGAAGTGGAACATATATGCTCATGTCAGCGCTAAGCGCAGCTGGCACTCCTGTAGCCTTAACTAAGGCATCTACGACATCTTTAACTGGCCTGTTGGCATCGACGTTAAAATCAACATCAATAGCTGGAGATGAAGGAGGTTGAACGGTAAGGGTAAGTTCCATTACTTTGGTCCTGACTTTTGATTCCACCATTGAATTAGTTCAGCCATTGAACCTGACTCAATGAATGCATCGCCTATAACTGCCGAATTTTTTTCTGTCCAAACAATTCTTGGATTAGGAAACGAAACGCATGTATATTTCCCTCCACCAGAACGGCTTCCCCACTGACCACTTTCATTTGCGTTGACAGAACATGGAGCAACACCAGGATTACCTATGACAATATTGCTTCCCTGTTTGACCACCTCTTCCCCAAAAATAACTGCTTGTTTTTGATAGGTAGCATCTAGATCAGTGGAATTTCCAAAAACCCCATAAGAAAGTGAATCAACTTCACCTACGTCACAACGGACAATAGCTGTTGCTAATGGCCATTTCTTAAACTTTCCTTCATTGCGATCAGGTGCACAAACTTCACTTCCTTGAGGCAACATAGCCATCAATGCTTTTTCACTTTCATTAGGTTCCACATTTTCAGGCATAGTTGTACTGTTATTAGGGTCTCCTTGGAATGTAGTTGTAACCGTACCTGAATTTGAATCAGAAA
>CAUJDU010000026.1 GCA_963169585.1 Actinomycetota bacterium | reverse complement strand
CACATATTGGATATGACAAGGCTGCAGAGATTGCAAAATTGGCTCATAAAAAAGGAACATCTTTGAAAGAAATGTCTGCTGAATTGGGTTATGTCTCCGAAGAGGAATATGACAAGCTTGTAGTCCCATCGGAGATGGTTTGAGTAAAATTTTGGACTAAAGGTTCCTTCGATCAGTTATTACCTGTCTGTTAACTTCTTCAAGCTTGCCTTGAGGGATATATCCATGTATGCCACGGACTTCTAGTTCTCCAGCAGCTATTAGGATGTCAGCTGTATTTTTTACTTCAATACTTGGAACTGTAAATTTCCCAAATTGTAGTGTTTGGTCAGGGTCGCAGTCCTCAGCCCCTTCTTTTGGGTTTGCCCATTCGATTATGTCGCTAACGCCACGAACACCAATTAATTTAATCCATTCACGATACTTTTCACGAGCTTGTTCTATGGTTGAGATTATCTGGGGTTGTTGAGATTCAACTATCTTTGCTTTTGCTTTCAATCTAGGTCTACCAACCCTAGGTGCGTTAGTAGCTTTTAGCGGTTTTTGTTTTGCTGGAGCATTGCTTGTTTTTGGTTCTTTAGTTTTAGCTGGTTGGGTAGTCTTGGTCTTCTCGTTTTTTGGTTTAACTCGTGAAGGCCGAGTTTCCTGTATGCTAACTTCTTGGAAATTGCTTATAGGGTAGAAGAGATCATTCCCACCTGTGTCAGTGCTGCGTTCTCTTAACGTATTGTTTAAAACCACATCATAAGTAACCCCATATGCGGCTAGATCTTCTCGTAATTTTATATCTGTAGGACTACCTACTGGATTGGTGAAAAGCGTATGAAGATTACGACCAAGACTAAAGCCACGAACTGTGGTATCAAAGGTAATGTGATCTAGAGATTGTTCTCGGGTAATTTTTTGTACGTTAGACCGTATGGTTTTAGCGGCAGATGCATTAATAACAGGATACATATGGGTATATTGTACTAAAAATTCAGAATTTCGTGAAATTGTTGTTTTTGGCACTAGTGTTGGGCGTATGGCAGCACAATTTATTATTACTATGCATAATTTGTCACGGTTTATTCCACCAGATCGTGATGTCCTAAAAGATATCAACATATCTATGTATCCCGGTGCGAAAATCGGCGTTATTGGAGCTAACGGTTCAGGTAAATCAACATTGCTAAAAATTATGGCTGGACTAGACGATGGCTATACCGGTGAAGTCCGTCTAACTCCAGGTTTCAGTGTTGGTTATTTGCCTCAAGAACCTCAGCTTGATGAATCCAAAACTGTTGTTGAAAACATTACTGATGGTCTTGGTGAAGTTGCTGGTTGGTTAAAGAAATATCAAGAAGTATGTGATGCAATGGCTGATCCTGATGCGGACTTCGATTCGCTTTTAGCAGAACAAGCTCAATTGCAAGACAAGATCGATAGCGCAAATGGTTGGGATATAGAACGGACATTAGAAATTGCCATGGATGCGTTACGTTGTCCTCCAGCTGATTCAGGTGTAACAAAACTCTCAGGGGGAGAAAAGCGAAGGGTAGCACTCTGTAAATTATTGCTTAGTAAGCCAGACATGTTGTTGCTAGATGAACCAACAAACCATTTAGATGCAGAATCAGTTGCATGGTTAGAGAGACACCTTAAAGACTACACAGGAACCGTAGTAGCAATTACACATGATAGGTATTTCTTAGACAATGTTGCACAATGGATATTAGAACTTGATCGAGGCCGTGGAATTCCTTGGGAAGGAAACTATTCGAGCTGGTTAGAACAGAAAGAGAACCGGCTAGCGCTTGAAGCAAAATCTGATAAAGACCGACAAAATACTTTGAAACGAGAACTTGAATGGATGCGTATGGCTCCAAAAGGGCGGCACGCAAAAAGTAAGGCTCGAATCACAGCATACGAAGAGTTGGTCGCACAAGCTAATAGTTCTGAAGGGCAAAAAGAAGCACTTTCTATCATGATTCCATCTGGTCCAAGATTAGGAAACCAAGTTATTGAATTACACAATGTCGTAAAATCGTTTAATGACAAGCTTTTAGTAGATGATGCTAGTTTTACGATCCCTCCAGGTGCAATTGTTGGGGTGATCGGACCAAACGGTGCTGGAAAAACAACTATGTTCAATATGATTACCGGAGTAGAAAAACCCGATTCTGGTGAAGTGGTTGTTGGTTCAACTGTTAAGTTGGCTCACGTAGATCAAAATCGAGATATCCTCGACGATGAACTTAGCGTTTATGATCAGATTTGTGAAGGTGTTGATCGAGTTATAGCTGGTGGCCGTGAAATGCATGGTCGTGCTTATGTTGCTGGATTTGGATTTACAGGATCAGACCAACAAAAGCGAGTAGGGGATCTATCTGGTGGTGAAAGGAACCGAGTTCAACTTGCAAGAGTCATTAAAAGCGAAGGGAATGTTCTACTTCTCGATGAACCTACAAATGATTTAGATGTTGACACGTTACGTGCACTTGAAGATGCATTACTGGTATTTCCTGGTTGTGTGATAGTGATTTCTCACGACAGATGGTTTCTGGATCGTATTTGTACACATATCTTAAGTTTTGAAGGTGATTCTCAGATAAAATACTTCGAAGGGAGCTTCAGCGAATATGAGCAAGATCGCCATAAGCGACTTGGGTCAGATGCAGACCAACCACACAGAATTACGTATAAGCCATTAGTTAGGAAATAATTTTGAAATCAAAACGCGCTATCTTAGTAATTGCAACGATGATCTCAGTTTTATTGATTAGTACTGCTTGTTCAAGCACGAAATCTGATTCGAAAGTTGATAACGATTCATTAGCAGCTGCAGCTACCGTTGGAGATTCATCAGGATTAAGTTCTGCTGCAAAATTAATTGCACAAGCAATTCTTGATGCTGATGGAGATAGAGTGTTCGCACAAATATCAAAAGATTGTCAATCAAAATTATCAAGACCCGAAGTTTCAAAACAATTACGAACTGTACGAGCATATTTGACGACTTTCGTTGGAGCATCGTTATCTGATTTTTCTGTATCTAAAGTGGAAACTCGTCGAGTTAAAAAGAATACAAGCGGACAAGCCCGATACACCATTGAAGTAAAAGGAGAGAGTCGTAAAGCTTTAGAGAAAACCCTCCAAGGGAACACTAAACCGTCGGATGAAGATACACAAGGTCCAACATTCTCTTTCGATGAGCCAACTGAATGGTTTGATTTTAAATACGAAGATTCGACCTGGAAACTACAGAGCTGTGAAGAGTTTTTAGAATCAGCAGGTGCATTAACAAGAACGCCAACAACTGCCTCGACGACACTTCCTACAAGTTAAATAATGAATCAAGCAATAATGGCGAGTGGAATAAAACTCGTTGCTTCAGGACTGTGCCTTTCCCGGCTAGAAAGTGGAGAGGTGATTTTCGTTGACGGACTATTGCCAGGAGAACACGCCAAAGTCAGAGAAACCAGAACTAAAGGCAAAACAAAATTTGGTGAAATTGAAGAACTGGTCGATATTTCTCCAGCACGAGTTGATCCACCTTGTGTATACGTTGAACAAGGCTGTGGTGGATGTGATTGGCAGCACATAAATTTGGAGTCCCAACGAGAATACAAACGAGAAATTGTCATAGATGCGCTCGAACGAATAGCCAAAGTTCCTCAAGCTCGAGATTTAGTAAAAAATACAATAGAGCTAGAAGATAAGCACTACAGGACCACTGCACGGATATTGTGTGATTCGTCAGGTTGGGGCTTTAGGGCTAAACATTCACATGACATAGTTCGAGTGCGAGACTGTATGGTGTTAAATAAGGAATGTCAGCGACAAGCACTTGATGTTGTTGAATCAATACGCATTTCCGTTGAGCCTAATGCTGGTGCAAAAAGTGAATTGCATGAAGTTCAGGTACGCCGATCTCCAGGTGAGCTATTAAACGTAATGCTTTCGCTCTCACGTGAAAGCTTTTATCAAGGACATATCAGAGCCCCTGAAATAATGATCAAACTATTGATGGAAGAAGTCGGTATAAAGAAAAACCTTAACTGCGTAGATTTATATAGTGGTGTTGGAGTTTTTGCATTAGCTTTAGCGAGTAAGGGGCATAAAGTTATTGCTGTTGAAGGCAATCATCATGCTATTGGTGATGCATATAAGAATCTAGAAGGATTTGATGCAACAATTATTCACAGCGATGTTAAGAAATTTAGATATGATGAAGATGCATTCACAGGGAAATGTGATTTGGTCGTTGCAGATCCTTCAAGAGAGGGGATTAGTAAATATGCTATCGACGCATTATTATCCTGCCATGCAAACAAGGTGGTTTTAATCAGTTGTGATCCAGCGGCTGGCGCACGAGATGGCTTATTGTTACTAGAGAATGGGTATAACTTGAAGAGTTGTGTTCCTATTGATATGTTCAGTTACACTCACCATGTTGAAATGTTTTCTATATTTGAGCGTTATTCCTTCAACGCATAGTTTTCTAGCGCTTGGTGAATTGCTAATCTTGCTTTTTCTGCTCCAACCCAATCTCCGAGTACGGTATGTTTCCCAGGTTCAAGATCTTTATAAGTCTGTAAGAAATGTTTAATTTCGCTAAGGAGATGACTATCTACATCCGTAATATCTTTTGTATTTTCCCAACGTGGATCGGAAGAAGGTACGCAAAGTAATTTTTCGTCACCTCCAGCTTCGTCAGTCATTTCGATCATTCCAATAGCGCGAGAGCGTATATGACATCCCGGAAATGTCGGTTCTTCAAGTAGCACGAAAGCGTCAATAGGATCTCCGTCATCTGAAAGAGTATGAGGAACAGATCCGTATTCTGCAGGATATTGAGTTGAAGTAAATAAATAGCGATCTAGGTATATCGCATCAGTTTCATGGTCGATTTCATATTTATTTCGAGACCCTTTTGGGATTTCTATGATTACTGTAATTTCACCATTATGCGTTTTAGTATCTTCATTCGTAGGGTTCATGTTTCTATTCTAAATGGGTTGATGTCGATTTTAAGAATGGTCCATATTGCCTATTTAGACATTTGGAAATTTGTGCGATAATCAATATGAGACATTGGTTATTCGTGTAAGTGGTTACAAGGAATGTTCACCAAAAAAAGGCCCTGGCGAAAGCCAGGGCCTTAAAATTTTTCACTAGTTATTATTATCTATCATTGTCGTGCCTGGCGAATCTTATTTAGATATTCGCGATAAGAAGCCGGGTCGCGTGCCCAGTCTCGCGCTACCTTATCTGAGATGTCGCCATTAACTACAGCTTTCGCAAGTGAAAGGTCACGAGGTAACATACCAAATTCATCAATACCAGTTTGTAGAGCAGTAGGGATTTGGTGAGTGTTTCCTTCCCGGATGTAAGCTCTAATCGCAGGAGTTACAACCATCAATTCACAAATCACAACTCGACGAGATGGATCTTCTGCATGTGGGAGAAGAGATTGACAAACTATTCCTTCAAGAGTGTTTGCCAACTGAATTCGAATTTGAGCTTGTTCATTCTTTGGGAACGCATCGATCACACGGTCGATCACACCAGGTGCATCAGTAGCGTGCAATGTTGAGAATACAAGGTGACCCGTTTCAGCTGCTGTTAGTGCAGTTGAAATTGTTTCGAGGTCACGCATCTCACCAACAAGAATCACGTCAGGGTCTTGACGCAAAACAGATCGCATAGCCATTGCGAAACTCTTAGTGTCTTCGCCAACCTCACGTTGTTGGATCAAAGATTTATTCGAAGCGTGAATATATTCGATTGGGTCTTCAATCGTAACAATATGTTCGTCGCGTTCGTGGTTGATCTTATTGATCAATGCGGCAAGTGAAGTCGATTTTCCAGAACCTGTAGGCCCACAAACCAAAACAACACCTTGACGAAGTTGAGCAAATTGTTTCATCGATTCTGGAAGACCTAGCGAGTCGAGTGGAGGAATCGCATTAGGAATGATACGCAGAGCTACAGCTAGAGAATCACGCTGTAAAAATACGTTGGCACGGAAACGCCAGTTTCCATATGTACACGCAAGGTCTAAATCGCCAGAGAAACCTTCTCGAAGCGGTTCTGGACCAGCTAGGTATTCAACTATTTCATCTAAGTCTGCGCTAGAGAGAACGCTAAAACCATCGAGCGGTGCTAAGTGTCCACCAACACGAGTTAGAGGTTGTGTTCCAACGCTCATATGAATATCTGAACCTTTCTGTTTTAAAGCTTGTTCAAGAATATCTTCAGCGAGTGAAAGCCGTGTGGTTCGTGCCATCTCACCTTGTTGCCATAACGCTTGGAATGCGGCTTCGGTTGCAACTGCAACACGAATTGGCATTCCCGCTTTAGACTGTACGTGATCGATCTCTTGAGGCTTTGGAATTCGTGGCCATGCAATGACAAGAAATCCGTCATGATATCCAATTCCGATAACTCCTAGATCTTCTGGAACTGCTCGAACCGCTGCAGGATCTATCTCATGATGTGGGTTGTCAATAACTGGAATTCCAGATGCTTTAGCGTGCTCTAAAAGAATGGCGTCAGCGGAAGAAAAATCTGGTGGGGCAACTAGTGGATCGTATGCGAGGTCGTGGTTAAGGCCGGCTTGATTTGCATGCGGTTCACCTTGAAGGGGAGAGTGGACATATTGTGTTTCGTTTGGTTGCACTCCACTTGCTGGAGAATATCCATAGTTTGGATCCTGAATATTTGGATCATTGTTCTCTGGAGGTTGGACAGTCATTTGTATCTCCTTAGGCACTTCGGCTCTGCGCAGCTGATGTACATCTAATAGGCACTTCTTATTCGTAGTGTGTTCGTGATTCCTATAT
>CAUJDU010000025.1 GCA_963169585.1 Actinomycetota bacterium | reverse complement strand
ATAGGCTTAGCTAGGTCTATTTCCAGAATTTGATTCCTTTTGCAACCAATTGTCTAACTTGTTAAAATGTTCCGTTTAATCTTCAATTTCAAGGACGATCCATTGAGTAAACAACGACAATTCTCACAAAAACAGCCCTCAAGATCCCCAGCTACACCTGATCATCCCAACATTGTCCTCATCGATAGGTGCCACCCAGAAAAGATTATTGATGCTTTAACAGCAAAATATTTTCAAGATTTTAGGGCCTACTACGGATATTCTGGACCAACATTAGAAACCGTTAGAGATTTTACGCGCGATTTAATAACTGGTGAAATCAGCATAAGTGAAGTTCCTCTAGCTCGCGAAGCTTTGAGCTCTAATCTCACTAAAGCCGATACTGAAGATGGAAAAGAATTTGCTCTTGCTCTCGTCGAAATCGCCAAACGACATAATTATTCATTAGACATCGACGAAGAGATTGTTAAACAGCTTTTCAATCGCGGACTCTTACCACTACACTCACTCGCACCAGATCAATTAACGCTAAATGCATTATCCAAAGAAACTGGATTGAGCATAACCCGCATAAGCTCAGTGCTAATCGCTGTCGAGCAAAGCGATGCAGAATTACGTTCTCTGACGCTTGCTAGCTTGTTTGAAAAATATGAACAATCGAAACGATTACAAATTGAAAATGCTCAAAATGCTCCTGTGGAATTAGCATCAGCTACAACACCGATATCAAGAAAAGCAGCTTATGTTGCTCCTCGTCCTATACCGGTTAAGCCAGACTACTCCCAAGCGGAACAACGCATAGATAAGGTCCTCGCCGCCAGTACGATCCTAACGCTGGACACATCTCTAATGAGTGAAGCAATAGATAAAGCTATTTTAAGCAAAGCTCCAGACCTGCCAACGGTAAAAACTTTTATGCCTGCCGAAGATGATGATGGGTCACCTATACGAATAGAAATGAATCCAACTAATCTTTGGGTAAATGCGGTTACGACATCGAGAACTAGAAGAATTTATATCGCACAACCTCTAGAAATTGAAACTGTGTTTAATGTTTGGCCTGTTGATGAGCGCGAAACTCGAACATTAGTAGCAGTCTTAAAAGCTAGAACCACCGATATCTTTATAGAAGCAGCAATTATAAACTCGACAGGGCGGTTTTTATTAGAAAATGGAATACGTAACGATAATTTTGTAAGAGCGGTTAATGATCTAGAAAACGTAGTTAAAGGACTTGATGCACTCCATAAAAATACAATCCTCGCATTGAGAGACGTTGACAGCTTGAGAGAAAATCTCGTCGATACAGATAGGTCGTGGCGAAAACTTGGAAACAACCCTATTCTTAGTGTCAATAGCCATAAAGATTATAGTTCGATAGATTTAAGCGATGCAGAAAGCTATGGACAAGATGCAGTTGTAATCGCCGCAATGCTCTACCATTTACCTCCTGGAATAACACCAGATCTTTTCAATAACACTTTTGGTGGAATGATTTGGGATTTGAAAGGCTCCTCGTTTAAGTCTCGTCTACAAGAGCTAGCTGAAATAGATCCTGATGGCACGCGAATGGATCAAGCCAGAGGTTGGCGGACCCGATACGGGACAACAGGGAGAAATATTGTTAACCGTGATCAAGGTTTAGGAATTGAATTTGACGACAAAGATGAACTCGTTCAAGTTCTTAGGCCAATTGCGAAAAGATACGATTCTCTTTTCACAATTCATCCAACAATTATGGATAGAGATCTAGGAACTTTACCAATTGATCAAACTGTAAGTGGAATATCTCGAGAACTACCTACGCCAGGCAATTAACCATATTTCAATATGTCACCAGGCTGGCAATCCAATTCTCGACATATTGCTTCTAATGTTGAAAAACGAATTGCTTTAGCTTTTCCTGTTTTCAAGATAGACATGTTCGCCATTGTTATTCCAACCCGATCAGCTAGTTCTGTCATCGTCATTGAACGAGACTCAAGCATTTCATCAAGCGTGATTTCAATAACGTTTTTAGACTGTGCCATCGACTTCTTCTTTCAGTGAAATCGTATTACGCATATTTTGACAAACGAGATGTGTTAATCCAATCACTGCTGCAAGGATCAAAAGTGTTGGCATAATCGAACTTATTAACAGATCTTGTACAAGATCCGAGGAATGATACCCCTGATACATAGTGTCGTATAAAAATATTCCTTTAGCTACAAAATATGACATCAGGGCTGCGCCTATTGCAAATGCCGCTAGTTTCACTAACAAAATATTCTTGTTTGTTATATAGCCTTGTTTATAAGAAGTAAATAAAGCTATAGCTAGGGCTAGAGAGACTATTGCTATGGCTAATGCAGTTATAGCTTTCGGGGCATAGAATGCAACTAGCCATGTGGTTCGACCATCTTTAACCTCTGAAATATTTCCGTTTTTTCCTAGTTCTAACTCTTCCTGTTTAGAAATTGTTGTCTCCAAATCATACTTATAATAGGTATCACCTATTTGTATTTTTGAAATGAGCTTTTGATCTTTAGGCAATGTATCTTCATTATATAAAGTATCTTTAGGTAACTCTTTTGTCGCACCACTATCCCATGGGCTTTCAAGTGGTGCTGGTCCAGGGATTGAACGAAAATAGTAATCAAAACCGTATCCATCGGAATCTCTAACCAAGAGAGTCCCTTGTTCACCATAAATTAAGGGTTCATTATCGCTGTAGGATAAACGTAACTTCTCTTGTGAACTCGTTAAAGTTATGGCTCTAGATGTGTAATTTAGTGCCAATATTCCAGAACCAATGGAAATTGCTATTAGCACCAAGGCAACTAAAGGAAATTCCCTCTTCATCAATTTTATTTTCATATGTCCTCCTGGCAAGTTATCAATAAAATACGTGTTATTGATATTCGATGTTATCGTAACACGATGTTATCGTTTGTCAATAAACTACAAATATGATTATTTTAGACTCTGTAACTCTAAAGCAGCACGTCTTAGTCAATCACCAATGAGCAGATATAGGAACCCGCCGGCCTCGACCAAAGTTCTTGCGAGTTAGCCGCGGCCCAACCGGAGATTGCTTACGCTTGAATTCACTAGCCTTAACTAAACTAATTACCCGACTTATTGATTCAGGTTCAAAACCACGTTCGACAATGGATGAATAAGAAAATTCATGATCGATAAACAGTTCTAAGATCCCATCTAATACATCATACGGATAGAGAGCTTGTGCGTCTGTCTGATTGTCCCTCAATTCAGCCGTTGGTTCTCGCTTCAAGATAGATTCATGGATCGGATTTACAATATCAAAAATATTGCAAGTATTACGCCATTCACACAGCTCATATACTTGAGTTTTATAAACATCTTTTATTGGCGCCCAAGCACCAACCGAATCTCCGTATAGTGTGAAATAACCTACTGCACTTTCAGATTTATTACTCGTTGCTAAAACTAGATAGTGTTTAGAATTGGATACCATCATTAGCGTGAGCCCACGTAAACGAGACTGTATATTTTCCGAAATAATTGGCTCTAATGAATCAAGCGAAAATTCTTCTGTAGCTGATTCATGAAGTTTTTCTATAGAGATAGTCACATAAGATATCCCTAGCGTCTCTGAAAGTTTGATTGCATCATCGATACTTCTATTAGAAGTAAATTTCGAAGGCATCAAAACACCATGCACACGTTTATGACCTATAGCATCGACAGCAATAGTTGCTACTAAGGCTGAATCAATCCCTCCGCTTAAACCCACACAAACTTTTGCATTATCGTCAATCGCATTAATATATTCTCTGGTTCCTAGGACTATAGCTTGATAGGCTTCTTCGGGGTCAAAGACATCTTGACCTAATCGCCCAGACATATCCACTTGTCTAAGAGGAGCTCCTTCTCTAGATTTTTTATCGATATTTTCTCCATCTAGGGCTACATCAACACAAGTAAAATCTTCAACGAATCTCTTTGTCTCGCACTGCATAGTACCAGCGCCATCGATGACGAATGATCCACCATCAAAAACAAGCTCATCACAGCCTTCGACCATATTCACATAGACAATTGCAACACCATATTTCGTGGCATAAGCATTAATTATTTTTTCACGTTCTCCTGCTCTAGAATTAGCATAAGGAGAAGCATTAGGAACGAAAATTATTTTTGCTCCAGCTTTCGCTAAATCTGCAACCGAACTTTCAATCCAAATATCTCGACAAATAACTACGCCACAAACGACACCAGCAACTTCAAAAGTAGGACCTACTTCACAAGCATGATTAAACACTCTGGCCTCATCAAATATACCCCAGTTCGGTAGATGCATTTTATACACTTCATTAGATAATTTTGAATTGGGATCGATAATCAAAGCTGCATTCGCTAAGGCAAAGTCGCCAATTTCCAACGTAGAAGCAGTTGCAATTTTCTGAGGAAAGTTTCCATCATCGTTTCTAGAAACAACACGAGGAGCTCCAAAAATAATAGTAGGACCGCCAGATTCATTTAGAATTTCGTCTCTAAATTCATTTATTTTTTGGGTAAATGCAATTTGAGAATCAACTCTTAAAAGTAAATCTTCGGGAGAATATCCAGTTACAGCTAGTTCTGGAAAAATTACTACATCACACTTTTGATTTTTGGCTTTTTCATAATAACTACGCATACGCCCAATGTTTGCGTCCATAGTTTTTTCATCAACACCAACCTCAAGTCGTATTTGCCCAAGACCAATTTTCAGTTTCACGCAGAAATATTACAGTACTGGGGGTTGAACCCTCCGATATTTAGTAGTTGTAGTACAGCTCGAACTCCCAAGGGTGAGGTCGAAGACGGACTTCATCAGCATCCGAACGCTTTTCAGCAATCCAGGTATCAATAACATCTTTAGTAAAGACATCACCTTCCAACAAAAAGTCATGATCAGCTTCTAGAGCATCTAGAGCTCCCTCAAGCGAGGCCGGAACTGTTTTTATTGTACTTAAAACCTCTGGACTGGCTTCAAAAAGATCAAATTCTGAAGGTTCTCCTGGAAGTAATCCTCGTTTGATCCCGTCCATACCTGCCATTACCAATGCAGAATAAGCCAAATAGGGATTCGCAGTTGGATCTGGTGTTCTATATTCAACTCGTGTTGCTTTTGCTGTATTACGCACGAGTGGAATACGCAAACATGCAGAACGATTCCGCTGAGAATATACCAAGTTTATTGGAGCTTCATAACCTGGTGTCAAACGTCTATACGAATTAGTAGTTGGATTCGTGATCGCACACAAAGCAGGTCCATGCTCAATAATTCCAGCAATATAATGTAAAGCAAGTTGTGAAAGATTTGCATATGCCCCTTCTTCATGAAAAAGGTTTACTCCTTCTTTCCATAAAGATTGATGAACGTGCATTCCTGAACCATTAACTTCAAACAAAGGTTTTGGCATAAATGTAACTGTATATCCCGCCTCAGCTGCAACATTTTTTACAACGTACTTATACATTTGCATCTTGTCAGCAATATTTAAGATCGTATCAAATTTCATATCGATCTCACCTTGACCAGCACCACCAACCTCATGATGCTGTACTTCTACATGAACACCAACCGCTTCGAGTTGGGCCGTCATATCTGAACGTAAATCTTGGAATTTATCGCTGGGAGGAAGAACAAAATATCCACCTTGCAATTTTGGTTTATATGCAAGGTTTGGTCCCCCATCTGCTTCCATTTCACGATCAGCATTCCAAGATCCTGCAATAGAATCAACTTCATAAAATGCCCCACTTGGCCCCTGGCCAAACCTCGCCGAGTCAAATATAAAGAACTCAGCTTCTGGACCAATATATGCTGTATCTGCAATACCTGAGTCAAGAAGAAACTGTTCAGCCTTTCTGGCAATTGTCCTAGGGTCACGCGTATAAGGACTCAATGTTAAAGGTTGATGCACCGTTGCATTAATGATGATGGTAGGTCGTTTACGAAACGGGTCAATAGTTACTGACGTTGGATCAGGTAAAAGCGCTAAGTCTGATTCATGGATACTTTGAAATCCTCGAACAGAGCTCCCATCGAATGGCAACCCAAGATCAAACGCATCTTGATCTAAGTATCTAGACGTAATAGAGAAGTGCTGCATATGACCAATAAGATCGCAAAAACGGATATCTACAAATTCGATCTCGTATTTTTGTATTAAGTCGATTATCTCTTTCGACGTTGTAGCTTCGGAAAAAGGATTTCCTATTGTGCCAAATACCTGCTTTGCAGCCATTGTTCTCCCTCTATGAGTATGCCTATATTACGAAGGGAACACAACCCATAAAAAGGGTGCCCTCATCATTCTGACATATACTAAGCATGCAATGTTGTCTTTGCTAGAAAAAATACTTCTTAATATAATATCCTCTTAACTTGGACCTTTCTATTGTCGACAAATGGACAACAGGGATGAACTAGGGGGATGCAATGAAATTCATTGTTGGGGCAGTCTTTATTCTCGGTGTGATATTAGGTTCTTCTGGTATGCGCCTAGATTTCTCGTTAGATAGTGTCGCTAGACACGAATGCGATCAAAACAAAAAAGGCACTGTAGTCTTGCTCAGCACACTCTATGTTGAAGACCCACTAAGTCAAAATACATGTGGGGATCTCCACAGAATTGATGCAATTAACTTCTAGTTCGTTTGCACTAATCTTTTGTATATGAAATCAAGAGCAATATCAGCTTTAGTGTTTGGATTATGCTTCGGGCTGATCTTCATGGTGATCTCATTTTTTGTGCCACCAATAACTCGATACACTTGTGGTGGTGTTACCACATATGAACTAATCACGATAACAATCGGTGATGGTAAAGGCTGTACAGGCGGAACTACGACTGAAACGGTTGGTTTCCCTTTTTCAACTAAAAAGAAATTTACTGGATCTTCGATTAACTACGAAGGACTAGGGATCGAAAATCCATCACATGATTTCGAATTCCAACCGACAGGCATTATCGGAAATCTAATCGCATATTGGTTTTTAGGATCTATCTTCTTCTTCGTATTTTCGCGGTCAAATCGGCAGCGAAACCCAAAGAGGCCGAAATACTAAAGTATTAGCTAAACGAGTTTCCGCAACCACAAGATTTAGATACATTAGGGTTGTTAATGGCAAACCCTGCCCCTTGTAGAGAATCTTTGTAGTCAAGAGTTGCACCTGCTAGATACGGAGCGCTTTCAGGATCTACTACAACTTTTATCCCACCTTGTTCGTTGGTTATATCATCATCTGTTTTTTCTGAATCAAAAAACATTTCGTAACTCAAACCAGAACAGCCACCCGGACGAACAGCTACACGGAGGAACATTCCTTCTTCTTCCTCTTGAGCAATTAACTCTGCAATTTTTGCGGACGCGGAATCCGTAACAATCATCGCACCGTTAGTTGGCGCCTTTGTCTCTGTATTTTGTGCATCTGCAGTTGTCGTCACTTGAAACCTCCGTTTGTTACACCTATTCTATCAATTGTTCAAAGAAAAAAACACCCCGGGGTAGCCAGTTATTCCCCTCACCCATGTAATTAGTACAATAATTACAAAAATAAGCTAATTTTTCTAAGATTTACCGAGGATAATGATATGAACGCCGAACAAGACCTCGAAATTATTCAAATCCTAAAGGGTGTATTGGATCCTGAACTAAAGAATAATATTGTCGACCTTGGCATGGTTAAATCGGCTTGCAGACAAGGGAATACTGCAGAAATAACAGTTGCCTTAACAACTGCAGGCTGCCCGCTACGTCATCAAATTAAGTCGGATGTTGCGAGAAAAGTTGCAACCCTTGAAGGTATAGAAGATGTAAAAGTTACTTTATCTGAATTGTCCATCCAAGAGAAACGGACTCTAATGGATAGGGCTCGCAAAAATGCGCGTGAAAATGCAGCGCCAACAGCTCTACAAGCAACGACACGTGTAATTGCTGTTGCTAGCGGAAAAGGTGGCGTTGGTAAATCATCAATTACTGCAAACTTAGCTGCAGCAGTAGCTTGTCTCGGCTACAACGTTGGGGTTTTAGATGCTGATATCTGGGGGTTTTCTCAACCAAAAATTTTGGGAGTTAGTGGGAGACTTGGTGGTGAAAATGGAAAGATCTCTCCACATGAAAAAACGATTGGAAAAGGTACTCTAAAAGTGGTTTCCATGGGATTCTTAGTCGACGATGACCAAAGTGCGTTGATGTGGCGTGGACTCATTTTGGCAAAAGCCGTTGAACAATTTCTTACTGACGTTAATTGGGGAGATCTCGATTACTTGTTCGTCGATATGCCTCCTGGTACCGGAGATATCCAAATGGCACTTGCCCGACTAGTTCCACAAAGCGAAATGTTGGTTGTTACAACACCAGCGCGAGGAGCACAAGAAGTGGCTGCACGCATAGGAGACATGGCTCAACGAAGTTTTATGCCCATAATAGGAGTTATAGAAAATATGAGCTTTTTTGTTGACCCCGATGGAAATAGTCACAACATTTTTGGAGAAGGTGGAGGTCAAAGGCTAGCGAAAAGATTATCAACAGATTTAATTGCCCAAATCCCGATTGAACCAAATGTTACAGATTCAAATAATGAAGGTATTCTGCTTGTTATTAGTGAAAGCGAAATTTTAAAAAATTCACAAGCAGCCATTACATTACGTGGACTAGCAGAAAAACTTGTTGATGAAATTTGTCCACCTGTTGAACTCACAACTTGTACTGCTCGTATAGCTGAACAAATTGCGAAGCTTAATAACTAAAACTGTCTAGGGTCGATACCGGGATCAATTTCTGGATTGGTGCTCGGTCCTTGTTCTCGAGCCGAACCAGGACGATTAGCCGGCGAAGGGTTTGACATATTACCTTCTATGCGATCCTGAAAATACTGTTCAGCATCTTTTTCTAGACGGACATTTTTCGCTTTATCAGAAAAATCTAATAGGGCGCTAGGAGTTAGCACTACTTGATCATCTTCACTAAAAAGTTCAATACCAACTTCTCCTAAAAGTGTTTCTGGTATTCTTTCTATAAATTCGAGAAATGTTCCGGTACGCAGTTCTGGACTTTTATCGTAGAGTACAAAGAAACTTGCCGGATAAAAGCTAGTAAATGCAGCGCTAAATGGGGTTTGCGAATGTGAACGGCCAGTTCCGGGATCAAAAACCCGAGCATAATGTTCTTCTGGAGTTTCACCATTTCTACTTACCGGATAATGTAGATCAACATCAAAAATCTCTTTTGGTACATCAGTAGCTATGCCTTCTTGAAATCTTCTCACAAAATCAAAAAGCTCGAGTATTTGCATTGGACTGCTCTGGGCGTCTGGGTCGAGCATGGATTCTCCTTAAAACACTATTTTTAGTGTATAGGAATATAGTTAAATTGACTACAAAATTTTATAAACGTTACAAAAACGATTCATCTATGCTTGTAAGTTTTAAGTGACATTTGAAATAAGGAAATGTACAATTAACGGATGGTTAAACCGGAGCTTATATTCCCAACCGAAACTATAGAGAAACATCCAAGCCTGATTGGTGTGGTCCCTCCTTTACTCCGTATTAATAGCACGATGACAAAGGTAAATATCCCTTTAAATATTAGTGGTTTTTTTGAGGATCTAAAATCTTTTCAAAATGAATTTGGTTACGATGGTCAATATCATAATCCTGCACATTTCGAAGATGTAGAACGTCGTATATCTAAGGATATAAAACATCTAAAACGAAAGTTCCCTGGAGAATTTGGTGACCGCGAAATTCTCCAAGCCCACATTGCGGCAAGGTCACACGATATAGTCCACAACGCCTATGGGAAACACTCCCCTAGCTACACTTTGAATGCCAACCAAATCTGTGCGTTATATGGTTTTGCCCCAAACGATTCTCATATGCTTCCGCTAATTATCGAAGCTATGAATGCTGGTATAGAAGAAGACAACAGAATCAATTTAGGAGAACGTGCAAGCATTAGAGATGGGGATGAACCGATTGGCCTTTCTGAAGAAGAAATGTCTCAGATAGTTCAAGACGCATTTGCGTATAGAAATGGTTTTGACTTTGATTTTAGATGCGAGATTTCTGGGATGGTTCAAGCCACTGAATTCAAACGTGCAATGAATGTAGATAAGCCAGGATTCAAATGGCCACGAACGCAAATGGAATATCTGCTTAAACTTGCCGACATAGGAAACTTTTGCGAACAAATCGACACATGGGTTGAAACTAGTACTCGAGTAAATACTGAATTACCTTTCTTTACAGGAACCAATGCCCGTGAATTCATTAACGAAGAACTTACCTTCATTGACACCTATGTAAAACCAGTATTAGATGTAGACAATCAACCAAGGATTATTGATGTTGAAGGACAATTTGTACCTATAAGAATCCCAGAATATTACGTAACACTAATTCTGGAAAAAGAAAATTTTTTGAAAGAACTTCGCGCTGAAATTGATACCATAGCTATTGCACAACAATCAGGTGAAGAAGTTGCTGAATCAAAAGAATTAAAGAAATTTAAAGAAGCAATTCGCCCTTCACTAGCCAAAACTGATAAAAGATTAAGTGATCCAAAAGTTAAAGTGCCTTTAGTTTCTGCGCAGGGCCAAGAATTACAACCGCTAAGTCACGAATTTCCAGGACTAAAACTAGCTAGAAAAATTCTTGGCGATTAATTATTTTTAGGTGTTAAGATTCGTTCTAAAGCTGTTCTTCCAGCTACAACTGCTGGTATAGCTGCAGGCCCCAACACGCTAAGTGCGGCTGCGCCAGCTCCAGCAACGACTGCTCCTTTAGCAATATCAACAGCAGGATTAAAAGGTTTGTCCTTTGACTGTTGTGCATTTTGTGGAATATTTGATTGAGCTCTAGCTGCTTGTTCTTGTGCTTCGCGTATGGCTTGTGCTTGTCTGGCATTAATTTCTGCTAGCCGCATATTTTCTTCCAGAATTAATCGTTGTGCATAGTCACGAGCTTGTTCATCTAATGCAGCCTTTGTAGCTAATGCATCTAATGCAGATTTTGTGTGATCATGCTTAATCTTTTCTGCTATTCCATCCGTAGTTTTAGACATGATCCAATTTTATATATATAACAAAAATATTACAAGAGCTTAGGGCCTAAATTCGAGAATTTTAGAGCGGCAATAAACTAAAAGTAGTTGTGTGGGTTTAAAGACCCCTCAACAATGCCCTAAATGGCGATAATTTCAGCCCCCTAGGCTCAGATAAAGCCTTGTTTTTATCGATCAAACCTTTAGCTTGAGGGAGCGAAGACCTACCTAAATTAGTCAATTCATTGGGGCTTAGTTTTTCTCCTCTATCCAAGGCCCGCTTTAATCGTGCTAATTCTAACTTTTCAACAATATTGCGTGGTTTAGACTTTCTTAAACCCGCACCAAGTTCTAAATCGTCGATATCGAGCTCAAGATCAGCTTCTAGTTCTAATTCTTTTTCGTCACCATCAAACTTATTTACACGTGCACCAAAAGCCAACTTCTCATCTGGAACGTTAGGCCGCTGGAGTCGTATTAGCTTCGAGACCATCTAAATCACCTCTATCAGCTACAACACTTAGATGAGATTCTTATTCCGCCTTAGAATGCTTCTCAAGATAATCTTCAGCTGCTCCTTCTAAAGGTTCAACTTCAATTACGATACCCTCAATTCGGACGACTTTGCATTCCTGGCCGTCTTCAATTGGAGTTGATTGATTGACTCGGGCTTCCCATGAACCACCACGTAGCTTTATTATACCTTTTGGATTTATATCGCCTTGAGCGACCGCAATCTCGCCAATAAAATCTTCACGACCAATCGTTGCAGTTCCAAATCGAGTTCTAATCAAACTTGGTATAGCCCCCATTGAAAATAATAGAGACATAACTACAACAACAATTGCCCCAACCACTGAAACACCATAGGCACCGGTTCTTTCGGTCGCCATAAAAGCTCCACCAAAAATAAGTAATGATCCTAAAACCGTATAAAACCCAACACCACCTGCTTGAACATCAATCACTAATGCGCCGATTCCTAATACTAAAATTCCAATAGCCCACCAATTAGTTGGCAAGTATCCAAGTCCATAAATACCACAAAGACTTGCAACAGTACCAGCTACTGCAGATACACCAACTGATGCAGCATAAAATTCAAAAACTAAAAGAAAAAGGCCCAACACCAACAAACCAACTGCGAAACTTGGTTTTATTAGAGAATGTCCTAAGTTGGCGATAGGTGAAAGCTTCTCAAAAAGAGGTGAAATTGTTAATGTAAAATTAGTACCTTTTTCTAAAGTTACATCCTTGCACTTCTCTGTTTTATCTTGAATTTCTGCTTTCGAACATCCCGTATCTAAAGTGTAATCAAGACGTTCAATTTTTTTATTGTCAAGCTGTGCATAAAATTCACGCAAGCTTGGGGCAATAATAGTTGCGTTAGTTTTATCTCCAAGTGTTTTATTAGCTGCCCCAACTATATCTACCGCTTTTAAAAGCGGGTCGAGTTCATCTGAATATTTAGCACTAGTGGGCCCTACCCAAATTGCTGTTACGAACTCAGCTGCCCGCAAGTTTTCAGCTATACGATCTATGTTTGCACCAGCAACCCCGTTTGCATCTAACTGAATTACATATAGACTTACACCAGCATTAGAAGCACGATCCAAAGTATCATTAATCAGAGATTCATTTTGCGGATCAATATATCCTCCTACTTTTATAGTAAGCACCTTAACTAGTCCGTTATTGGCTTGAGCGAGCGCTTGAGTCGGATTAGCAAATAGCATAAAAGCTGTGAGTAATAGACCAGCAACCAACAAGGCTTTTCGCAGAGGAAGTAATTGATAGTCTGACGCTATTAACATGTGATTCGTGGGTAAAGGTTTAGCACTAGATAGAGTAGACGACTTTAGCGAATCTGCTCGTTTAAAAATTGTCATGGGGGCGCCTGTCACATTCGTTACGGGTAAGGGCGGAGTCGGTAAAACCACCCTAGCTAGCCTACTTAGTCGAGAGGCCCATTCGCATGGCGAGAGAACACTTTTCATCTCATTAAACAGAGATACTCAAAGCGACCACATATTGGGTCTTTTCGAAGAAAATAACGAAAATGATATATTTCGAAGTCAAAATTTTGGATTTGATGTATGTATAGTCACTCCTTCTAGCGCATTAGCTAATTACCTATCTGCTAAAAAAATGGGATCTATCACTAATAAACTCAAAAAAATTGGTTTGCTTGATTTGGTTGCAAATATGGTTCCTGGAATGCGTGAACTTCTAATACTCGGTGATATCCGCTCTAAAGCAGAATCAAAAAGATGGGACAGAATAATAGTTGATGCTCCATCGACAGGACATGCAAGAAGCCTTTTTAACTTTCACGAAAATACATTAACGATTGCCAATGCGGGTGTAGTAAAAACACAAAGCGATTCAGCAAGAGAGTTCCTAAAAAACCCTGATACAACTCAAGTTGTTATTGCAACATTAGATCACGCCATGCCACTAAGCGAAGCTAGAGAATTTGTTTTTGAACTTGAAGATGATTTAGGTATGAATATTGCAGCGATAATAATAAATAAAAGCAATGCTGCACATTCAAAAAAATCTAACAGCATAAACAAACACCTCGAGCAGGTTTTTGTACCAATTTATTCATATCCAAACCAAAATATAAAGCCAAAAAAACGAAACCTATTTTCGATATTTAAATCGAATCAAAAGGTTTCTAATGATTTGAATCTAAATTACAAAATTACCAATGACAAGAAAACCTACATCACGCTTGGCACAGGTGGGGTCGGTAAAACTACAACTGCTGCATCGTTAGCTTTAGCTATCGCAAGCAACGACAAAAAAGTGGCCCTACTAACCATTGATCCCGCTCGCAGACTTGGTACAGCACTTGGCCTTAGCGATCCTGCCACTAGCGAGAGTTACTTAAATCCATACACATATGAGCAAAGCGAAGAGGAAGAATCGTTACTCCATATTTTCCAACTTAATACGGATACTGAATTTCTAGGACTTCTTGAAAAAACACTAGATCTAGAAACATTTAATGAAGTTAAAGAAAATACTTTTATTAATGCAGTTGCACGGATGGGAATTGTTAATGAGTTTATGGCGATCGAAGCTATGCACAGGTTAGTTAGTTCACAAAATTACGATATGGTTGTCGTTGACACTCCTCCCTCCCATCATGTTTTTGATTTACTGGAAGCTCCAAAAGCCCTAGAGCGAATGACGAGTTCAAAAATTTTCAAAACTATTGTTGGGGCCTCAACAATGGCGAGCATCACAACCAACATGGCTTTAGGAACAATACTAAGGCCAATAAAAGGTTTATTGGGTACACAGTTGGTAACAGATGCAATTGATTTCATGAGAACGTTAAAAGATGTAGAAGAAGTCTTTACCAGTCACTGCATTGATGTAGTCAACTATCTAGAAGATGACTCCACAAATTATGTTGCTATTTGTCAAGCGAATACAGCTTCACTAGAACAAACAAGTAACTTGGTGAGAGGAATGTATGAACGTAATTATTTCAATATTTCTATTATCGTAAATGGAGTTGACTTATTAGACGAAAACGAAATATACGAATTAGAACAATTCTCTTCCAGGATGAAAAGATTCGACGTAGATACCACGATTATCGAAGAAATAGAGTCGGATATACCCTTTGATATCGTGAAAACAATCGCACAAAAAGTAGACTTTGACACATGAAGATTCTCGTAGCAGCCCAGGCGCACTGGATACGCGAACAAATTACTGGTTCAATCGAATCTGAAAGTGTTGAAGTCCGCTGCGTAAGCGAAGGTTCGCAAGTTCGTGAAATGTTGGTTGAATATGAACCTGACATTCTAATCGCAGATATGCAAAGTGGAAATATGGGTGGAATTGCCGTTGCAATCGATGCCCGAATGGAAGCAGAAGAACAACGCTGCAAAGACGTTGCTATTGTTTTACTTTTAGACAGAGAAGCAGATCGCCTATTGGCAGAACGTGCAAATGTTGATGCAACGATGGTAAAACCAATCGATGTTTTTGCGTTGTCTAAGTTAATTAAAGAGCTGGGCCATCATATACAAAATGATCGTGAACCAGCGCACAGAACAGGCCCTGTATTAAAAGATGCTGATGGCGGCGAATTAGATGTTTTTGATGAAGAAGGACTTCCAGTTCACATCAACTAAATTCTAGGGGCCTGGCCCGGCAAAAGGTGCGAAAACGCACATGCTCTGTCTGTTGGGTTTTGTACTTTTTGCCGGGCCAGGCCTCCTTTAAAGTTGTACCCATTCTTCCAATATCTGTGCCGCGTTCAAAGCCGCACCTTTACGTAAGTTATCACCAGTAACCCAAAAGTTAATGGTGTTGGGTTGAGTTAGATCATTTCTTAATCTACCCACATGAATATCATCGGCTCCAGCAATTTCTAGTGGTGTTGGATAAGTACCTTCAATATCAGCAACATCAATGTATACACCATTTGTATTTTGTAAAATTTCTTTAGCCTGTAATGCCGTAATATCTTTTTTAAATGAAGCATTTACCGTCATCGCATGCCCTACAAAGACAGGGACACGTACACAAGTTGCTGTAATCCTAAGATCATCGTTATGAAGAATTTTTTGTGACTCTTTACAAAGTTTAATTTCTTCAGAAGTATACCCATCTTGTTTAATTGATCCTGCGAGAGGAATAACGTTCCCTGCTATAGCCTTATTCCAAACTGATCCACCAGCCAACAATGATTCATTTTCATGGCTTGAAACAAAACCATTTAAATCATCATCGAAAGCATGTTGTTTCCATTGTGTTTGCAATTCATCTAAACCAGCTTTACCAGCTCCAGAAACACTTTGATATGAAGATACAACCATACGATCTAACTCAAATTGTGCATCCAATGGAGCAATCGCCATAAGTAATACAGTTGTAGTGCAATTTGGAGTTGAGACTATTCCTCTTTTGGCATTAACGATGTCTGCTGCATTAATTTCAGGAATCACTAATGGTACATTTGTATCCATTCTAAAAGTTGCTGACTTATCGATAACTCTTGCACCAGCTTGGGCTGCAAGTGGAGCCAGTTCGGCTGCAATTGGATCATCAACATCAATAATTACATAATCGCAACCATTAAAATCATCGCTTGTTTTTGCAACCTTACATACGACCTCACCGTATGGAGTATTTATTTTCTTACCTTCACTTCGACTAGATGCAAATATAACAAGTTCATCGATAGCGAATTTTCGTTCAGATAAAATTGAGATCATTTCAGTACCGACAAGGCCAGTACCACCCAAAATTGCAATTTTCATTCCTATTTCCTTTTACTCAGAATCAAGGCCGTAAGCACTATGAAGCGCAACCACACCACGCTCGACGTCTTCTTTTGCCACAACAACACTTATACGGATACTTGAAGTTGAAATCATTTGAATATTTATATCTTGGGATGCAAGAACCTCGAACATCGTTGCAGCAACGCCCGGATTAGATTTCATACCTGCACCAACAACACTTATCCTTCCAACATTCTCGTTAGATTGATATCCCATGGAACCAGTTTCAAATGCCTCGTCTTCCAAAACAGCGATGGTCTTTATACGTTCATCTGCAGGAACTGTAAAACTTATGTCAGTCAAGCCATCGGTAGAAATATTTTGAACGATCATATCGATATTTAATTTCTCGTCGGACAAAGCCCTAAATATTTTTGCTGCTACACCTGGCTCGTCTGGCACTCGTTCCAAAGTGAACTTAACTTCAGAAGTGTCATGAGTAACTGCTGAAACTACTGGATCTTCCATATTTGACTCCTCGTCTCTAATCCAAGTTCCCGTTTCAGGGGAAAATGAAGAACGTACATGTACAGGCACCCCAAAATTCCTAGCAAATTCAACTGCGCGTAAGGCTAAAACGCGCCCACCAGTTGCTGCTATCTCTAACATTTCGTCATAACTTAAATTTGAAAGTTTCTTTGCCTTATCCACAATCCGCGGGTCGGCACTATAGACACCCGAAACATCAGTATAGATTTCACATGCACTTGCTTTTAACGCTGCTGCCAGTGCGACTGCTGTTGTATCACTACCTCCACGCCCAAGAGTAGTAACAGATGCGCTAGATGAGACCCCTTGGAACCCAGCCACAACACAAACTTGATTTTTTTCAAGTGCTTCGCATAATCGTTTTGCTCTCACTTCAACAATTTTTGCTCGACCATGAGAAGTATCAGTGATAATCCCTGCTTGGCTACCTGTAAACGACATAGCTTCAACATCAAGTTCGTGAAGTGCCATACAAAGCAATGCCATTGATATACGTTCTCCAGCAGTTAAAAGCATATCCATTTCACGACCAGGAGGATTTTTCGAAATTTTATCTGCTAAATCGATTAGCTCATCTGTTGAAGCCCCCATTGCACTTACAACTACAACAACAGAATGACCTCGTTTTACAGTTGCTGCAATATTCTCCGCTACAGCTTTAATACGCTCCGGTGTTCCTACCGAAGTACCACCATATTTTTGTACGACAAGTTGAGCCCGGATTTGCTCGTCTAGAAAGAATTGAGGTGTTGACACAGAGATAAATATTACTGGCATTAAGTCCTAAAAAGACAATTGTTTAAGACTCTCTTCGAGTAATACCAGGCTAGGATTAGGTAATGAAGAAAATAATAATTAGCACACTTCTCGTTTCATTGTTGATATTAAGTGGATGTTCATCTTCTGATAAATCAAATGGCAACAAAACCTCCGAATCGACAAAACCTCAAGCTGGGATATTGAAAGATGGTAAAACCGTTTGTGGTGATCCAGCTCTTGATGTAAATACAACGCATACGGTCGAATTCAACACGACTAAAGGGTCTTTCACAGTTGAACTTGACGTAAAAAATGCTCCAGTAAGTGCTGCCCATTTAGCTGCTCTTGTAAAATCTGGATTTTATGATGGGTTAACCTTCCATAGGGTAATTAAAGATTTCATGATCCAAGGTGGTGACCCAAACGGTGATGGAACAGGCAGCTCAGACTGTTCAGTCATTTCAGAAACACCTCCTAGAGACTATGACCAAGGTGATTTCGCATGGGCCAAAACAGGCACAGATCCAGCAGGAACTGCAGGTTCACAATTTTTTATAATCACGGGAACATCTAATTCGCCATCTGTAGCGTTCCTAAACCAAAAGACTCAAGCCCAGAACGATGATGTTGCAAAAATTCAATATGGTTATGCAGGTACGGTTACAAAAGGTATCGATGTTGTATTAGCAATAGAAGCGCTATCAACTGGTGATGAAGGAATACCGAGTGAAACCATAACCATTTCCAATGCAAAATTGAATAGTTAGGTATTCAACACCGATTTTAACTACACTTTTTTACTGTGAGTAAAGCATCAAAAAGAGAACGACAAAAAGCAAATAAGCAAATAAAAGAGGAACAAGAGCAGCGCGCTCAAGTTAAATCTAAACGCCTTAAAGCTTTTAAGGGGCTATTATTGGTTTTAGTCGTACCAATAGTTATTGTTATTGCGCTTCTGATCAACAATGCGACTAACCCTGATGTTTATACTGCCCGAATCACTGTCGCAATTGAAGGTGAAAAAAATCTACCTAACAATGGCGTTATAGAGGTAGAACTAGATTGGGATCGTTCCCCTAATAGCGTCAAACACTTCATTGGTTTTGCCAAAGATGGTCTATACGATGGTATGGAATGGCACAGAGTTGTTAAAGATTTTGTGATCCAAAGTGGAGATCCAGATGGGAGTGGTACTGGAAATCTAGGTTCAAAAGTTCAAGCGGAACTTCCAACTCGAGACTATCGCACTGGTGATGTGGCGTGGGCAATAGATTCGAACGATTTACCTGGTACAGCAGGTTCACAATTTTTTATAGTTACTGGTAGCGACAAGGCGGTCGGCGTTAAGGCCTTAAGCAAAAAAGTAAAAAACCAAGATGGTAAGAATTCGTATCAGTATGGTTTTATTGGTCGAGTTACACAAGGCATTGCAGTTGCATTAAAGATTGAATCTCTAGCTCCTAAGGCTAAAGAGGGTGCCCAGGCACAGTCCAAACCTACATCTCGAGCAATTATTGTCGGTATCAAAGTCTTTAGGAATGGCACCCAAATCAAGCGTGGTGATCGTGACTTCCCTGCAGCGACAACGACCACGACTACTGGACCAACTTTAGATGATCTAGTTGACACAGAGGCACCAACCACCACAGCCGCTAAAGAATAATCCTTTTTGCCCCTTTTGCCGGGCCAGGCCTCCTCTAGGTGAAATAGGGGTCGGACCCTCTTAAGTCGAGAGGAAATAGTGCCGAATTATTATTATGCAAAATAAATGGGGATTCGCTGGGATCAGCGCAGCTATTGCGTTTGGAGTTTCTAGCATAATCACTAGCCTTGCAGATCTAAAATTACCTTCTATTATGCTCGCACTCTTGAGTATTATTTGTGCGATTGGTGCATTAGTTGTATTAAAAATGAGTACAACAACAAGTTTCAATACTGACAATAAACAGGCTGTCGAAAAGCCTTCGACTATGCATAAAGATTCGATCGCAAAGGCCGTAGAACGCAAACAAAATCATATCAACGAAGAAAATGCGAACAAAGAATCTGCAACTGCGACTGAAAATCTTGACAGCACCCATTTCGATGAACAGTCTGGCCTACTTTCGAAAAGTTTCTTTCCTGTATATCTAGAACAAAGGATTACTGCAGCACGTAGAACTCTTCGCCCAGTTTCTCTAGTTATTTTTGAACTTGACGGATTAGATACAAACGACAGCCATTCCCCTAGTGATCGAGATTTTTATATCAGTGCCGTTGGAGATGTAGTAAAGCGAACGTTACGTGAAAGTGACTGCGCATTCCGAGTTGATGAAAATATTTTTGCTGCTGTCATGGACGATACTACAGAATCTGGTGCAGTTTGGGCCGC
>CAUJDU010000024.1 GCA_963169585.1 Actinomycetota bacterium | reverse complement strand
CAGAGATCGTAGAGAAGTTATCTGGGCAATGGCAAGGAAAATCAAGAATGGATCTGTTGCCTAAAGTCATTTCCTTAACAGAGGATTTTATTGGATCAGAGAAACTGTCATTTACGTCAGTTCTCGATGAAGAACCATTGCGTAGGCGAGTAATGATTATGTTGAACATGAACACGATCATCCAACACATAGCTGATTCGATACTCTTAGGCAGCGAGCAGATCGAAGCCACAGAATTGGTCTTTGATAAGCAGCATGTCACCAGATCAACAGGAGACATGCTCACGTGGTTCACAAAGCGCGAGAGCGAGCCTATCGAGAAAAGCCATATAAGCCACATGGTGAGCGATGGAAGCTGGGAAATGGCTGTATCAAGGGTTTTGGATGGGGAACAAGGTGTTGGTAAGCACGTTGAATCCTGGGTGAAGAACGACCACTTAGGTTTTGAAATACCGTACATGTGGAACGGAACGTTACGAAGGTACATTCCAGACTTCCTTATTCGCCTAAAAAATGACGTCACTTTGGTGCTCGAAGTAAAAGGGCAGGACTCACCTCAGAACCAACGTAAGAGGAAGTTTCTAGATGAATGGGTTAAAGCTGTTAATTCTGACAGACGCTTTGGTGAATGGGCATGGGATGTGCTGTTTGACCCAAACGAGTTGGACAATATTGTTGTGAAACACAGCTGTGAATAGCTATGTTTACACCAGATCAAATTAAACAGGTTGAAGACATTAAACAGCAATATGTCCATGCTCTGTTTGAAGATGGCGGTCTTTACGAACAGTCGGCTTCATCGTTCGAGTCGATCTCGACTAATGCTGAGCTACTTGCTTATGGCTGTATCAAAAGAAATAGGGATATATTCATAGCGATGTCTCATATGAAGAAATATTCAGATCAGCAAGTTGCATCTGGAGAGGTCCCTATATTGCCAAATCCAGTGATTGATATTAGTTTCCGTAGTTGTTTAGAAACTGCTGCATTCGGATGGTGGATCCTTAATAATCCAGAGAGAGCACTATCGGTAATTAAGAAGGACTGGGAAATTCGTCAAGAACACAGAGACTTACTTAGTGAATATGCTGACGAAGCCGTATCTAAATGTGTTGATCCAATAGCTCTTTACAAAGAAGGCCGTATCAGCTTGATTAACACCGATGATTTAAAAACAGTTAAGGGTGTGCCTACCTGTGATTATATGATTTCAAAGATGGAAAAAGACTTAGAAGCTATCGTGAGTATTCCGATGTACAAGATTCTTAGTCATTATTCAACACACACCACTCTTTCATCACTTTGGCCATATATGCATCCAGGACCAGACTATGGAGATCCCAGCGTAGGCGAAAATTTTATAGACTTTTTTAGGGTTAGCCTGTACGGACTTACTGTAGAGCTTTTGAAATTGCTGGTAATTCACCTGAACGAAAAATAATAAAAACATTACAACCAGACTTATGATATAGAAACGATTTTTAACGGAACTTATTGGAATAATGGTATGGAATGTAACGTTTGTTATTTAGTTAGTGCGTAATAGAAATTTCTAAAGAATCGGAGAAGCTAAATGACAGCAGAAGAAGTCGAAGAGATAGTTCGACCAACTAAGCAAGAGTTGCTAGAAATAGCTAGAGAAGTAGCTCATGTACTTGAAGCGCAACATCAGAGCTGGGCAAACGTGTCATATGAGCACAGTACCTCTTTTACTGACGATAGATTGTCTGATCTATCAAAAATAGAACCATCAATTGACTTGACTCTCTTAACTGTTATTTTGACAGAACGTTTAGAAGCATGTTGGAAGTTGCAAACAGCAATTGCAGATTTATTGTTAGGCAGGAACCTGTATTCTGCTGAAATGTCTGTTGTTGCTCTTGCTCGTACAGTCATGGAGCAGTGTGCAACGATAAATTGGATCTTTCAGCCTATGTGTACTCATGACGAAGAAGGTAATTTTGGGATTAAGTGTCATGATGGAGGGTTGGCAGAAAGTCATGCCAGAGCGCTTTTGGTGGCAATGTCAGACATTAAGCAGGCATCAGGGTCTGACAAACATATTAAAAAGGTATTCAAAAAAAGATTATCTTTCATTGAAGCAGAAGCAGAGAAACAAGGGTTCGCGTTTAAGAGTGTATTTGTCAAGGTGAAAAAGGATGGTGGCGTAGAGGTGTTCTCTGCAGACGATGGAATAGTCCAGTTTGATCCTTTAGTCGATACTCGTATAGATACTGCATATGCGATTAGTGGAGGGCAATTCGATGGCGCATTTGTTCCTTCTATAGGTGGCAGAGTGAAGAGCATAGGTAAAGAATTGATGCCAGAAGCGATAGGATCTGAACTCAGAGGCAACCCTTACTATATCTTTAGCACTTACTCGCATAATCCTGTTATATCGCAGATGATGAGTTCCAGGCTAGAAGTAGATGAAAATGGCATAGAGCGCTACCTCCTAGAATTTAGTGAAGAACCATTTGCAGCAATTCTTATGCAGTCGGTCATGTTAGACAGTGTTTCTAGATTGTCTTATTGTTTGCTTGGCTGGGACTACTCAGTTCTTAAGGAAGGTCATAGGGAACTGCGAAAGCAGATGAGCTTGGTTATGCCTGAGATAGTTCCTCCAGAAACTGTAGAAAATTAACAAGATTATTTTCGCAACCATTTTGCAACCAGACTTATGACAATTAGTTGATTCTTAAGGTAACTACTTAGAACATAATTTGGAGTATTCCCAAGTAAACATTACAAAAAAGAATATCCTGATACCATACGATATGAGCTCTGCTAAAGTTCAAGTCCCCCCTTGGGCACCAGAAATTATCTATATAGGCAGCGTTGGGCCGATTAAGGTCTGGAATCTCGTCATTTATCACCATACACTTTCATTATTAAATGCCGACTAATAAGATATGCGTGCCTCAACAGAGACAAAGAAGTCCTCGTTATACACTTCCATGATGAGATATAAGCGCATATATATACGCATCCTTATAGTCATAGTGTTGCTATTGATTTTCATTGTCGTGCCAGATATTTCAAGTGCAATACTTGCACCTTTTCTTTGGATATTTGATCTATGGGGAGGGAATCCTAACATTCCACTTCATGATCAAATACCTGTTGTCGGTTCATCTAATCACATCGGCAATTGGGCTGGTTTAGCTGGCGCATGTGCAGTAGGTGTATACGTTGGCGGATATCTTATTGGTCGTCCCCATTATCCGAAACGAATAGCAATGATACTGGTAGGAGTATCTTGGTACCTGTTCCTCGTAGCTTCTCCTTGGACATACTCTTGGAGTCGACAGCTTATTGGGTTATCCGCTTTTATTTGTATCTTTTGTGCACGTCTTCTTAAACGCTATTTCAAACCTATTAAAACTGTTTTATTTTTTATCGGCATAGGCTTTACTGCGCAAGCTCTTGCTTGGGCACTTGCAGACCCGAAGGCAACGATTGTTTCTGCAGCGCTTTTTTCAATAACTTCAGCATTCTTCACACGTATTGATAAAAAACGTAGAAATAAAACTCGTATTACTTCTGCTGCAGGTTTGCTTGTTTTTATTATTTCACTTGGTGCATATATAGAAGCACCGATGTGGATAAGAGTAATTACAATCGCATTTGGTGTGTCTCGTGTCATCCATATGATTCATATTTATGGAAATCCGGATGGTTCATTTACGTCTACATTTGATAGCAATCCTGTCGGGCTAACAGATATTTGTTATCCCCATATAGAAATGCATGGAGAACGAGGTTCGCGTATTGTCTATCATGCTCCAGAGTTAAAAGTTGTTGAAAATCTTCGTACGGGTTTAACAATGTTTAGAATTTCATCTGTTTTTGGTGATACTAGCTCTGTCCTTCTTGGTTTTGGAACGCCGAATACTGCAATAACTCTTTATGATCATGATGCGAAAACTTGGAGGCGTTTAAATTCGTTTATGTTTTTTAGACAAGAGTCTTTTATCTCAAAAGTTGATGAACTTCAGGTGGGTTTATATGTTGAATTAAGAGGTCTTTCCGAGGAAGTTCGATCGGAGCTGTTTGACGCAATGAAAAATAATTCGGGCATGCGTGATCCTACCTGTGCGCATGCGGCTGCGAACACTTTGGCTGATGTGGGCTTTTCATTTGGTGGTTCACGTAAATTGCGAAGTGTGTATCGACCTTCTCATTTTGCTTCTAACATTTGGGCTTTTGGCCTAATGCATGATGGTAAACCAGTTGATATGCGAATTGTCAATACAAGTAAACTTGAAGTTCGAGATCAATTGGTTGGTGTTTGGGGTAAAGAGATAACTAGCCCAATCCGTTTGGT
This sequence comes from Actinomycetota bacterium, assembly GCA_963169585.1. GTDB lineage: Bacteria > Actinomycetota > Acidimicrobiia > IMCC26256 > JAGPDB01 > JAGPDB01. The sequence goes on along the minus strand of CAUJDU010000024.1, from coordinate 7,162 downwards.
GTCGAAAGTTTTTCATTCTAAATCTAAAAAGAATCGTCCTAAACAAGTAAGTACTCAAGAACAGCTAGTTAAAGTTCGTAAAGAAAATATGTGGACAGGTGTACCTGTCACAATACAGATGAGTAGACCAAACGTTGTTGGAACTTTACTTACACTGATTTGGGGTCGTCATGTTGAATTTCGAGTTTCGGTTGAAGGGCTAAAATTACATCCTGCACTAGCTACTCCTCTTACTCCTTTTCCTGGCCAGTTAAGTTGGATATCGAAAGTTAAGAAACATATTTTATTTTCACGTCCGGTTGTTACGCTTATCAACGAAGTCAAAAATAAAGCATTCGATCGCTATGATGGTATACCTGTTAGTGCTGCTATAGAAATGATGTCGCCAACAACTTCGGCTGACGAAAGAGTGCTATGGAATTTTGCTGTTATTGAGGTTGGTGATACATACGAGTTTCGTTTGAGCCCATTAAAGAATCAAGATCCTAAAAGTAAGAATTCAAAGTTCCGTAGAGTAGCTAACTGGATTCTGGTTAAACATGTTGTGGCAACAGGCTACAGTGAGCGTACGGTATATGCTGGAGAAGGCTATGCTCACCGTAAGTCTGGTAGTCATGAGTTAACAATATGTATAAATAATAACTCGGGTACGTATAAGCCAACTGTTGAGCAACTGGAATTTGTGGGTGATTTAATCAGAGGTTTTGGTGTGAATATCGAAACACAAGTCTATGAAGGCTAATTAACCTAGGCGCAATAGCTATAAAAACTATATATATAAATGCTTGGCAATAATCTTGGCAAGATACATAATATGAATTATAAATTTGAACAAGGAGTGTTCGATGCCCCCCGCACCTGCCCTTGATGTGCGTCTCCGTGCGCGCGTTATTACTATTGTTGTTTGCCTTATTGTCGTTGCTTTATCTCTACCAACATATGCGGCACTCACTTCAAACCCTGCATTTGTAATCACATCGCCACGAACGAATACAACAGTTGTTAATCAGTCTGTCGTATTTTCATGGACACCTGTTGCTGGAGCTGTTTCGTATCGTCTTCAGCTAACTTCAACAGATGACCCACAATTTGAAGGTCCAGATTATTCGATACGGTCAAAGTCAACACAAGTTGTAAAAAATGTGTACCCGATGGCATATATTGTCCGTGTTAATGCATTGAATTCATCGGGAAAGCGGATTGGACGGACTCCAGTAATTACGTTCATTGCGGGAAAAAATGTTCCCAATCCACCAGCCACAACTAGTACCACTACGACTGCTAAACCAGTCACGACAGCCCCTGCTAGCTCTACTACAACCACTACAACAACACGCCCTAGCAATTCTGGTTCTATCTGGGTTCCAAAACCAGGAACAACGTGGTATTGGCATATAAATGGGAAGGTCAATGAAAATGTAGATGTCACAATGTACGATATTGATCTTTTCGATGCTGTACCTTCTGCTCGTAGCTACAATGTTGATGGTTTTGGGAAGGTTGATATTTCAAAAGGTGAAAATGCTGGAGTCATTGACCGTCTCCACGCTAAGGGGCGGATTGTCATATGTTATGTTGATACAGGTGCAGCAGAATATAATCGTCCTGACTATAAGTATTTTCCTGCTTCTGTCCAAGGGACGGTTGCCGAGGCAAGTGATGGTTCGCAATGGGACGAGAAGTGGCTTGATACTTCTAGCCCATCATCGTGGTCTAAGTTTGCTCCGTTGATGTGGGCAAGGTTTGATCTTGCTAAGCAAATAGGTTGTGATGGGGTAGAGCCTGACCAGAATAACCATTTTGGAAATGATACCGGATTTCCTGAAAGTCCTGCTCTCGATCAAGCATGGTTCCTTGAGGTTGCTAAACAAGCCCATGCTCGAGGTCTTTCGGTGGGAATGAAAAATGGTATCGAAACAGTTAATTCTAAAACTGTAGCGGCTTTTGACTGGGCATTAAATGAAGAATGCCATCAATACGATGAATGTATTGACATGAAGCCTTTCTTAGATGCAGGCAAAGCAGTCTTTAATGCAGAGTATCCGTTTATGCCGGGTGGTCCAAGTAAAGCAAAAGCATGTGATAATAAGCCGTCTGGGATTTCAACTGTAGGTTTCCCAATTGAGCTTGGCGGCGGGTACTTTTTTGATTGCTTGACTGGGCTTTCACTTGCGACCGGGACTAAGCGTTAATTATGGAAGATAAAAATTACTAGGGAACTATTGTTTCAAAACTCATAGGGTAGCTTGATCGTTGTCCTATGATGTTTCGTTCTACAAGTCCGTAAATTTATGTAGATTTACAGTTTCAATAACGCAGGCAATACCCTTTTGTCTGTTTTCTCGTACCCCAAGTTGCATATTATACAAATCTAATCTTGTTATAACTTGTGAAATAGTGTTCAAATCAATAAAAAATCCGAGTATTCATCAAATTGTATAATACCAGCTAGGGGCTACCGTTTTGAGCTCTTCAGGGGGTCTTATCCTGCCAAAACGGGACATAACACCCAGCTTCAAAGCTTGATTATCGGTTTAGAGTCAAGCTAACTTCTTCATTGTCCTATTTGTACACACCCCGCGTGCGGTGAGCTTTTGGTTGAGGGGAACCGAGCCCGCTAACGGAGACGAATAGACCCGCTGCCTGACACTACTGCAGCGCTAACAATCACACTTCCTCCGACGCTGGCATTCCTATGACTGCTGTGCGTGCGCAGGAACGACGAAAGGAAGACAAATGTACGTAAACTCTCACGGAGTTATCGAGGCGGACCCAAGACAGGACCAATCTTTAGCGCCTTGGCCTCAACCTGAGGGACTCACATCGCAACCCCTGCGAAGTGCGTCCCGCATCCAAAAGGTTAACGCGACACTTGCAGGAATGCTTATGCTCGCAGTTGTTGTTTCCTCCGGACTAGCCATTGCAATCAGGACTAGCGCACAAGCAGCTATGCCAGCATCGGTTTCTGGATTCGGAAAAGCCTTACCTCTCGGAAATCCTGAGGTTCAACCCAACGATGAGGTAACTGCTATTGCTTCATCTCCTAGTACAGACGGGTATTGGACAGTTACGCGTGAAGGTAAAGTAACACCGTTTGGAAATGTTTCAGATCTCGGTGGACTTGATGACACTGTCATTGCCGACATTGTAGATATCCAGTCAACACAAAAAGGTGACGGCTACTGGTTGCTTGCAAGTAACGGGAATGTTTACACATTTGGTAGCGCAAAATTTTATGGAACACCAGAACTTAACGGTGTATTCGGAAAAAGCTTCGTAAAGATTTTGCCTACAAAAAATTCAGACGGTTATTTACTCGTCGAAGGAAACGGTTCGGTATCTGCATTTGGCGAGGCAAAGAATCAAGGTTCAGCAGTTTCATCTTTGATCGGCGATTCGGTTGTTGATGCTCGTATGACACCTTCAGGCGATGGATACGTAATGCTCTCAGTTAAAGGTGCAGTATTTGCCTTTGGTGATGCGTTTTTCTATGGAGCAATCAGTGCTGGTCAACTTAGTGACACTGCAACAGCAATTGCATTCTCTGAAGATGCATTAGGCTATTGGATACTTACTCAAAACGGTCAGGTTCTTCCTTTCGGTCAGGCTCAATCATTTGGTAATTCAGCTGAACCAAGCCGAACTGGGGCACCATCTATTGACTTAGCTATTCACCAGAGCGGTGAAGGCTACTGGGTTGCAACAGGAAAAAATGAAGTAGAAAAGCCTGTTAGAAAAGCCGGACAAATCGTTACAAAAGTTGGTGCTCAAGTAGCAATACCAAGCACCAATGCTGATACAAATGCGGCTAATCCAGATATATGGGCTGCTTTACGGAACTGCGAGGCTGGTGGTGTTTACACTAGAAATAGCGGTAACGGCTACTATGGGGCTTACCAATTCTCAGCAGCTACTTGGCGTTCAATGGGAACCGGCTATGAGTACGCTCATCTAGCTCCACCAGAAGTTCAAGATGATGCTGCAAGAAGGCTTCAAGCTCGAAGCGGTTGGGGTCAATGGCCAGCTTGTTCAAGAAAAATTGGTGTTCGCTGAGCGCTTAAGAATGAAAAACCATGAATATGGTTTAAAAATCGCGCCGTGTCGTGATCTGCTTTCTGAGGGTGTGATCACTACACGGCGCTAAAACTAAAAGGTCTGCATACAAGCAGACCTTTTTTATTTGATCAAATAACTTTGTTTATTGACGTTGGTAAATTTTGTTAATTGTGGAGCAATCCAACGTAGAGATTTTGCGATTTGGGCTGTAGCTTTGGTCCAAGACTCAATTTCAAAACCTTGGACTAAAGTTTCGACGCTTGTGTCTTGTTTAAGATATAAAAGACTTGGTGCTTGTTTGATTGAGTAGGCGTCGCATAACTTGTATTCAGGGTCGATGAAACATTGTGTTTTTAAAGTTGTCATCTCCATTAGACGCCTAGCCATTTCTTCATTGCCGGGGACTAGATATGCGCATCTAACATCACTATCACCAAAAGTTTTAAAGATCTGTTCTGCTACGGGTATGATCTCGCGGGCTTCGGCCTTAGATGGGAGTACAACCCAGCAATGGCGGAAAACAGTAGTCCAGTCGTCTAATGTGCGAGTAGTGCCATCAATAGTAGAAAGCGACAAAGTAGGATTTGCAGTAGTCATAGATAATTAGATTAGCTCGAAAATAGACCGATTTAATAATTTCATGAAAAGTGCTTTGAGGAGGGTGGAAAATGGATACCTACGATGTAGCCGTTATTGGAGGCGGGGTACATGGGCTATTCAGTGCTTATGCTATTGCGTTACGAGGCAAAAAAGTTATTGTTTGTGAACAGTTTGAATTCGGCCATCTGAGGGGGTCTTCTCATGGACCTGCAAAAATCCATCATCTTTCTTTCCCTGATCCTGATTATGTGAAACTCGCAATGAATGCATTGTCCTTGTGGCAAAAGATTGAAGATGAGGCTCAGGTTGATCTCATCGAAACTAATGGTTGTGTTGATCACGGAAGTGCTTCGACAATCTCTACTCTCGTTAAGGCTATGGATACTCATGGAATTGCTAGTGAAGTACTAGATCGTAGCGAAGCAAAATATCGGTGGCCCAATTTAGAATTTGATGAATCTGTCGTTTTTCATCCTGGTGGCGGTCGAATCTATTCGCGAGCAACTTTGACGGCATTGCATGGATTATGTATCAATCTTGGTGTCGAGATGCGTGAGTTTTTTGAAGTTAAAAATATGTTTGATGATCGTGACGGGGCAAAAATATTAGAAGGAGAAAGAGAGTCAATCAAAGCATCCGTAGTTGTTAGTTGTGCCGGCGCTTGGACCGGTGAGCTTCTTGAAGGTGTTTTAGATATACCTAAGCCGAAAGTGTCTCAAGAACAGTATTTATATTTTACAAGCCGTGACCCTGGTGCGATTTGGCCAAATATTTATCATCATGGCGAAGTTACTTACTATTGTAAAGAGGCTCCTGGTGTAGGTATTCAAGTTGGTGGAGTTCGACAGGGTACTTATATTGAAAGAATTGAGGACCGTGATTTTGTGATCGATCCGCTTGTTGCTATCCAAGTATGCGATTATGCTGAAAAGTTTATGCCCGGCTTGGATCCACATCCGACAAGTAGCGAGACTTGTATTGCAAGCTTTTCTAAAAATGGTGATTTTATTGTTGATCGTGTTGGAAATCTTGTTGTTGTTCAGGCATGTCAACAAATGGGCTTTACTTTTTCACCAATCATTGGCAAATATGCTGCCGATCTTGCTACTGAGTCACAGTTTTCCCAATTGCGTTTCCGCCTTCCCTAACCCCCAGAAAAAAAGAGGGACACCGGGAGAAAGTGACCCTCTTTAGATACGTCTTCGGCGTTGGGGTGGGAGAGAGGCGCCGAAACCGCTTGTGTCTATATAATGAGATTATATAGAGATAAAAGATATAGGTCTTTAGACTTAATTAACGCAGAAATCTGAAATAAAATAAGGTGGGTGCGTTTTATTCGCTAATTGTTTCTGGCTCAGGTCCATCGGTATCGCCAGTGTCTACTGGTGCAGACGTACTTGTTGAAGAGCTAGATGTAGAAGTAATTGAGCTAGACGAATTTGGTCTTGTTGATCCAGAGGGGACAACGTTAGGTGTAGTGCAACATCCGGGTACCTTGATGGCCTTGATTGGGGTTGGTGCGTAGAATCGGTCGAGCTCATATTTTGAGAAAAGGAAGCTTTTGATTAGCTGAGCTAAGAGTGTTCCACCTTCAGTGCTTATATGGACTCCATCTCCTGATCGTACATTTATTTTTTTATATAATTTTATAGACGAAACATATTTGCCACTTGGGGAAAGTACCTTGCCTGAGTTAACAACTAAAGCGGATTTGTCTTTCGCTACTTTTTCAATTACATCGTTTATTTTTTCTAAGTTTTTATTTAATAGAGTTTCTTTCATCGTGGGAGCTAAAACAAAGATTGCTTTACGATTATTCTCTTGTGCTATTTCTAAAAAGTTTTCTAGATGTTTTTTGTAAATATTTTTATAATCAGTTGGGTATGTTGAAACTAAAGAAGCATCATTAGTGCCAATCAAGAATATGATTACTTCTGGGTCGTATGACGCTACTATCTTTTTGATGTGATTTTCCCAGTTGAAAAAGGATTTATTAGCTAATCCGCTTGAAACCCTTGAATCGTATGTTGCTTTTATTGTTCCTGTTTTTCCTAGGGAGCTTGCTAGCTGGTTACCAAATGATCCCACCAGGGAATCTCCACCTATATATACACGTAACGGATTATCTGCGCTTAGTTCACGGATCTTTTCTATTTGTTCGCCAGCTACTTTTATACTTTGTGATTCTTGCGGGCTAACACTGCTTAAGCTTTGAGAGAAATATGGTCTTTCTCCTGTGCCAAGCTTCCATGTATCTGTTGCAATTAGTGCCATTATTAAACCAATAAAAATTGAAATTGCAATCAATATATTTCTACGGAGTTCTGATTTTTTTATCCGCAATTCTCTTCTCGAGGAAATTACGGGCTTTGACTTATTCGTATTTTTTATCTCGTAGGTCGGATTATCAACTCGATAGTTCTCGTTATTTTGTCCAGTAGCAAATAGACGAGAATTTCTTGTATCAGAATTTTCGTTTTGAGAGTTAAACGGGTTTGGGGGATAG
>CAUJDU010000023.1 GCA_963169585.1 Actinomycetota bacterium | reverse complement strand
AGTGCAGCATTTTCTCCACAAGCTAGACAGTCTGGATTTTTCTTTACTTCATAAGTATTGAATCTTTGTTCAAACGAATCAAAACTTAGTAATTTCCCAACCAAACTATCACCGATTGATAATACATATTTAATTGCCTCTAGAGCTTGCAGCGAGCCAACTATACCTGGCAAAACGCCAAGTACACCAGCTTCGGCACAGCTGGGGGCCAACTCAGGTGGAGGTGGTTCAGGTAACATACACCTATAGCAAGGACCATTAGCTGGGTCAAATACACTTACCTGACCTTCAAATCTAAATATGGAACCATGTACGACAGGTGTACTTGTCAATATGCTGGCATCGTTTAGTAAATATCGAGTGGGGAAGTTGTCTGTTCCGTCGATTACTAAATCAAATTGAGAAATAATGTTAATGACATTCTTAGCATCCAATCTTTCATCAAAAAGTAATACATTACAGTCAGGATTTAAGCTTAGAATTCTAGATCGTGCGGAGTCAGTTTTGTTCATGCCAATGTTATAGATACTGTGCATAACTTGTCGTTGTAAGTTTGACTTGTCTACCTTGTCCATGTCAATGACCCCTATAGTGCCTACGCCTGCTGCCGCTAAATATAGTGCAGCTGGTGAACCGAGTCCTCCTGCTCCTAGTAGAAGAATCTTTGAATCGAATAGTTTTTGTTGCCCTGTTTCTCCAACCTCAGGAAGAAGAATTTGGCGATGATAACTTTCAAGTTGATCATTCGATAAGTTTTTTGGAATTTCGAAATTGTATCCGTCATCTTTCCATTTGTTGAATCCGCCGACCAAAGATTTAACGTTTTTGTATCCAAGTTGTGAAAGAGTATTTGTTGCAAAAGCTGATCTAACTCCAGAAGCACAATATACAACTATTGGTGTATTTTTATCTCCAATACGATTTTCTATATTTGTCTCTAATACTCCACGAGCAATTGTGATTGCACCAGGGATTATTCCCCCCTCAAGCTCAGAAGGTTCTCTAACATCGATAAAAGTGGTATCACCAAGCACTACTTCACTTGATTGTATTTCTACAATCTTGCTTTTAACTTCTGCAATCAGATCTCGTACATTCATAAAAGCAAACCCTCTGCCTTTCATATGCAGAACCTATTAGTTCTATTAATTATTCCATCTAAGATTAGTCACCTATTTGCATAGATGTAGCAATAACTTCACCAATGATGCTGGGATGTAGACCGCAAGAAGATATAGCGTTGTTAAATTCTTGTTGTTGGGCACCTAATAAATCGAGTCTTGCTAAAAGTGCCCTTATCCGTTTCTTTTGTGTAGAAAGCGGGGAAATATTAATTTTTTGTATCCAGTCATCATGTTCAACGCGCAATTGCCCTTCAAATCTTCGTAGTTGATGCTGTGATAATGGTTTTATAGACTTAGGTACTAGAAATTCATTTTCAGAAATTTGATACAGTAATTCGTTTTCACAGAGTCTACGTAGCTGTTTGAAAACAGGCGACTGTTTTCCTGACCTTAATCCTGTTCCTAACTGAAAAGATAGGTTTGAAAGCGCCATTCGATACTCATTTTTGCTAGTCATTGACCTAAGAACTAGATAGTTTGTCAAGAGTGTTGCGGTAGGGCCAAGTATTTTGAGCCAAAAAGTTTCGATATATGGGTCGTAGGCGAAAAAGCTGTTAGTTGCATCAACCTTGATTTTCGTTGGATAAAATATGAGTTCGTCCATGAATCCCCCTTAACTAAATCAATATCAAACAATAGATCACAAGTTTAGACAAGTCAAATTATTTTGTGGGTTCATCTTGGAAGATAAATAATCCGTCATCTCTAACGACGTCGTCCCATGTGTCAGCATGATTTGGTCGGGCAAACAAGTAACCTTGGGCAAATTCACATCCGAGCGTTTTGAGTTCTGCCATCTGAAGTGGGGTCTCCACCCCTTCTGCTATTGCTTGGAGCCCTAATGCATGTGAGAGTGAAACGACGGCTGTAACGATGGCCGTATCTTCTGGTTCTCGACCTAGTCCGTCGACAAATCCTTGATCAATTTTTAGCGCATCAACAGGGAACTTTTTTAAATATGACAGTGACGAAAAGCCGGTCCCAAAATCATCAACTTCGAAGTGAACTCCAAGATTTTTTAGTTGGTCAAGCATTGCAATAGTGGAATCTGCATCGACCATCAAAGCAGTCTCTGTTATTTCAAACCATATTCTTGCAGGATTTACCTTTGTCCTTTCTAGAATCTTTCTGACTTCTTCTACAAATGTTGGTTCAGAAATTTGCCGTGGCGAAAGGTTTACGCTCATCGTTAATTGCGAAGCTTGGCTCGAAAAACTATTCCATCTAGCAATTTCTATACAAGCTTCCTCTAGAATCTTTAGCCCTAATGGAACTATCACACCAGTTTCTTCGGCTAAGCCAATGAAGTCCGCGGGCCCAACATGGCCACGATGTGGGTCCTGCCAATATACGAGTGCTTCAAAACCAGTTAATCGACCAGATTTAAGATTGATAATCGGTTGGTATCGCATACGAAATTCATTTTGGCTTAGTGCTCGATACATACCATTTCCTGTTTCAAGGTTAGCAACAGCCCTTGCGTGAGTTCTTTCATCAAAAACTTCAGCTCGATTACGCCCACTGTCTTTTGCCCTATACATTGCGGTGTCTGCATCACGTAGAATCGTCTCAGGAGTGTCTTCTCCAGAGAGGCTTCTTGCAATACCAATGCTGGCAGTTACGTAAACTTCTCCATCGCCTAACATAATCGGCCTATTGATATTTTCTAACAGTCTTTGAGCTATTTCATGTATTTGATTCTCGTCAGTTATATCCTCACAAAGGATGACAAATTCATCTCCACCAAATCTTGCTAAGGTATCGTTCGGTCGTACCGAGGCTTTAATTCTTTTTGATGCTACAACAAGCAGTTGGTCGCCAGAAACGTGCCCTAATGAATCATTAATGACTTTGAACCTGTCTAAATCCAAAAAGAGTACCGAAACGCCAAGCCCAGTGCGTTTTGATCGTGAGAGAGCGACTTCTAGACGGTCTACAAAAAGTAGTCGGTTAGGTAAACCCGTTAGGGGGTCGTGAATGGCTTGATATTCAAGACGTTCAGCAATGGAACGTCTTTCAGTAGTATCTTCAATTTGTACCACATGGTATTGAAAAACATCATCATCATATGCCGCTTGGATAGATATATTTCCCCATCTGTGTCTTCCGTCAGGATGTTCGAAACGTAATTCTTTTGTTGTGCGTTCAGTAGGACGTTGTTCTAATGAGTCCCACATGTTTGAAAAAGCAAATCTGTCGTCGGGGTAAACAAAATCTCTAATTCGTGTGGCATTGACGTCTGCAGGTTCTTTACCTAAAAATTCTGCTAATGCTTCGTTGGCAAAAAAGCATTGCCCATCTTGATGTACTAATGCGACCCCGATTGGGGCATTTTCTAAAGCGCTTTCATAAAGTGCTTTAGCTTTCATGATTTGTATTTCAGCACTTTTTCGATCTGATATATCCCTAGAGTTACAAACGATTCCTCTAACAGCACTGTCATTGCGTAGGTCGTTAATAACACATTCGAATGTATGTATGTTTCCATCTGCATCAACAACTTCTGCCTCAAACGGTGCAACTTTTTGACCAGAATTTAATTCTTTCAGAACATTAATCGTTTTTAATGAGGTTTTCTTTACGCCAACGGCATTAATAATATTGCTTCCAATCAAACTTTTGACTGGTATACGAATTTTTGTTTCTACTGAAGGAGAAGCGAACTTAATAATTCCTTTAGAATCGATAACAAGGGTTATATCACTAGATTGTTGAATCAATGCAGAAAATCTTGCTTCACTCGCATATATTTCTCGTTCC
>CAUJDU010000022.1 GCA_963169585.1 Actinomycetota bacterium | reverse complement strand
CTCCAATATAAATACGTCATCATTTTCTTGGAGGTTTAGTGAACAATGGAAATTTGGTAGGGATACGTTATTTAAAGATAATAACCATGAATCAATTACTTTTTGGGCACGAATTCCTATAGTCCTGTTATCTGTTGGTCTGGCTTTGGCCATCTTCTTATTTTCTAGAATGATGTTTGGAAAGGCAGTTGCGCTTAGTGCGTTAGCTTTTTTCTGTCTTGATCCTACGATGATTGCCTACAGTCATTTAGTCACTTTTGATTTACCAGCTGCTACTTTTTTAACATTTTGCTCCATGTTTCTTTATCTAGGAATTAGGAAGCAGCAATATTGGCTGTTTTTGCTTCCAGGGATAGCGTTAGGGCTCGCCTTATCGTCTAAAGCTTCAGCTCTAGCATTCTTACCTGTAATTGTTGCACTTCTTGTTGGTAGTGGATACAAGAAGAAAATGAATATTGCTAAATTTATGAAAAATTTATGTATTCATAGTTCTCTAATCGCACTTGGAACTATCGCAACTATATGGGCTGTTTATTTAATGGTTGAAGGCTCATCGCCTGAAAGCGATGGATTATTCCCTAGTCACTTTTTAGATACTATGCAGTCTGGACTTGATAGATACGGAGTAAACAAATCTACGTATATTGCCGGCACTCATTACAGCACAGGTCAACGTTGGTTTTTACCTTTTAGTTTCTTGATGAAAAGTCCGCTCCCACTCTTGGCAATGATTGCAGTCGGTTTAGTTTTCTTGTTTATAAAATCTCATCGTTCAAAAGATTTGAATCTTCATGTTGTATTTCCTATTATTTTCTTAGGGTCAATCGCTAGTTATTCAACATTAAATTGGGGAATCAGATACCTCTTTTTAATTTACCCTTTTATTTTCATTTTTGCTGGATACGCAAGCGTAAGACTGATTAGAACCTTTAGAATTTCCCATGTCTTAATTCCTATCTTTACTATTTATTATGCTTTCACTTTGATTTATTTCTTTCCAAGCTATATTCCGTATGTAAATGAGTTTGGGGGAAGTAAAAATAGTGGTTATAAAACTTTTGCAGGTTCCAATGTTGATTGGGGTCAGGGCCAAAAACTGTTAAAGGCGTATGTTGAAAAAAATGATTTACCTTCTCCTACTATTGCTTATTGGGTTGAAGGTGGAACTATTTATTATCCACAAGCTTATGGATTTAAATCGATCGGAATTTTTACTAGAGGTCAAGGAGCTATCAACAAATTGTCCAAAGTCGAAGGGGTACTAGCTGTTTCTACGTACCTTGCAAATAACATTGGGTTAAACGAAGTCGATTATGAAATCAATGGACAAAAACCATTTGCAGTGATTTCCGGCTCCTGGCTGCTATATAAATTTTGATGCTTTGGTGCTATTTCCTGCTCTATAGCGTACAAAAATCGCACCAAAGTAGGGAAATACCAGTGGGCGATACAAGATTCGAACTTGTGACCTCTGACCCAATATCGCAGTGAGGAAGCGCTCGGTAAATAACAGTGGGCGATACAAGATTCGAACTTGTGACCTCTTCCATGTCGAGGAAGCGCTCTAACCAGGCTGAGCCAATCGCCCTTACGGTCCAAAGAATCTATCAGATACATCTATCTAGTAAAGAAATAATAACTGTGCTTTATCTATTAAATGCAAACGGATCTTGCACATCGGCAGTTACAAATAGCCCTTTTGGTCCTTGCGCTGGGACAAAAATATCGGTTTTAGAACCATCGATTCGTGAGATCTTTAAACCCCAACCTACTTTTTCCCAATCCCAATAACCATAAATTGTAGTTTCGTTATCAATCCAATATGGGTTTGCCGAAAAATGATCTGGTCCGATTAGAGTGCGTACCTGTGAACCGTAAGAATTCATTATCCTTTGAGTCCATTTACCTGGATATTGATAATTCGGATCAGAGTGAGTAAGAAAAGCAATCTTTTTTCCATCAGGAGACATGATCGGATCATGATCTCTAAAATTATCAAAAGTTAGCCTTTGCTCACCTTTACCTTGAACAGTTGTAACATAAACTTCGTATGAGCTTCCAACATTTTCTGCACCTGCAGGAACCGCTGTAAAAAGTATCCGACCATCTGGCGTCCAAGATGGATCAACAAGAGAAGTTGTTTTAGAAGGTATCTCTTTAAGATTTTGTCCGTTTAAATCAGATGTATACATCACTATTCCCTTAAAAGGAACCTGTGCAGCAAAAACGAGCATTCGGCCATCAGGTGAAATATCAACATGACCTTGGAGCCACCAGCCATTATAACCTTGTGGGAATATCTCTGTTAAACCTGTTCCATCGATATTCATTCTCCACATCGAATAAGCAAAATAGTTGCTTGTAAGCGTGTTTGGTGGAACGCGGTAAAAAAAGATTGTTTTACCGTCAGGCGTTACTCTTGGCCATGCGTTTGAGTATCGGGGATCATTAGTCATTCTTGTTTTTTGTGTTCCATCAAGTTTTGACATATACAATTCAACGTTTGGAGTCTCTTGGCTGCTTGCATATATCACCCATTCGCGAGCTGTTTTGGTTTGATGCGTTTGTTGAGGTTTTGTTGTTTGTGTAGTAGCTGGTGGTTGTGTAAAGGGTGTTGTTGGCACAGTTACTATTGGAGCAACAGGTTCTGTAATATCTGGTGGTGTTTTTAGTGATACTTTTGTGAATTTAACATCAACATTTTTCCAACTGAAGAACCCATAGACTACTGTGACTCTGAGCGTATGAACCCCATTAGCAAGTTTTTCAAAATTATATGCTCGCGCACTGTTATCTTTTTCGGTTGTTCCTAGATCATATGGAGCCTTCTTTTCTGTCACAATAAGCTTATTGTCGATTCTAAATTCGACGTAAGCGGCTTTTGGCGTATTAACAAAAACATAAGCTGATCCAGATATTTGTGCACTATTTAGATCTCTAGGACTAGTTCTTTCTGAATTAGAAGCTACTTTAACTTCGATTGCGCTTGGTTCAGCAGCAAAAATACCTACTGAAAAAACTAATGAGAATATCAAAATGGAACTAAGTGAAAGAAAGGTAACCAAACGGGTGTTTCGAATATGACTTAAAGTTATTGTATTCATAATGCATACTTCCGGGGCAAGAAATAAGAATGCATTTATAAAATAACATTCTTCTAGTAAAAAAGAACTATGTCTTTTTTATAGCAAGTTAATGTCGGTCAAAAAGACTTATTGGCCAATTATTCTCTTCAGCACACTTCTAGATAAATCATGATCCTGCATTGCTGGAGACAAAGGCGTGACAGCAATTCTCCCGTTAACAAACACTTCATGCATATCGGTCCCCTTAACAGGATTAAAGTCAGTGTGAAAGCTAAATGTAAGTTCATGTGGTTTCGTAAAATCTGTGCGCTCTATGCGATTCCATCTCCAACCTGTAGTTTGAGCTAAATCGGCAATAACAACTTCTGTGTCGTCTGTTGCTTCGTCAGGTACGTTGATATTCAAACAAAAATGTCGTTTAAGATCTTGACGCTCTAGAACAGCACCCGCAATACCAACTGCTTTTTTGGCGGCCACTCTCATCATCGCCCGCTTTTCATCAAAAGTTACAGGCCGATCGTTGGGAAGAATTTTAGAAATAGCCAAAGCTGGAATCCCAGTATTTGCAGCTTCCATTGCAGCACCCACAGTTCCTGAAGCATACAAACCTAAACCTACATTTGCTCCCCAATTAACGCCGCTAACACAAATATCCGGTGGACGTTCTTGATCTGCAATTTCAAATACGCCATGGACAACACATGCTGCCGGTGTACCGTCAACTGCATAGCCTTTCAAAGGTTCACCATCACTAAGTTCAAAAACTCTTTCTTCAATTACACCACTCCAAGGATAATTATGTCCTCTAGGAAACCCTCGTCCAGCACCAGAATGCTTTCTATTTGGGGCAACTAAAAGCACATCACCTAGAGAGCGCATTTGGTGAGCAAGTTCAATGATCCCTGCTGATTCAATACCGTCATCATTGACAACCAAAATTAGTGGCTTATCCTTCATGCCGGTATTCTCCTTGGAATTTATCCTTTTAGTTACGGTGAGTTGAAGCCAACTTTGCAGCTAATACTATAAAGATTGCTGCCGTTGCACTGTCTAGCCAACGTTTAACAATTTTCCTTCGTAAGAAAACACCAATTTTATTTACTGCTAATGCAACTAAAGAAAACCAGAGCAAAGCGGCCATAACTTGAATCAAACTAAATATTAATAATTGAATTGTTGTACTAGATCCAGGAACAATAAACTGTGGAACTATCGCAACAAAAAACATTGCTGCTTTAATATTTAAGACATTAGTTAAAAATCCTCGAAGGATATATCGTCTTGGTGACATATCACTAAGTTGAGCATTCATCAATATTTCTTGCGAGTCTCTGTCCTTAGAGAAAATATCCTTTAGTAATACAACTGCTAAATAAACCAAGTAGGCAGCTCCAGCCCATTTAATAACTTCAAATGCTTGTGCCGATTTCAACATAAGTGCCGATAGACCTACAGTAGCTGCTAGCCCATGAACACATAGTCCTAAAGATATCCCTACAGCGCTATATACACCCGCAAGCTTACCTTTCGACAATGATGTTTGAAAAACAAGCAAAAAATCTGGGCCAGGTATCGCTAATGCAATAATTGACGCTAATCCAAATACCAGATAATGAGACATCTACGTATTCTAGTTTTCAAATAATCGTTGTGTCGAAGTTATATCAGGTTCCACATTACGGGTTCGCTTCAGTTCAAAGAAGTTAGGGAAAGATATCATTGCTGAAATTCCATCCCAAAGAGCTAACCCTTCGCTATGGCCAGGGAGTTCAGAAATTACAGGGCCGAAGAAACCCCGGGGTCCATCTTCGGATTCAATCCTTAAAATAGGTGTACCAATATCTGTTCCACAAACCTCAAAAGCTTCTTCCATTGACGCTTTTATGATTTCATCATAACTTTCATCATCTTGAGCTTCCAAAAGAGCCGTATCGATTTTAAGGGAATCTAAAACAAAGCTAAGCCATTCAAAAGTTTTTTCACCTTCATGATGAATTTTATATCCAACTTGCGTGTAGAGATTCGACACCATCTCATTAGAGTATTCTTTACGCACAGCTTCCATTACCCGCAAGATGCGATGTGTTGCGCGTGATGGTTCAGCATATGGTGAATCAGAATCTGAATGTAAAAAATTGTTTTTTATAGCCAAACTAAAAGATTTGAAAATCACATCCAAGTCACGATCTTTAGCAACATCGGCCATCCACCGACTGGTAATCCAGCACCAAGGACAAATTGGGTCAATATAAAATGAAACTTGCATACTGGAATTATAATCTCCTGGAGGTCTGACCTAACCAAACAAACACGCTACGCATTTCAGGTTTCGTCAGGAAGCAGACCTCTAGTTAATTCTTTTAGACCAACTTCATCGATTTCGACACTTGAATCTGCATCCATAATGTATGTCAAAGGTGTAATCGCAACATGGCCTTTCGTTAATAAAATATAGTTGTCACTCCCAAGGTCCCACTTAGGATCTTCAATATTGTCACAATATATTTGGAAAGGCTTAGAAAAATCACGTGCTTGAGGTTTTTTCCACATCCAACGATCCTGTCTTCCTTGTTTAGCAATCTCAATTGGCGTATCTTCATTCGCACCTTTAGGGATATTCACGTTCAAGCAAACAAAATCCATTTCCAAAGGCTTTTTTATAAGTTTTGTAACTAGCTTGTGTGCAATTTTTGATGCTTGTCGAAACATCTC
>CAUJDU010000021.1 GCA_963169585.1 Actinomycetota bacterium | reverse complement strand
TAAAAAAAATCTTTTTTTTCCCCGGGGGTTTTAACATCACACACGTTAATTTTTTTTTTCCGTTTTTTTTGGGTACAACCCCGTGGGTGGCAACCTTTAGGAGATTGCAAACAATGGCTAACTCATCGTTATAAATGACTGCTACTTGCAGATTAAGTTATTCGACTATGACAACTACAACTCTTAACTACCCAGGAACACTTAGGCATTTAATTCCATCAACAAAAGGTTCGAATGCCCGTGTGGTCGCACTTTCTATTGATGTTGCACTGGTAATAGGTTTTGCACTTTTGACAGCTGCATTAGCGCAATTTTCTTTTACTCTTAGCTTCACCCCAGTACCAGTAACTGGGCAAACGTTGGGTGTGTTATTGAGTGGTGCTGCTTTAGGTTTTCGTCTTGGAGCTAGTTCACAAATTCTCTATTTAATAATGGGAGCAGTCGGTTTACCGTTTTATACACAAGGGGCTTCTGGTTGGGATATTCTCAAGGGTTATACCGGTGGATATATTGTCGGTTTTATTTTTGCTTCCGCATTGATTGGATTTTTAGCTGAGAGGGGAAAAGATAGGCATGTTTCCAGTGCCATTGGATCTTTCCTTTTGGGTACCATAATCATTTATGCTTTTGGTGCACTTTGGTTAGCGCATGTCTTGAACCTCCCAGTCTTCGAGGGGCCTAAGAGTGCAATGGCGCTTGGCGTTGTCCCATTTCTATTTGGAGATCTCTTAAAAGCTTTCACAGCAGGACTCCTATTGCCTGGTGCATGGAAGCTTATTTCTGTTGCGAAGAAGGGTGAATCTAAAAACGACTAGATAAGTTCTAGAGCTTTTTTAGTCCGCTCGTTTAATTGTTCAATAGAAGAACCAATAATAGTTAAGTGTCCAACTTTGCGATCTTTGCGTACTTGTTTACCATACCAATGAAGAAAGATTCCTTCCTGATTTTCAAATCGTTTGGCATCAATTTCGACACCAACAAGATTGATCATTGCACTAAATCCAGAACAGCTTGTGTCGCCTAATTCCATCCCTGTTATAGCTCTTAAGTGTTGTTCGAATTGGCTTGTTTTTGATCCTTCTATAGTCCAATGGCCGCTATTATGAACTCTAGGAGCTATTTCATTAACCACTAGTCCATTATTAGCTACAAAACATTCAACCGCAATAGTTCCTATATAGTTGCTCTGTTCACAAAGTGTTTGAGCAATATGCATCGCTTGAATTTCAAGATCTTCTAAATTGTCTAACCCCAAAATGGGAGAGTATGAGAATCGAAGAATCGAATTCTGGTGCTCGTTGCGTGTAAGTGGCCAACTAGCAAATTCACCTTTTGTTGAACGTGCGGCAATTATTGAACATTCCAACGAAAAATCTATAAGACCTTCAACAATACATCCTGGAGATTTAATTACGCTGTGGATCTCTTTGCTTAGTTCGTTAAAATCATTCTCGTGGGCATTTGATATTACCCATTGGCCCTTGCCGTCATAACCACCATGTCGAGTTTTTACGACTAAGCCATTTGGGCTTAGGGTTTTCGAAGAAAACAAATCAGTCAGAAAAATCTCTAATTCTTTGATATTGAGTTCGGTGTCGATTAGTTCAAAAGGTGCAGTCGGAATATCTAGATTGGATAAATAGCTTTTTTCAAGGAATCGATCTCCAGCGATCTTTACAAAATCTGCGGGAGGGTAAATAGGCACATTGTTCATTAACACTTTGTCAGAAAACTCTAAACCTTCGTGTTCTGATTCAAATGTGAAAATATCAACATCTTTAATGAATGATGTAAAATTTTCTTGATCAAAGAGATTTTCTACAAAAGGTTCGCAGTCACTAAAGGCACAAGAATCTGGTTTGGCCGCGCTTCGTAGGGTTATCTCTAATCCTTTTCCGGCCTGACCTAACATCTGTGCGAGTTGTCCACCACCGACACATGCAACAATATTTTTGACCAACGCGTACCTCTTAACTATTGGTTTTTTGTGAAAACTCGAGTTGGCTTGGGGCCGAGTAGCCACCGATTACAGCAGAAATAAAAAGCCTCCACGATGTTCGTGCCTGTTCAAAATCTTTTACGGCGTTTTGGTAAGGTTTTGTTACGCTTGAGCTTGGAACGGAGGTTTCGAGTTCATCCATTAAAACCCTAAGCTCTTCGGAAGCAGACAGTTTTGGTGAAGATAGAGTGCTAGCACGAAGGCGTCCAATAATGTTTTCTAATTCTCTCGCGCTCTCTAATTGTTTTCGCTCGTCTTTGTCTGCTTTTGCTTTAGTATAGATCTTTAAAGCTTTTTGACCTTCACTGACTACTTGGCGTTCGCCCCCGATAGCTTGAGCTAATTCGAGAGTGCTCCCAAGTTTTTCGTACCGTAGATTTAATTCGGGTAACATTGCAGAAAATTTCTTGTCAATTGTTGACTCTTTTGCAGAAAGCTGGGAGCATCCTGTTATGACAAAAACAAGGAAAGCAAAGAGCACAACTATACCTAAAATAGCCAAGCGTTTTGATTTGGATAAACTCATGCGTACAGGTTATCGAAAAAAATCTCCCATACGTCGATTTTCGGTGCTACAACTGCTAATTGTTTTATTAATAATTGCTTTTTCGATCTATTTAGGAAATTCTATTGGGAAAGGGAGCATATCGAAAACACAAGCTCAAGTGATCAAAGTCTCAGACGGGGATACGATTACTGTGGAATTTTCAAACGGTAGTCACGAAAGAATCCGTCTCATTGGTGTAGATACGCCAGAAACTCACCATCCAACTAAACCTGTAGGCTGTTTTGGCGTAGAAGCAGAAAACTTTACGAGAACAAATTTAGACAAAAAAGAAGTATCTCTTGAATATGATGTAGAACGTAAAGATAAATACGGACGTGTACTTGCCTATGTATATTTTGGCGATATTCGATTTAATGATGAGCTAATAAAAAGAGGTTTTGCAAAAGTTTTGACTATAGAGCCAAACACTCGATATGCCAACATCCATTCGAAACTAGAAGTAGAGGCAAAAAACAATCGAGTCGGTATGTGGGGTTATTGTTCTAACGATTTATAGATTTAGTCGTGATCTTTAAGGTTAATACGCATTTTTGATAATGCTGATCCTAGAACTTCACGAACTTCTCCATGGGTTACTCCAAGCTCATATGCTATATCTTTCATCGAGGTTGCGTCTCCACTAAGACCAAATCGCTTATCTATCACATCGTATTCAGCTGCTGATAAAAATGCATATGCATTAGGGTCGGCACGAAGTTCGAAATAGTCGTCATCACTCGTTGGATCTTCAACGTCGTGTGATGTAAATGATGTAAGAGAATCTTGGTCGGGGTATGCCCAAGAATCGTCAACTTCTGAAAGGGTTTCAAACGGGCTTCTCATGGCAGCCTCCACTCTTGTAGATGTCTATTAAGATCATACTCCTATTAAATCATCAATGAGTCAAGACCTGGTTTAAAGTTTTTTTATCAGGTACTTCGTTCGAATGTCCGAAATACGTTTAATGGCTTCTTGTGGCGTGAGAATGTCGTTCCGGATATCGATTTGGGTGATATTTTCTTGAATTGGTTTAAGGAATTCTGACGGTTGTGTAACAACTGGGCCGTTATGTCTCATTCGTACACAAGCTCGAGTGATGTGCAATTCATTTATAGCTCTAGACATCGCAACATAGGCCAATCGGGCTTCTTCTGCTTTACGAATTTTGTCGTTATATAATGGGACTAATCCCTTTTCGAAGCCGGAAACGATGACAGTATTGAACTCAAGTCCTTTTGCCTGATGAAAGCTAAGTAGAGAAAATCCTTTTGTTGAATCACTATTTGCAGTTAAAGAATATTCGATAAATTCGAAGAAACCGTTTACGTCACCATGTCTATCATTTGGAAATAATTCCATGTATTCACGGGCAGATCTTCTGAGCTTAGAAAATAAATCTTTATGTTCAGAATCTAGCTCTCCTGTTATAACTTGAGCGCCGTCGATGTCATCTAGTGCGTCATAAATGGATTTCCATCGTCGTTTTTTTCTTAACGAAACGATTGTTTTCCATACTTCGTTAGCAACCGGATCAGCAATTATTTGTCTACCTCTATTTAACGGCAAGCCAAGCTGTTTAGCTGCGTGTACGATTGAATCTTTTTGGGCATTGGTGCGTACCAGGACAGCAATTTCATTCAACGCGATTCCTCTAGCATGAGCATTAGAAATTATGTCAACTATCCCTTGGCTTTCAGCTTGTTCATCTGAGAACACATGGACGCTTGGTAGAGATGTAGAACTTCGAGGGGCTTTTATGATATCGATATTTCCACTTTGTTTTAGGACACTTCTTGCGACTTCAACATTGGCTTTTGTGGAACGATAGTTTGTGTTTAAGAAAACAGTATGTGCTCCAGGAAAAAAATCTTGAAAATTATTTATATATTTATCGCTCGCACCTGCAAAAGAAAAAATTGATTGGTCTGGATCACCAACTACACTGATTGCTCCGCTGGGTCCCACCAAGCTTTTGTATATCTCCATATGCAGTGGGGTGGTATCTTGAAATTCATCTACAAAAATATGTCGATATAGATAACGTCTGGTTTGAACGTAGGACTCGTTACAGAGTTTTTTGTGGTATTGAAGAAGAACTTCATCATGATCCATTAGCCGATGTTTTATACATTCACGTTGGTATTTATTGTATATCTCGCGAAAGGTTGTGGCGTCAAAACTCGAATTGCTTATATGCGTGGCCCTCTTTATAAATCTAATAGTTTCTTCATTGATATCGTTTGGTCCCATAAGCCGTGTTTTACACCAAGAAATGGCACGCATCACTTTGGCAGCATTTGCAACCTGAATTTTTTTTAAAAAAGAAGTTGGATCTTCTAGCAAAGTATCAAGTTTTGTCCGAGAATCTTCATGGAATCTGGCGAGTTCGCTTAAAGCAAAGGAATGTAGAGTTCCTACGAAAGGACGTTCTCTAGTTTCGGTAGGAAAAGTTTTTGCAAGTCTGTGCGCTAACTCAAAGCCAGCTTTACGTGTAAAAGTTATCGCTACTACTTGGCTTGGCAGGCATGCTTTAATTTTGCAGAGATGTTCAATTCTTTTAACCATTACTCGGGTTTTCCCCGATCCTGCAGGAGCAACAATACAAAGTCTGGTCGAATCACTTAGTACAGCTAACCGTTGTGCTTCATCTAAATTATCGAGATTTATCGATATTTGGGTGCTTTGCATTCAACAAAGTTACTATCAAAATGGATGAGTCGTCACATGGACACTCAATTAGTTCTAACATCTTATCTATGCAATGTGCTATATCTATATTTGGTAAAGATTCTCCTGGGATTATCGCTGAGATTACTTCAGTGTTAATTGCCCATCAAGTTAATATTGAAGATGCTTCAATGACGATCCTTCAAGGTCATTTTGCGATGATTCTGGTCGTATCTTTAGAGGAAATGGATTTGTCTTTTATCGAGGATGACCTAAAGAAGAGTAATAAACTCATCGGTTTTGATATAAGTGTATCTGCTAGTGATTCTGATGGTAGTTCCATAGGTAAAGATGAGACAACCACTTCACGCTATATGCTTCAGCTAAGTGTGCGTGATACGCCGGGGATTGTAGCAAGAATTACAAAAACCTTAGGTAACTATGGTGCAAATATCGTGGATTGTTCGACTCGAAGAGATAACGCAACCGAGGTATTTACAATGTTTTTAGATGTTGATGTACCAATTCAAAATGAAGTAGAAATCGTTTCAGAAATTAAATCTGTCTCAAGTGGTTTTGTGGGCGATGTACTTTTCCGCAAAGTGGAGAGTATTGATTTATAAAAATGTGTAACCACCAAATAGTTTTATATCCACAAAATATTCTACGGCAAAAATGTATCAAAGTCGCAGATTTTGGTGATCCTAAAGTTAAGGAGTTGATTGCCAAGCTATTGGATACTATGGATTCCTATGGTCATTGTGTTGGTCTGGCAGCAAATCAAATAGGATCACACTTAAATATTTTTGTTGCCGATGCATCTAAAAATCCTAAATGTGAGAGCAAATTTGGACGTATTGTTGTCATAAATCCTGAACTCGAATTAATTGGCGAATATGAAAAGAAACGAGAAGGTTGTATGAGCGTCCCTAACTTTACCGGCGATGTTTCAAGATCAACAGAAGTCTTGTTGAGAGGTGTAGATGAGAATGGAAATGAGATAATTTGTCAAGCCGAGGGTTTTGAAGCAAGAGTTTTCCAACACGAAGTAGATCATCTTAACGGTAAGGTATTTATAGATCGTGTGGAGAGCTCTAGGGAAGTACACGCACGAAAAATATATAAAAATTAGAAAAATCTTTGTTCTCTCTATTACTTTTGGTTATTTTCAAGCTAGACTTTATATATGGCATATCCAAGAGAACTATTAAATGAAGGTGAAGAGCTATCTTTAGACCTAAGGCCGCATTGGTGGTATTTTGCAAAGAATTTTCTATTTGGTTTTATTCTTCTAGTAGGAATTATTTTTATTACATATCTGCCAGACGGTAGCTCGTCTACATCGGCGTCTTCAACTGATTTTTTAAATTTGTCTCTCCAGAAAATGTCTCTTTATGTTTGGTTGTTAGTGGCTTTTGTTTGGATGATTGTTCTTGTAGCAGCGTACCTGCAATGGATTTTTACTTTGTTCGTTGTAACAAGTGATCGTATAATTTACCGAAGTGGTGTTATCGCAAAAAATGGTATTGAAATACCTCTGGAAAGGGTAAATAACATTAACTTTGTACAATCAATCTTTGAACGATTAATTGGTGCTGGAACTTTAGTCATCGAGTCTGCTGGAGAAGAAGGACGAAGTACATTTAGAGATGTTAGACATCCAGATGCAGTTCAACAAGAAATAAATAGATGTCGAGAAACTAACGATCGAAAAACGGCACGCTATGCAACTGAAGGATTAGAAATATCGGGTGGTGGAACCAAAATGTTATCTATCCCAGAACAAATCGAAAAACTTGCCCAGCTACGTGACCAGAATATTATTACTGAAGCAGAATTCTTAGAGAAGAAACAAAATCTTCTGGATCAGATGTAGCGGATTTATTATGGATGAGATATACAGATTCCACCACGATATGGCATATGCCACCATTGCAATAAATTTATTTGCAGGGATGTGGATGCTTTTCTCTTTGAAATATAAACATTTACAACGTAATAAAAGATTTTTTTGGCCAGTATATTTAGGTTGGATAACAATTGTTATCCAAGCTTTTCTGGGAGTGTCAGTTTATATGTCCGGATACGAGGTCGGTGAAGGGAAAGGCTTTCACTATTTTTATGGTTTTCTACTATTCGCGATTGCAACAGTCATCTGGTCATATAGGAATCAACTATCTAATAAGAGGGTATTGATTTATGGAGTATCATCCCTATTTATAGGCGCAATGGGCCTACGTACTGCGTTGTTAGTACTTTTATAGAGCTAGATTAAAACTCCTCTTAGACGAATTCATACCTATTGTGTAAAATAGTTAGATGGACGATACTAAAAAATCAAGCCGACTTCGTGTTGCAGTTATATATGGAGGTCAAAGCGCTGAGCGTGATGTTTCTGCTGTGAGTGCTAGAGCTGTGTTGCAAAATCTTGATCCAGAAAAATATGAAGTTCTTCCAATTGTTATTGAAGAAAATGGAGAGTGGCTTCTCGCTGAAGAGACATATAAACAACTTAAAGTTTCTAGATTTGATTTGCCCAAAACTCTTTCATTGGAAGGTAGCGACATAGTCGATCGCTCAGGAACAATTGAAATTGGTGGGAATAAGATAGATCTAGTTATTCCAATGTTGCATGGGCCATACGGAGAAGATGGAACCATCCAGGGTTTTCTTGAAATGTGCAATATTCCATATGTTGGAACTTCGGTTTTAGGGTCTGCGCTTTGCATGAACAAAATTGCAGCCAAAAATATGCTGACCGCACAATTAATTCCTACTGTTCCATTTATTTATACGCGTGAAAATGAGCTTGTAGGTTTTGTTGATAAAGTCGAATCGATAATCTCGTATCCATGTTTCGTTAAACCTGCAAACATGGGGTCATCTGTCGGGATAACGAAAGCACATGACAGAGATGAACTTGCTGATGCAATTGAAATAGCACTTATCTACGATGAATGGATTTTAGTTGAAAAAGCTGTAGATGTTAGAGAAATTGAAATGTCTGTAATGGGAGATCAAGATCTTCAAGTTAGTGTACCAGGCGAAATTGTTCCTGGTGAAGAGTTTTACTCATACGATGACAAATATGTAACTGAGACAGCAGAGCTAAGGATTCCAGCGCCATTAGAAGAAAGAGAAATGGCTGTAGCCCAAGACCTGGCATTACGAGCGTATAAGGCACTTTGTTGTGACGGAATGGCGCGTGTAGATCTCTTTTACGAAAAAGGAACTGGTGCCTGGATGGTCAACGAATTAAATACTATCCCTGGGTTTACACCGATTTCAATGTTTCCTAAATTGTTCGAATACTCAGGAAAGAGCTACGCCAAACTTTTAGAAGACCTCATAGACATCGCGTTAGCAAGACAAGAACGCAGAGAATCAAAAAAGATTGTTTCTCATTAACTTGTTTAAAGATTTACGATAGGGCAGGTGAGTGTCCTAGTGATTCCAGGAATTTTTTGGACATCTGAAACGACACTCTTTCCCAACTCATCCATTGTTTGGGCTTCAACTTTTACAAGTACATCGTAAGGTCCTGTAATTGCGTCAACAAAAACAACCCCGTTTAGGTTTTTAGCCGATGTTGCTACGTCGAGTGCTACACCAACTTCTGCTTGGATGAGAATATATGCTGATACTGTCATATCTTCAGCATAGCCGTGTTGTGCGTGCTCGTCATATTACCTCTTCAGACATCTGATTTACCCTAGACACAAGGTCTTTAAGCTGTGCTGTTAGTTCTTCGGGTAAGCGGTTAGAAAAAGTTTCAAAATGTTTTTCTATCAATTCGCATTCTGTAATCCATTGAGACTTCCTTACCGCAAGAGCACGAGTAATTAAATCTGTTTGAAGTTGTCCGTCTGAATTTATTTCTTCGGCTTGAGCAACGATTCCTACAGGAGTTTTAACACCTTGGGTTCGACCTTCAATCCGATCTACAATCCAACTTAGAACACGTATGTTGTCTCCAAATCCTGGCCAAAGAAATTCGCCAGTACCGTCTGCTTTTCTGAACCAGTTAACACCATATATCCGTGGCATTTTTTCTTTATCCATTTTTTCAGAGAACGAAAGCCAGTGTTTGAAATAATCGCCCATGTTGTACCCGCAGAATGGAAGCATGGCCATAGGGTCTCTTCGAACTTCACCAACCGTACCTTCAGCTGCAGCAGTTTTTTCTGATGCAATTGCACTAGCAATGAATACTCCATGTTCCCAATCGTATGCTTCATAGACCAATGGGACACTTGTTGCCCGTCGTCCACCAAGCAAGATTGCACTGATCGGGACACCGGCAGGATCTTCCCATTCAGGAGCAATAGAAGGACATTGTGATGCTGGGGCAGTGAAACGTGAGTTTGGATGTGCCGCAGGTTCTCCAGAGGTTGGATCAAATTTTTCGTGTTTCCAAGTGGTTAGGTTTTCTGGAACTTCTTTAGTGAGGCCTTCCCACCAGACATCTCCATCTTGTGTCAGTGCTGTGTTAGTGAAGATTGTGTTTTCAGTGAGAGTACCTAGACCATTTGGATTTGTTTTTTCTGATGTCCCAGGTGCAACCCCAAAGACGCCATATTCTGGATTGATAGCCCGAAGTCTTCCATCAGGACCGATTTTCATCCAAGCTATGTCGTCACCGATCATTTCAACCTTCCAGCCAGGCAGGCTTGGAACGACCATTGCTAAGTTTGTTTTGCCACAAGCACTTGGGAATGCTCCAGCCATATAATGAACTTCACCTTTTGGCGATGTCACTTTTATAATTAGCATGTGCTCTGCAAGCCAGCCTTCATCTCGGGCAATTACGCTTGCTATTCGTAGTGCAAAGCATTTTTTACCAAGGAGAGCATTACCGCCATATCCTGATCCATATGACCATATTTCTCTAGATTCAGGAAAATGAGTTATATATTTTTCCTTGTTGCATGGCCAAGATACATCCTCTATCTCTTTACCATTATCATCAACTAGTGGCATACCTACGCTATGGACTGCTTGGACATATTCTTTTGAATCGCCGAGCTGGTCTAGAACTGCTTTACCCATCCGAGTCATCGTGCGCATAGATAGGGCGACATAAGCTGAGTCTGTAATTTCTACACCAATATATGAAAGAGGGGAACCTAGTGGCCCCATACAAAATGGAACCACATACATTTTGCGACCCGCCATTGAACCAGCAAATTTTTGATGGAGGATTTCTTGCATTTGTTTTGGGTCCATCCAATTATTGGTTGGTCCAGCATCGACTTCTTTTTCTGAACATATAAAAGTTCTATCTTCTACTCTGGCAACATCGCTTGGGTCAGAAGTTGCCCAGTAGCTGCCCGGACGCAGTTCTTCGTTTAATTTAGTAAGTGTGCCTTTATCGATAAGTTCTTCAATTAAACGATCTTTTTCTTCTTCACTACCATCACACCACACAACTTGATCTGGTTGGGTAAGAGTTGCAATATCTCTAACCCAGTTGAGCAAATGAGTATTTTGGGTTACTGGGGCTACTTTTTTAACTTGGGCTTGTTGCGGCATGTTTGTCCCTTACTCTTAATGAATTCGTTTTATCTACAATAACTGGAAAATCTAATAGGAAATAACACTTGTGTTGAAATTGTGTAGATGTCCTTTATGCCGGGCCAGGCCAGGCAAAGGGTACAATTAAACTCGAGCGGTAGAAATACCCATGTCAACTTCAGAGCCGATTCTGATGTTAACAGCATGGTTTTCGTCATTTAAATCAAAATTTACCCTTTGACCTTGCCGAACAGTTTTAAAGATCGAACTGTCTAATGAGCCTTGTGCAAGCGGATATTTAGACCGATCAGGAGTGTCGACCATTATCGTACCGATTGCATTTGTTGGATCAAAAGATATGATTACACCTTGCATGCAATTAGCCTAGTGCAATGGGCTATACGCGTCACGATTTGGCGGAAATGAAATTAAATGACATTAAGGGCATAGGCCCATCTCTGCTTGAAAAGGCTAAAGCAGCCGGGTTAGAGAGTGTAGATGATTTACTAAATTATTATCCGCGAAGATATTTAGATCGTACACGACAAGTAAGTATTGGAGAATTGTTTCCAGGAGAACAGGCAACTATTTATGCCACTGTTGAAGCAATTTCTACTAGGAGAATGAAAAATCGTAAGACAATGGTTGAAGGTATAGTTTCTGATGAAACATCAAGAGTAAAAATAACGTTTTTCAATCAGCCTTGGCGTGCCAAACAACTAAAGGTAGGCACACAGGCTGCGTTTTTTGGAAAGATGGATGAATATAGGGGCCAGCCACAAATTGTTAATCCAGTAGTTGACATAATTAAAGAAGATGAAGAGTCAGACAAGACGGGTTCGATTATCCCTATATATCCACAAAGCACTAAGGCAGATTTGTCGACTTGGAATGTTAGAACAATAATAAAAGAGGTCATCAAATATGCGCAAGACCTAGATGAGATACTAGAACCCGCAGTTTTAGAAGAACTTAAACTCATAAAAAGATCGCAAAGCTATAAGAACATTCATCAACCAGAGAGTGAAGAAGATGCAAGGCAAGCAGCAAGACGTTTGCGATTCGATGAATTTTTGATGCTCCAAATGGTATTGATCGGTAGGTATTTAAAGCACGAAAAATATTTTAAGTCTCAAAAACTTTCAGAAGATTTTTTGGAAAGAACATATTTAAAATCGCTTCCATTTGAACTTACTAATTCTCAGCTTCTTGCAATTGAAGAAATAGATTCCGATTTAGATGCCCTTAATCCTGCTCATCGTTTGTTGCAAGGTGATGTTGGTTCTGGGAAAACGGTTGTAGCATTTGCCGCTACGCTTAGGGCGGTTGGCAGTGGAGCACAATCTGTAATCATGGCTCCAACAGAGGTGTTGGTAAAACAGCATTATAAAAATGCTCGGTTATCATTTGAGGGTTTGACTATTAAGGACGAAACTAACCTTTTAGGTTCTCGACCGGTTAATGTCGAAATGTTGAGTAATTCCACCAGCTCTCAAGATCGAGATCGTATTGAAAAGATGGTCGAAAATGGTACATGTGATGTTCTTATTACAACTCATGCACTTTTGTATAACGAATGGGAATTCTCAAACCTTGCTTTAGTTATAATAGATGAGCAGCATAGATTTGGAGTTGAGCAAAGATCTCAATTACTTAGCCGTGGGGGGCTGACTCCGCACATGATTGTTATGAGCGCTACACCAATTCCTAGAACCGCTGCGATGCTTTACTTTGGTGACTTAAAAAATACGGTAATGACAGATATGCCAAAAGGGCGTAAACCAGTAGAAACTAAAATTGCTAGAACTAACAAAGAAGTAGATAGTGCGTATGCTCGCATCAGAGAAGAAGTAAAAGCTGGGCGCCAGGCATATGTCGTATGTGCATTAGTTAGCGATTCAGAAAAAGTTCAAGCGACCAGTGCTGTTGCGCATGTAGATGAGCTTCGTAACAATCAGCTTAGCGGTCTAAAGCTTGGTCTCGTTCACGGTCAGATGAGCTCAGAAGATAAAGAAATTATCATGGCCGAATTTGGAAGTGGAAAGATTGATGTTCTTGTTTCAACAACCGTTATTGAAGTTGGAGTAGATGTCCCAAATGCATCGGTTATGGTTGTTGAAGATGCCGATCGTTTTGGTCTGAGTCAACTACACCAATTGCGAGGAAGAGTGGGTAGAGGATCGGATAATGCTTATTGTTATTTATTGACTTCTAAAGAGACAATAAGTGCACAAAATCGTTTAGAAGCAATGGAAACTACAAATGATGGTTTTGAATTAGCTGAAATTGATTTAGAATTACGTGGCGCTGGTCATATTTTGGGAGGAATCCAATCTGGTCAAGGTGATTTGAAATTAGGGCGGCTACCTAGAGATTCAAAATACGTTCAATTTGCATACGACGTTGCGATGCAAAAACTCACAAATGATCCTTCAATGGAATCTAAAGAGAATTCAGTATTAGCAATTGAGATGTCTGCCTTCGTTGATTCGAATGAAATTGAATTTTTGTTTAAGAGTTAGGAGAATGCTTGGATGAGAATTGTTGCCGGAAAACTAAAATCCATGACGCTTACGCAAAGTGTTTCAGATACAACACGGCCTACAAGCGATTCGACACGTGAGACAATTTTCAATATTCTTGGTAATAGGATTGATCTAGGTTTGAAGAGTGTTGCAGATTTATATGCAGGTACAGGAGCATTAGGGTTAGAAGCAGCCTCGCGTGGAGGGAGTCGCATAACTTTTGTTGAAACAGATACAAAAGCTTGCTATTCGATAAAAGAAAATATTGCGAAAGCCAAAAATCAACTTCAAGAAACAGAAATCGAATTTAAGCTATTAAGGACTCCTGTATTAACTTTCGTTCAAGATCCAAAAAATACAAATAGTTTTGAACTTGTTCTGGCAGACCCTCCTTATGCGTATGACGTAGAAACTGAAGTCATTTCGATTGTGGCTTCAGGTGGATATTTGGTTTATGAAACTACAGCAAAGAAGTTAGCGGAATGTGAACAAACATTCAGAAAGCATAAGAGGTGTGAAGAGATAATAGCGTCAAGAAAAATGGGAAATGCTGGAGTGGTTATTATTCGAGCACTTTAGACGTGTAATATATATAGCACTATGACTCATGCACTTTGTCCTGGAAGTTTTGATCCGCCCACTGTTGGTCATATAGAAATTATTGAACGTGCATCGAAATTGTTCGACTCTGTAACGGTTGCCGTAATTCGCAATTCAACAAAGAATGCAATCTTGACATCTGATGAACGAGTTGAGTTTCTGCAGAGGAGTCTGGTTGGAATAACAAATGTTAACGTAATTTCGTTTGATGGACTTCTTGTTGATTGTGCAAAACAAGAAAATGCTGATGTTGTCGTAAAAGGATTACGGGCTATTTCTGATTTTGATTATGAGCTTCAGATGGCGCAAGCAAATAGATTGTTGAGTCATATAGAAACAATTTTCTTAAGTACGAACCCGACTCATTCATTTCTCTCTTCATCAATGGTTAGAGACATTGCCCGCTATGGTGGTGATGTATCTTCCCTGGTCCCTAGTGCTATTGCAGATGATATTGCGACAAGATTCGCTATTGCAGACTAAAATAATTAAGAACGTAAAGGATAGATAAATGTCAGATTTAGAACTAGAAGAAGAAATTATCATGGAGGATGATTTCGTTCCTGCGCCAGTGGGTGTAGAAGAACTCCTCCTTCGAGTAAGAGATTTGATCGATACAGCACGATCTATGCCGATGTCGGCTTCAGTAATTGTAAATAGAGAAGAACTTCTCGAATTGCTAGATGATGCGCTCGATGGACTACCAGAGGAACTTCGTCATGCCCGTTGGCTGCTAAAAGAACGTGAAGAATTTCTTGCTGAAGCGAATCGTGATGCTGATGAAATTCGATCACGAGCAGCTGCTACCGCATCTCGTATGGTTGAAGAACGCGAAATAGTCCGTCAAAGTGAAGCGACAGCCCAGCATATTATTAATGAAGCAGAGGCGAATGCTCGCCAGATTCAACATGAAGCAGAAGACTATATTGATCAGAAACTTGCAAGTTTCGAAGTTGTTTTAGACAGAACTATGCAAACTATCCAAAAAGGTAGAGATCGATTGTCTGTTCAAATTCAGCCGGAAGAGTCTGTCGCTATAGAAGAGCCGACCGAAAACGGTTTCTTTGATCAAGAAGCTCATTAAAATCTATGATCGAGACGTCGATCTACGTCGGTGATTTGCGTGCCCATATTGGTTCTCGTCGAGATATCCACCTGGAAGTTCCTGGTGAAACATTTTATTCTCCGCTATGTAAAGTCATCGACGATATAAGTTGTGATTTCATTATGGAGAGCATTAGTAACGGTATAGTAATTCATGGTTTGTGCCAAGGAAATTATTCTGCTTTGTGTAGCTATGGTCTGGTAGATATTGTTGAGCCGTTCCAAGTGAGTGTAAACGAGCTATTTGAAGAGGTTCGAGCTCGCGACAGAGTTGACGGAGATGAAGACACCTATCAATTCCGTGGTGATGATTTAGATATAGAACAAATGTTAAGAGATTCGGTTATACCAAGCTTACCTTTAGCTCCAAAGTGTTCTCATGGGCCCCAGGACTGTACGATCTGTTCTTCTCAAGTTGTTCCATTTATTCAAAAAGATATAGACGGTATTTCTGACAAGATAATTGGTGGGATAGATGACGTTGTAGCTAAAAATGAAATTGACCCTAGATTCGAAGTATTAAAAGAATTAAAAATTGAGGACTAAGCTAATACAAATAACGAGTTTGCCTGCTTTAGGAATTCTAGATTACAGTGTTTTGTCCACTTTGCCGGGCCAGGCCTCCTAGGAGTAGAAGATGAGAGATCCAAACGGTACTATTTACACGAATCCTGTTCCAATCAGGCAACCTATCCCAAATGCTCCGCATCCCATAAAGAAAATTCATAGCGCACTAACTGGTTTATCTAATTCATTGCGAGATAGTGTCGGAACTGCTAAAGGCGAATTTCGATTAGCGGGAGATAGCGTTGTGTTTTCATTCCGAACTACACCAGCGCTTCAACGATTGCGAATAGAAGTTATTCATCCTGTAAGTGTTGAAGTATATGTCGACGGGAAAGTGGTCCCATCAGCTTTTGAACAAGATGAGTATTCTATCCCGCCAAGCAGATGGAATACACCCAGTACTTTCGTAGATGCATTATCCGTAGAAAAGTTTTATGCTCTATTTTCTAAAGATGGCAATCTTATAGGTAAACCGCGTTTTGAACATCATGTCCAATCATCTTCGTTTTTATCTAGGACAGTACAAGATAAGTATGAAGGGTTTATGGCAGGTAAGTACCACGGAGTTGAGATTCTAGAAGGTGTAGAAGGATTCGGGATACAATTCTTAGAATCTATTGAAGATCCTGCACTAAAGGATAAGGCAATACAAGTACTTGTACAGGTGCGTGATCTTCTTTCGAACCCTCACGATCTTTTCGGCCCAGATGCGACCCAACCGAGTCTTGGACATGAATCACTCTTGAATTCTTTGAAATTTGCAGACTATGTAAGTGGTTCTAATGGCACAGGATCGGGACTGACTCTTGGCTAAATAAGCTAAATAGCCCGTATAGAAATTTACCGGGTCTTTGAGCTAAGATATTTCACCTGTCAAAAGGGCATATATTCATTGACAGAAAATTTTAGATAGTAAATAAGGAAAAGTGGCATAATGGTTGAACCTAAGAGAAAAACACCTCAAAGTAAAACACGTTCTCGTGTTGCAAGTGCATGGACTCTAGAAGCTTCCTCAAAGTCATCATGTCCTAATTGTGGAGTGGCGAAACGCCCACACGTTGTATGTCCTTCGTGTGGCTGGTACAAAGGTCGAGTTGCAATAGACGTCGAATAATACATAGTTGACCTTGTAGTGAACGATCCAGAAAAAATTACTATAGCACTAGATGCTCATGGTACAGATCACAATACAAAAACAATTGTTGACGGAGCAATTATTGCGGTAAAAGAACTCGGTGTAAATGTTGTATTAGTTGGTGATCGCCAAGAAATAGAATCAAATCTAGATTCGAGTGGTTGGATCGAAGGATTGCTCCACGAAAATGCTTCTGAGATCATCGACATGCACGAAGAACCGTCCCGTGCAGTTCGGAAAAAGGCTGACTCTTCAATTGTTGTTGGTGCAAAGATAGTTAAAGAAGGCAAAGCTCACGCTCTGGTAGGGGCAGGAAACACGGGTGCCATGATGGCGGCTGCACTCTTAACATTAGGGCGTATTCCTGGAGTGTCTAGACCTGGAATTGCAGTAGAGCTTCCAGCTCCTGCAAGTTCACACGGAGCAAAGACCCGACAAATCCTTATGGATGCTGGTGCAACAATACAATCAGAACCGAAGTGGTTATATCAACACGCATTAATGGCTAAAGCCTATGTTGAGCATCGTATTGGGATGATTGATCCAACCATAGCTTTACTTAGCAATGGAGAAGAGGCATCAAAGGGCGACGATTTACGTAAAACAACGTATGAGCTAATGAAAGACCTACCGGGATTTATCGGCAATTGCGAAGGGCGAGATTTAACTAGTGGAAATCCAACAATCGTTATTACGGATGGGTTTACTGGAAATATCGCCTTAAAAACCATAGAAGGTGTTGCTAAATCTATTTCACAAATGGTAGTAAACGTTTTAGGCTCAGATGAATTTGCTCATATAGCACCTACTCTTTTGCCAGCATTAACACAAGCATATCTGGCAATACACCCTGATACATATGGAGGGGCAGTATTGCTTGGAGTGAATAGTCCTGTTGTAATTTCTCACGGATCCTCAAATTCTGTTGCTATTTTTAATGCTATAAGGGTTGCGACCGAATGTGTAAAAACTGATGTTGTAGGTCATATAACTAAAGCAATTGAAAATTCGCCTGTAAGTTAAAAAATTTAGATGGAATCTTTTTCTCCTGAAAAAATTTTAGAGATAATAAGAAATTATATATCACGTATTACTGGTATCGAACAGCATCTAATTGGTTTAGAACAACGGTTTGATGAAGATTTAGGCCTTGATAAAATTACATTTAACGAGATGGCTGACTTTTTAGAAGATGAATTTACAAGTATGAACTTAGGATTTAGAATCGATAAAGTTGAGAGGCAAGATATAGAACTAGTATCAGATCTTGTCGATATAATAACTAGCAAGATAGCAACGAATGAGAAAGCTTGAATATGACTGAAACAAGTGTTGAAAATGATCAAGCTAGCGAAAGAAACGAAAGACAGATAAAAGCCGAACAGTTTTGTAACAAGATTGGCTATGAGCCTAAAAATCCAGAGCTGATTCTGACAGCCTTAACACATAGAAGCTACAGCGCAGAAAATGAAGGTGTACAGAACAACGAAAGGCTTGAATTCCTAGGAGATGCAGTCTTAGATTTAGTTTTGTCAGACATCTTATTTATAGCGAACAAGGAGATGCCTGAAGGCGAAATGGCTAAAGCGCGTTCTGCCGTCGTTAATGAAGACACATTAGGCCAAGTTGCATTAGAACTAGAGCTTGGGGAATTCCTTTCCTTTGGAGTGGGGGAAACACGAAGTGGAGGGTCAAAAAAGAAATCGATATTGGCTGACGCTTTAGAAGCCGTTATAGCCGTTTTGTATCTTGATTTGGGTTATGACTATGCGAAAGATTTTATCTATAAATATTGGAAACATCGCGCACAAGTAAGTGCAAGTAATCCGGGTATTGAAGACTACAAAACTAGATTCCAAGAAGCACTCGTGCAATACAATTCTACAAAACCAAAATATATTTGTGATACAAATGGCCCAGAACATAATCGTTCATTTACGGCACATCTATATTCTGGCGATATTGAAATGGGCATAGGAATAGGGAGATCTAAAAAGGAAGCAGAACAAGAAGCTGCAAAAAATGGTCTCGACTATTTAGAGGAAATGGCTGTGCGCTTCGCTGAGGAAATTGCTGGTGCCCGTCCAAGAAGTTAAACGTCCTGCACCTGGAACTCTTGATTGGTCTAGTTCAGTTGCGGCAGGATGGGATCCAAAAAGTAGTGAGGAACCTACTTATAGTTTTGGATATTTAACTAGAGATTCAAATGAGTTTGTACAAAGATTTAAAAAATTGATTGATACGGTTTCTCGTTCCAATCATTCGTATCTATTAGATCCAATCAAAAATTTGGAAGAACCTAAGAACTTTCCTGAGGTGTTAAACCCCATAGAGGAAAATTTGGTTGTTATAGATCCTAAAGCATCGAAGGAAACTGGACTTGTGCCGTTGTGTGCCCTATGGCAGTCAGGATGGGAGGCAGCGCAGCCATATATCATTGTTCGTCAAAGCGTGCTTGATAGGCTAATCTTAGCTGCAGAACAATTACGTACTTTTGATTCAGAAATGTACCTGTGTATTACAGACGGTTGGCGTTCCATAGAACAACAAAGAGATCTTTATAATGCGTTTTACCCAGATGGTCATATTCAAGGTGAATTATTATATGTGAGTAAACCACAAATCGAAGATCGCTTAGCTGCACCTCACCCGAGTGGAGGTGCAGTTGATGTTTTGATCGGCTACCAAGGGAATGCGATTTCAATAGGATCAGATTTAGATTATATGGATGAACAAGCAAATTCTGGTTTTTTTGAAACGCAGACACATGCTCATCTATTGGAGCAAAATTTACGTCGCTTTTTTTCTAATCTTTTAGCTAAGTTTGGATTTGTTCCTATTGACTCTGAATGGTGGCATGTTGAATTTGGTACCAGAAGATGGGCAGGGAAAACTGGAAATGAACCACTTTATGGAAATGCAATAGTAGAAGAATCCATGTACGATGGCTATGAGCCAGTTAAAGCCGTAGCTGGATCAAAACGAATGAAAATAGAAGCTCTAGAAAACTAGTTACCCTAACGCTTATGCCAGAACTTGCTGAAGTAGAAACATTTAGACGACAACTAGAGCCATTGTTATTAGGCAACACGATCGAATCAATAGAACTTTTTCACCCCAGGATTACCAGGCGACATCCGAATAAAAAAATATTTATCAAAGAAGTCGAAGGCGCAACGGTTAAAAAAGTATCTCGGTACGGTAAATATCTAATACTAGAGTTATCTCCAGTTAGCTTTTTGAATATTCATTTGAGAATGTCTGGCAGATTTCTGGTGTTTGATAGTGAAAACTTTGAAATTTCTATGTTGCCTAAACATTCGCATGTCGTAATTTATACGAAAGAAAAAGTAGTTGCCTATATCGATCCGAGAACCTTTGGTGAATTTTGGCTTACTAAATCTCGTACCCCGGAAATAGATAAAGGTATCGATGCATTTGATTCAAGCCAATATCAACTATATGAAAAGTTAAGCCAATATGCGTTGTCGAAACGTCCGATTAAAACTATTCTTTTAGATCAGTCAGTTGTAAGTGGAATTGGGAATATTTATGCAGATGAAATATGTGCAAATGCACAGGTACTGCCGACAAAGAGGACATGCGACCTGTCTGATTCTGAAAATTCTAAAATAGTTAAATCGATAAAAAGTGTTTTACAATCTGCAATAGACGATCGAGGGTCAAGCCTTAAAGATGAATCGTTTCGAGATCTATATGGCAACGTTGGTCAATATCAGAATAAACATTTAGTCCATGCGCGCAAAACTTGTTCTAAATGCGGTTCTGAGATAGGAAAAACAAAGCTAGCTGGTAGAAGCACTTATTTTTGTCGGCATTGTCAAGGCTGAATCAATTTACTTCGGGATCACACATGCAGTGCAAACATTTTTCGGTACAATGTTCCATTTCATTAGGTAGCTAAAAATCCAGCATCCGAGGCAAAAACCAATAACGGATTCAAGGATAGAGGCAACCATTATTAAAGATATGATAATTCGTGCTGGTGTTGTACTCTCATAAGAGAACCAAGCAATGCAAGCAGCGATACTTAGGCTAGCTCCAATCCCTTGTGCAAACCTTTTAGGTGGGCCGGGTACGTATTTGGGCTTTCGATTTAATTTAGGTACTAAAATTCGAGTAACAAACTGACCTAGTGGGCTCATCGTTGGTCCAGTACTAACGCGGGCGATAAAACCATATGTAAGAGGGATTAAGATCCAAATTTGGTCAAAAGCTACTAATATCAAGCTCATGCATGCAACGCCAGCTGCTACAAATCTAGCAGAGTGCTCATTTACAGGGTTAGGGAACTTGAAAAAAGAATGCATATACCAATGATATGCAAATTCAGCTACAAATATTGAAATCGAATAAATTTTCTTTTCAGATAACCAAAGCCCCAATAGCCAAACTCACCTAGAATGGGTGCTTCAAAGTATTAATAGGATACAAAAGGAAGGGCGTAGATGTTTCTTAAGGCACTCACATTAAAAGGATTTAAGTCATTCGCCGAGAAGACAGATCTAACATTCGAACCTGGAGTCACAGTTGTTGTAGGACCTAATGGTTCAGGTAAATCAAATTTAGTAGACGCTATTGCTTGGGTATTGGGTGCACAAGGTGCTAGAGCACTTCGTGGCGCCAAAATGGATGATGTCATTTTTGCTGGTACTACAAAAAAACCTGCTTTAGGTAGAGCAGAAGTTTCGCTTACGATAGACAATTCAGATGGAACCCTTCCTATTGAATTCACAGAGGTAACAATTACGCGAACACTTTTTAGGAGCGGAGAGAGTGAATATCGTTTAAATGATGTACCTTGCCGTTTACTAGATATCCAAGAGCTTCTCTCAGATTCAAGAATTGGACGAACTCAACATGTTATAGTCGGGCAAGGACAACTGGATTCTGTTTTGAATGCACGACCTGAAGATAGGCGTGCGATTATTGAAGAAGCAGCTGGAGTTTTAAAATATCGCAAGCGAAGAGAAAAAGCGCAACGACGGCTTGAATCAACAGAAGGGAATTTAACTCGACTTGGTGATTTGGTTCGTGAAGTTCGAAGACAGTTAACTCCTCTTCAAAAACAAGCAGATGCGGCAAGACGCCATGATGGCGTTCGAGATGAATTGAATGCTATCCGATTATTTTTAACTGGAAAAGAAATAAAAGGTCTAAAAGCTACTCGATCAAGGATTGAAAATGAGCGGGCAGAGCTCATGGAGAATGAAAAAACAGTTTTGTCACAATTGAGTGATCTTGATGTCGCGGTACTCGAAGCTGAAGCTGCTTTAATGAAAGTAGGTGATAGCGATGTGGCGCAATGGTTAAGTAGGGCAGAAAAACTGGTATCAAAAACTAATGCAACAAAGTTAATGCTTGCAGAAAGAAAACGTTCGATAATGTTGCAATTAGATTCTTCTGCTGATGATTCAGTTATTGAATCTCTGCTAGCAGAAAAGGCTGATCTCGAAAACAATATTACTGAACTTGAAAAGTCATCCTTAGTGTTAAAACCAACCTTGGAATCGTATCTGGATGAATTTGAGGAATTTGAAAAAGAATACCTTGAGTTTGAAGCCAATGCACCTAGCCAGGATATTGCTAAAGACTATGAAAATCTTCTAAAAGAAAAGAAACTCCATGAAGATAATTTAGTCGTACTCAAAGATCGTCTAGACGTAGATATAGCGAGTTTAGAAACAATTGCAAAGCGTATTGAAGTGTTGCGACATGATAATGAAGACGCAAATGATGTGGTTGCAAGTGAGGCACAAATGCTTCAAGAAGTTAAAGGACGCTACGAAATCTCGGTAACTAATGTCAAAGGTCTAAAAGAATTAGTTGCATCTAAACAAGCCGAGCAAAGCCAAATACAAGATAAGGCCTCTAAAGCAAAAGCTCATTATGAAGTTATGCTCGAAGCATATGAGAATAATGCAGATGGGGCAGGGATTGATACAGTCAGATCTAATCCCGGAGTTTTGGGAACATTAGTCGAAAATATCTCTATCGATGAGAAATATGTAGATGCTATTTCAGTAATTCTTGAAGAGCTATCTGCTTGTATTGTCGTTGATACAAATGAGAATGCAAAAGAAGTACTAGCTAAGTTAAGTGCTAATAACTTAAAAGCTAATCTTTTTGTCGTTGGAGATAAATTTGATAGAACTAATACCAACCCGGCCTTGATACCACAAGGTGCTTATCCGGTATGTGATTTTATTCAATGCAACGATACGCGGATTTTGCAATCATTAAAAAGAGTTTTAGGCAATGTAGTTATCGTTAATGGTGATTGGAAATCGGCGTGCGATATTTCAATAGCTAATCCTGACCTTATTGTTCTCTCTCTTAATGGAGATAGATTTTCCTCCAATAAATCTTGGACTCTAGGTAAAACCGCATCACGAACAATTACAGCCGAGAGTGTTGAAGAAGCAGGGCGCCAAGCAGATAATTTTGCGCGGTTATTAGAAGAAATTACAGCGGAGCTCAAAGAAGCCGTTTTGAAGAAAGAAGAAATCGAAAACCAAGAAAGAGATCTGCAAAATCAGATTAATGAAATTAGTTCAAGGTATGCGATTGCTCAACAAACTCAAAGTGCAACACTTTCAGGTATTCAAGCCAGAACTAATGAATCTGAAAAGTTACAAGCACAAATTTTGGAACTTAAAACCCTAACAGAAGCTGAAAGCCAAAGTGTCCAAGAGCTCCAAATTTCATCTGCTCGATTAGCTGATATGGCAGCGAATGAAGAATCAGCTAGAGAGCTTTACAATTCTAATAAGCGTGAACTTTTAGACAGAAAATCAAATCTACAAACTCAGATACGACAATTAGAGATGGAACAGGAACGGATTCTAACTAGGTTGAAAGATTCTAAAGCTAGACAAGAGGTGGTGCTGACCCGGCTGGCAAAAGACCCTGAGCAAGAAAAAATTGCGA
The DNA here is from genome assembly GCA_963169585.1 of Actinomycetota bacterium. Taxonomy (GTDB): domain Bacteria; phylum Actinomycetota; class Acidimicrobiia; order IMCC26256; family JAGPDB01; genus JAGPDB01. The sequence goes on along the minus strand of CAUJDU010000021.1, from coordinate 1,758 downwards.
TGGAGAGGCGATCAGCTCATTTAGCTTTGCTAGAAAATATCGAAGCATTAAACCAACGAACAAATATTCTTGAACAAAATGCTCTCCAAGCTCAAGATATACTGAGTCAAGAACGACAGCGCCAAACTCAACGTGCTCAAGAATCAACTACAAAGCTCGAAAGCTTACGCGTAGAACGTAGGACCCAAGAAAATGAGTTAATTGGGATACGTGCCGACCTTCAAAAAGGTGAGATAACTCAAGCTGAAACTACGACACGACTAAGTGCAACTATAGAAGCGTTAAGGGCGAATTTCGATTGTGAACCACAAGTGGCTATCGATGCACCAGAACCTGAATTAATTGAAGGAACCACATTTAGTGGGCGTGCTCGTGAGCTTGAGCGCGACTTGAAACTTATGGGACCAATCAATCCATTAGCAGTTCAAGAATATGACGAGCTAAATGAGCGACATGTATTTTTGAATCAACAACTAGATGATGTGAAAGCATCCAGAAAAGAATTGCATAAAGTTATTAAAAATATTGATACAGAAATTGTTACAGTATTTGAAAAAGCATTTGAAGATGTGCAGAAACACTTTACAGATCTTTTCTCAACACTTTTTGCTGGCGGAGCAGGTAGGCTCACGCTTACTGACCCTACTGATTTACTCAACACTGGGATTGAAATGGAAGCACGGCCATCAGGTAAGAACGTCCGAAGGCTCTCGTTGCTTTCTGGTGGAGAACGTTCGCTAACCGCTTTAGCTTTCTTATTTGCTGTATTTAGATCTCGACCTTCACCGTTTTATGTAATGGATGAAGTTGAAGCTGCTTTGGATGAACCTAACTTGATGCGATTCCTCGATCTTGTTGCAGAATTTCGCCATGATGCTCAATTGTTAATTGTGTCTCACCAAAAGAAAACTATGGAAGCCGCTGACGAACTCTATGGCGTTACAATGGCCCCTGGAGGATCTTCACGTGCAATCAAACAGCGAATTGAAAAACCAGAAGGTACCCCAACTTCAGGTGAACAAGTCATTGATCTAGTTGCGATGGTAGAAGCGAAATTGCAAGATTCAGATGAAAAAATGATGGAAAGTTCTGTCTAGAAGATGTTGTTTAGTGATCGTTTTTTTCAAAATATAAATGATTTAAATGAACTGCAAGAAGCCTGTGGAGATAAACAAACACGCGGAAAATTGTGTGAGCTTGCACATAATTTAACGGGTTCTCAATATGTTGCTGAAGTCTCTGATGCAATTTCGAAACCTGTACGTATCCTTATAATTATCCTGATTGCCTATTTATCAAATCGTGTTATTAGATTTTTTATTAGGCGTTCAGTGAAAAATCTAGCTAAAGATAAATCTAGAGAGCGATTATTAAAATTTAAAAAGCGTACTGGGCTTTCTAAATTAGAGACTTCAGAAAACCCATCATATAGAACAGTCCAGCGTGCTGAAACAATTGGATCGGCATTAAAGGGGGTAACAACTTTTTCAATAATTGTTACCGCGATACTACTTATTATTGGGACATATAATATTGCATTAGGCCCTATATTCGCAGGAGCTGGTTTATTAGGTGTTGTTGTAGGATTTGGTGCTCAGACAATGATTAGAGATTTTCTTGCTGGAATTTTCATCATTTTTGAAGATTGGTATGGTGTTGGCGATATTGTCGATGCTGGACAAGCTATTGGAACGGTAGAGCAAGTGACGTTGAGATCTACTCAATTGCGAGATGTATATGGTGTACTTTGGTATATAC
>CAUJDU010000020.1 GCA_963169585.1 Actinomycetota bacterium | reverse complement strand
AGCTTGTTCTTCGAGTTCACGTAATTTTGGTGAAATTACATTCCCAGATTTTAGGGCTAGTTCATAAGAATCATTGAGTGCTTTACTAGCTTGTTCTCCGATAACTGGTCCAACTAAAACTCCTTGCGCCAAAGGGTTACCAACTTTTAAAGTCTGATAAGCCAACGCCACTTTACTCAATAATTCGTCAGCGATACTTTTATGAACAATCAATCTACGAAGTGTCGTACAACGTTGACCAGCTGTACCTGCAGCAGAAAATGTTATTGCACGGACTGCTAAATCAATATCAGCACTCGGGGTAACAATCATGGCATTATTTCCACCAAGTTCCAATAAAGTTTTTCCAAATCTCTTTTGAACCAAAGGAGCCAATGCGCTACCAGCTTGCACCGATCCTGTCACACTTAACAATGCGATATCTTTGTGGTTAGCTAAGTCAGTTGCAGCTTGGACTCCTCCAAGAACTAGTTGGCTAACCTGATCAGAAATCCCAGATTCATCTGCAGCACGTCGAACTAACTCATGTCAAACAATCGCAACTAGAGAACACTTATCAGAAGGCTTAAACACTACAGAATTACCGCATACAATAGCGACACAGGCATTCCAAGCCCAAACTGCAGCAGGGAAATTAAAAGCAGTAATAACACCAACCACACCTAGAGGGTGCCAGGTTTCCCTCATGGAATGCTCAGGGCGCTCACTAGCAATAACTTTTCCGTAAAGCTGTCTAGATAAACCTAATGCGAAATCTGCAATATCGATCATCTCTTGAACTTCACCTAATCCTTCAGATACGATTTTTCCTGCCTCAATACTTATCAGAAACCCAAGCTCATGTTTATATTCACGAAGCATATTTCCAAAGATTCGAACAAACTCACCTCGTGCAGGTGCAGGAAGATTCCTAAAGTCTAAATATGCACTATGTGCACTTGCAACACTATCTTGCATTTTAGACTGTAACATTTTATCAATTGATGCATAACTATTCCCTGTAATTGGGGTCCTTAAAAATATTCGTTCATCTTGAATAGCATCTGGTGTAGGTTCATGATATTGAACACCATAAGCAGTTAGGTCAATATTCAATAATTCTAAAACACGTTTAACTTCTGCTGCTATGTCTCTAGTAGCGGGGATATCCTCGCCTGTTAATTTAGGATCTATCTCAAATTGACTCATTATTTCTCCGATCTATCCTTTTTAAAATTTAATACCTGAATGTCCGAGTATATTATTTGGATCACAAACTTTTTTAAAGCCCGAATTAATCCTATGTTTACTTTTAGATACTAATTTTTCGTATAGACCGCTATTAAAAGAGCCCAGCCCATGTTCCGCTGAAAAACTACCGCCCATAGAACTGGCAATTTCACCAACAATTAGCCAAACTTTTTGGCTATCTTCTAATGTCCAGCTATCAATTCTCTCCTTATTTTCTGCAATTACATTGAGGTGAATTCCACCATCTCCTAAATGCCCAAAAGGCCTGATAACAAGTGTTGGATCAAATTCATTAATAGCGTTGTCTACCTTTTCCAAAAACTCAGAAATCTTATCTTTGCTAACAGAAACATCATTACCGACTAATTTCCCTTGATCTCGAAGCGCTTGCGAAAACAGGTGCCTTATGCTCCAAGTTGTTGCAGGTGGGACAACAGATATGTCGTCTACTAATCCGCTCTCGGAAATCTCTTCCAGAATTTTCTCAGCAAATTCTTCTATTTCAAATTGGTGATGTGAGCTTCCCCACTCAACAAAAATAACATCATCTTTTGTACTACTTAATGGAAACGATGATTTTAATTCTTCAAATTGGGCTACAACCTCAACTGCTTTAGATCCAATAAATTCACAAGCTAAAAGTAAATCACTGCTTAAACTTTGAATCTTATAGATAAACTCTTCAAGTTTTGCATTTTTGTTTATTGCAAACCAAGCAGTATAAGTCGATTGATAAATTGGAAAAGTATCAAAAGAACCTGCAGTTATAACTCCATAGCTCCCAAAACTTCCACAAAAGACACCAGTAAAATCAGGTGAAGAATTATCTTTTCTAGGCTTATCTAATGTTGAATAAATACTTCGTTCATCATCAGCTAAAACTACTTCAACGCCAAGCAATAGCTTCCTTGCATCTCCATATTTAAGAACTCTTGAGCCACCAATGTTCGTTGCTATTGCACCACCTATCATTGGATTAGAAGAAACGTTAATTGGAACATGTACTCCAAAAGGTTTTAAGTATTCATTTACCTCATCCAATGTGAAACCTGCATCAGCTCTGACGCGTCTATCAACTTCATTATATTCAAGTTGGTTACGATAGCGCTCCAAAGTAAGCACAATCACAGAATCAGATTCGTCAGCAGCGGGAACACTCGCCCCAATCAATCCGGTCATTTGACCTTGTGGCAATAATCTAAAATTATTCTTGACTGCAAAGTTCATTAGACTTTGAATTTGAGGAATATTCTCTGGTGCAACAACAGCAAAGGCACTTCCGAGTTCACCCCTCCAGGGGGATATATATCTTTGAGGGACCGAACCATCAACATCAGAAATGACTGCACATATAGCTTTTAGTTCACTAAGAGCTGTTTCTTTGTCCATTTTGCGTCTTTCTGCATAAAGTCGGCCCTAAATGAGCTTAACAATTATTGAGCAATAGTCGACACTATATTTATCAAACTAAAGGAGTTACATTGGAAGGTAGTTTTAAGCGTATTGGTGTTGTTGGTCTTGGAAAAGTCGGTAGCTTATTAGCAAGCTTGCTCCATTATGATGATGTTGAATGTATTGGCTTTGACCAAAATATTGCTGGTGAACACCCATTTCAGACGGAGGTAGTTGATGTTACAGACATGACAGCTCTCGAAAAATCTCTTGTAGGTCTTGATGCTGTTATTAGTTGTCTCCCGTATTATTTAAATACAGATGTTGCCAAAGTGGCAATGAAAAATAAGGTTCACTATTTCGATTTAACTGAAGATGTCCCACACACAAATTTCATCATAGAAAATTCTGACTCCTCACCTATTGCTTTGGTGCCTCAATGCGGATTAGCACCTGGGCTAATTGGAATTGTTGGCGCCTCTCTTATGAGAGAATTTGATTCGGTACGCTCGTTAGAGCTTAGAGTTGGAGCATTACCTGCAACTCCTCATGGATTACTTGGTTATGCAGTTAACTGGTCTGCCCAAGGAATAATTAATGAATATATTAATGATGCTCATGTAATCAGAGAAGGAAAGAAAACTACCGTAGGATCTCTACGAGAACTCGAAACCGTAATCATTAATGGAATCAAACTTGAAGCATTTACAACCTCAGGTGGGCTAGGAACTATGACCTCTACCTACGAAGGTAAGCTTGAGAGCCTTGATTACAAGACACTTCGCTATCCAGGCCATTGCGAATTGATGAAATTCATGATCGACGAGATGAGAATGAAAAATCATCGCAAATTTCTAGAAGACATACTCACAGAAGCGAAACCACAATCCACAGAAGACGTTGTATATATTTATGCCGCAGCAGAAGGTCTTCGTAACGGCCACATGATCCGCGATACCTTCGTTAGAGCTTTCCATGCTCGAGAAATAAACTCTAAACATTGGCGAGCAATTAGTTGGACTACGGCTGCAAGCTGTTGTGCAACGGTAGAGCTTGTTTCTAAAGGTGTAATCTCCGATAAAGGATTCATAAGACAAGAGGATATTAATTACAAAGACCTAACCGAAACTTCATTTGGTAAATTATTCACAGACGGCATTGCAGTCTCACACTGGCAGCATTTATAAGGATAAATATGGAAAATTCAAACATGATTCTCGCAAGTAGCGATATAACCATCTATTCAATAATCAGAGAAGCTATTGGCGACAACAGAACAAATCAATTTTCCCAAGTTGTACTTATTCCTGAATCCATCTCTTCTTTCGGAGACGACGATGTCAGTCGTGCACAATTATCTATGAGCCTTTTCTTAATTTTGTATGCTGACCTTCTAGAACGTGTTCCCCATGCTTTAAAATATTTTGAAAGAAGACAAAGTGAAGAAAAAACAATACTTTTAGATCACGGTGCGGTACGCACAGTTTTGTCTGGACGCAATGGTGAGTTGGTACCAGGAGAAGCCAGCTTGTCACGTATTTTAATTCCATTAGGATATTTCCATAATCATACTTATCCGCTACCAAAGCTCAAAATGACTGGAAGAAATTATACGCACCAAGATTTACCTGAGCTTATACCTCAATATTTTATTAGTGAATTTCACCCCGAAAAAGTTGAGGATGACACTTTTCAAAAAGCAGTATTAAATATCATCGACAACTCGATAGACCCCTTAGATGATCAAACGAAAGAAGATCTAGATTATCTAAGTACAAACAATTCACTACCAAGAAATCGCTGCACGAACTTTCTTATTAATATTTCTAAAGCATTTGCACGCCAACACGAGATCCCAAACATCAACGATTATGAGACACTATTGGCTCAGTCAGCAGAAATGGCTTGGATTGCAACTGAAGGCAACTCATTTAATCACGCAACAGATCGCGTTAACGACATTCAAACACTTTCTACACAAGAAAAATCCTTAGGTTTTCCAATAAAAGACAGTATCGAAATTTCAGCCTCAAAAACGATTTTCCAAACAGCATATAAAGCAGATATTGTTTCACGAGCTTTCAGAACTCAAGATAATGAAATTGTTCAAAAAGAAGTCCCTGGGTCATTTTTTGAATTTATTACCAGAAAAAGGTTAGAAGACGGGAAACTAGATCTTGCATTTGATGCTGCAAACGCCACAGGAATCTTTGCAATGACCAAAGAAGAAACTAGTGACGATTAATTCTATTTAATACCTTATTGTCGATCAGATATACCCCAAAAAATAAAGCTAAAAAGAAGATCGTTACGAACGTCATATTTATTAGAGCAGCGCTATATCCTATGTCTCGCACATCCATAAACGGGTAAGGATACCAATCGACCAGTGAACCTCGTATCATTGCCATTATTGCCCAACCGACAGGAAATAATACGGCGAACTTAATAGTTTTTAGCGTTGTGTTTCCGTGCTGCACAAAAAATATCCAACCAAGAACAAACATGATAGGCACGGTTGTATGAACTGCAAAATTTGTGTAAACGTCGATCCCTTCAACTTTATCGTCACCGGCAAGAACAAGCCAATACACCAGACCTGCAACAATAATGCTCACCAACGCACTAAGTTGTACAACTTCAAAACGATGTGAGTTCCGATTCAAATTGGTTACCAAAAGTATGCTCACGATTGCAACCAAAATATTAGAAAGATTTGTAAAGTAGAGCAGTACATTTAATGACCTTGCAATAGGGGTATCAAACTGCCCATATATGTTATTGAACTCAATAACAACCCGTATAGGAATAACTATTGCTACTTGGATGGCAATAATCCCAAACCATACCTTGGCAATGGCTGTTTTATTCATTGTTTTATACTAATGCGCCGAGCTTGTACGACACGGCAACTCTCTATATTGAGCAACTAATATTGGTACTGGAGATAACCCGTATATCTCACCAGGAGAAATAATGCCAGTAAAAAGTGAAGACACCATATCTGAAAACATCAGCGACACAACCGAATGGTATAAAGAAACAGTAGATGACACTTTTTATAAGCTCAATTCCACTCATGAAGGCTTAACCACCCAAGAGGTTAAAGAGCTGTCAAGTCAGTACGGTAAGAACGAACTTGAAGATCATGGTTCAAAAAAGCCTATAGTAATTCTTTACGAACAAATCACAGCGATTATGGTTTTAATCCTTATTGGAGCAAGTGTTCTGTCTTTGCTCCTAGGAAAATATCTCGAAGCAGGCGCTATTGGCCTTATCGTTATTCTTTTTACTCTCTTAGGCTTTTTCCAAGAATACAAAGCAGAAAAAGCTATTGCTGCATTAAAGAAAATGAGTACACCTTTTGTCAGAGTTATGCGAGATGGTTCTCAAGTTGAGATCGATGCACAAGAATTGGTTCCTGGAGATTTAGTCTTCTTAGAATCAGGAAGTATTGTCCCTGCCGATATGCGACTTGTTGAAACAATGAACTTAAGGGTAGAAGAAGCATCACTGACTGGCGAATCTGAGGCAGTAGAAAAATCTACCGACGCAATCGACATTAAAGATCTAGCGCTTGGCGATCGAAAAAATATGACTTTCTCAGGTACTCAAGTGGTCTATGGTCGTGGTACTGGCTTAGTGACAGACACTGGGATGAATACTGAGCTTGGAAAAATTGCTACATTAATTCAACAGTTTTCATCTACTGAAACACCATTACAAAAGAAACTAGATTCCGTAGGTAAACAGCTTGCTTTACTGGGTGTTTTTGTTGCTCTAATTGTGGTCGCATTAGGTTATCTTGCTGGCGAAAAAATATCAGAGTTAATACTGACAGCAATTTCAGTTGCAGTTGCAGTGATCCCAGAAGGTCTACCAGCTGTTGTTACCTTTACTTTGGCTATTGGTGCACAGAGAATGCTTAAACGCAATGCCTTGATACGAAAACTGCCTGCCGTTGAAACTTTAGGTTCAGTGACAGTGATTTGTTCTGACAAAACAGGAACATTAACACAAAATAAAATGACTGCAACTTTTGTGAACACTTTTGATGTTCACATGGCTATACCTGATTTACCAACCATAGACATCACTATTAATGAAAATGAAACATTATGTCTAATAGCAGCAAGCCTCTGTAACGATGGTTACATCAAAACTGATCAGTCCGGTGAAGTTACATTGATGGGTGATCCAACTGAAACCTCCTTGCTTGTGGGTGCCACAGACCTGGGAATAGATGCCTACAATCTCCAACGTGATATTCCAAGAGTAGGTGAAAACCCATTCGATTCAGGCCGAAAACGCATGAGCACTATCCATAACCTTAACGAACCAGATGATTATGGAATATATGAAATATTAAACTTAAAAGGAAATAATAAAGTAGCCTTTATTAAAGGTGCTACTGATGGCTTATTAGACCGTACTGTTTCTGTTTTCAACAATGGGGAACTACTTCCTTTCAATGATGAATTACGTAAAAGAATTGAGAAAGCGAACAAGGCAATGGCCTCTCAAGGTTTACGTGTTCTCGGAATTGGCTATAAGCATTTTGATAATGACACTTTAGATAAAGATGCAGAAGACGATATTGTTTTTGTTGGGCTAATTGGGATTATTGATCCCCCTCGAAAAGAGGTTAAAGAATCAGTACAACAATGTCTTAAAGCTGGTATCCGTCCAATAATGATTACTGGCGACCATCCGTTAACTGCACTAGCTATTGCTAAAGAACTTGGCATCACAAAAGATGATGAATGTGCGGTTGGCTTTGAGCTAGAGCATGCAAGTGATGAGGAAATGGCAGAGATTGTGAACAAAGTTTCAGTCTTTGCTCGTGTCTCTCCCGAACATAAACTTCGCATCGTTCAAGCACTTCAAAGCCATGGCAACATTGTTTCAATGACAGGAGATGGTGTAAATGATGCGCCAGCACTGAAAAAAGCCGATATTGGTGTTGCAATGGGGATAACAGGTACGGATGTTTCTAAAGAGGCAGCAGATATGGTGTTACGTGATGATAATTTCACGACCATCGTTGCAGCAATCAAAGAAGGTAGGGTTATATACGACAACCTAAGGCGTTTTGTTAAGTTCTCAGTTGCAGGAAACATCGGAAAGATTATCGTTATGGTTGCTTGGCCAATTCCGATTGTCTTTTTTGGTCTTGATGCTTCAACGGCGACAGCATTACTCCCACTCCAGCTCTTATGGTTAAACCTAATTACTGACGGCCTCTTAGGTCTATCAATGGGGATTGAACCCGAAGAAAAAGGAGTTATGACCCGCAAACCTCACGACCCAAGCGAAAGTGTTTGGGCCAACGGATTAGGGATATCTGCTATCTGGGTCGGGTTTTATATAGGTATAGTTTCGTTAGGTGTAGGTTTTATTTACCTTCAAAAGGATTACGCACAATGGCAAACCATGATGTTCACTACAGTAGCAATATTACAAGTGTTCCAAGCTTTAGGTACACGATCAGCAACTGAATCATTCTTTAAGAAAAGCCTGCTTACAAATAAAACAATGCTAGGTATTGTTGTTCTAGTAATTGCATTACAACTAGTCGCTTTATATACACCATTATCTGAATTCTTGAAACTAGATGCACTTAATATACGTGATCTAGCTATTTGTTTTGGCTTATCATTCACATTAATTCTTGCTTTAGAAATAGAGAAAATTATTGTAAAAAATAAAGTGAAAAAATCATAATCTCGAGGTGCATTAACGCGAATAAAATACACAAATGACATACTAGGTATTTAGAACTATTTTCTTTATAGTTAGGTTTATCCCCTAAACCTGCCCCATAAAGGACTGCCGCCTTGTTTACCTTAAATAATGGATTATTAAAAACACGTAGTTTCCGTGGTGTAAGCTGCATTGCACTGCTAGCTGTAATAGCTATTGCAATTCCCAGTTTTGCACTCGACCCTAAAGTAAACCATGTAGCACCGCTAAGTGTAGCTATCGTCCCGACTATCGAGTACACAAACTACCCCATACCCTCTAACGCAATATTTGTTGACCAAGGTATCGGAAAAACAACAAATACTGGGGCTATTGGTAGTCCAGTTCCGACTCTTGGATTAGCCCTTTCCAAAGCTAGCAGTGGACAAACAATAGTTGTTGCCAGCGGAATATACCGCGAAGGCGATTTATCAATTTCAAAAAATATCACCATCCAAGCTGCACCAAACTCTCAGGTATGGTTTGATGGAACAGTCGTAACTACTAACTGGGTACAAGACAGCGCAGGAGGATTTAAGTTATCAAACTCCCCTTCGTCAACACTTTGTAACGACAGGCCTTCCTGTCTGGATAACCTCGATCAAATAGATCCTGCCTATCCAATGTCTTGGAGCCCACAAATGGTGTTCGTAGATGATGCCTTACTAAATGAAGTAGATACTAGAGCGAAAGCTGCTAGTGGAAATAATTTCTTCTACGACATTGCTACTAATACTATTTATATCGGAGTCAACCCGACTGGTAAAAAAGTTGAGGTAACAAATAAACGAAAATTTGCAGACCTTTCTTCAGCCACTGCAACTCTAAGAGGTATTGGTATAAGAAGGTACGGATCAATTTTGAACCCAAACAAGGTTCAAGGTTCCTATCACGGTGCTGCTCTTCAGGTTGCACAAGGAGGCAATGGACGCCCAACAGGTACAGTTATTGAGAATAATACTTTCTTCCAAAATTCATCTCGCGGGATGTTTTTAAGTTATAGCGACGATGCAGTTATCAAAGGGAATGCATACCTTTCAAACGGACATAATGGGCTTGATATCTACCAATCTGATAGGCCATTAGTTGAAAAGAACCTCATCCGAGGAAATAATATTTCAAAATATTCGGTTACAAGCGGCGGACACCAAACGCTTGCAGGTTCCAAGATGGTAAAGACTCGTAATGGAATAGTAAGAGATAATGTTGTTGAGTACAACAATGGTACAGGCATTTGGTGCGATATTGAATGTGTTGGAATGAAATACTACAGAAACCTTATCCATTCAAACACAAAACATGGAATCTTTTATGAACTTTCAGACAACGGAACTATTGCATCGAATCTAATTTACGAGAATGGTGGTGAAGGAGTAAAGATTGCTTCTTCTAATACGAAGATAGTTCATAATACATTTTTCAATAATGGAAATAATATTGGTGTATTCGAAGACCCAAGAACACCTAGCGCTGATCCATATGGTGATACACGCAATACAACTATCATCAATAACATTCTTGCGTCAGGTACAAATTCTAAGACGAATAGATTATTGGAGATTAATGGGTTTAACAATCCAGATTCTGTTGTTCCTACTCAGATGGTCACTGAACTTAACTACAATGCCTATTACAGAGAGAGTGCCAACTCTCCGGCTACAGCAATTGGTTATCGTGGAGCTAGTGTATCAAAAACATACGCTAACCACGCCGCTGCAAAAAATGATGGTATAGAACCAAATGGAATTGGTTTTGACGGAACTTCAAATCCACTTTTTGTAGATAGACAAAACTTTAATTTCCAGTTATCACCAAATTCAGCTGCTGTTTCTGGTGGAAAAGTTCTTTCAGGAAATCTTAGCTATATCGCTGATGATCTAAATTTAGCTAAAGGACAATCATTAAGGCGTGGTGCAATATCCTGGCAAGCTATGGGAACACCTACAGGTACACAACCTACCGTACCACCTACTCCACCAACCGTACCACCTACTCCACCAACCGTACCACCTACTCCACCTACCGTACCGCCGACTCCACCAACCGTACCGCCAACTCCACCAACGGCACCACCTGCTGGAGAAAAACTCGATATAGCGATCAGAAAATTAATGTCAGATCACAATCTCGCAAAAGTACGTGTAACCAAGTGGTCTGATCCACAGTTAAAAGCACGAGCATATTTCAAGTCATCGGGTTGGCTGCACGTTGGTGCTGATATCGTCGTAACGATAGATGAACAAGGCAACTATAAAATTACTGATATCTCCTGGATATTTAGTTTTAGCCCAATCCCTTAGATTTTCTTAATTAATGAACGTAGGTCTGTAGCTTTTGCTACAGACCTACGTAGTGTAAGAATAAGAAAATAAGAAAAAATGTGAAAAATCCAATAAATATTCAAATCTTATAGCGGGTTATGTTTGATCTAAAATACATGCATGACAACAACACCGGTTACGATTGGTAAAGTCTCTCCACAAGGCTCAAAAACACGGATAAAAGATGTCCACCATCAAGTTAAAATAACACTACTTTTTGCTTGCGCATTTGCGATGCTCTCGGCCCTATCAACTTTTATAAATACGCCAGCTGGACGATGGTTGCCACTACATCTGTTCTTTACAGGAACTCTTCTACTAGCAATTTCAGGGGCAACACAACTTTTTAGCGTTGCTTGGTCTGCAGCGCAACCACCTTCTCAAATACTCGTAAATATACAGCGCGGATCAATTATCGTCGGTTCACTCGGGCTTGCGACATCTAGAGCACTCATTTGGCCTTCATCATTAACAGCAATTTTTGGAACACTTCTAACTCTAGGGATCGTTTTTCTAATTTATCTTTTGCATACAATCCATAAGCGCGCAATTCAGCGTCGTTTTAGAGGAGTATATTTCTCGTACGTCATCGCCTTATCTTGCGGTCTTTTAGGTACTGTCTTTGGCTCATTGCTAGTAGAAGGTCATATAACTTCGGGATATGAGCAGTTACGTGATGCTCATTTAATTATTAATCTCTGGGGATTAATAGGATTAATAATAGGGGCGACACTACCCTCTTTTGTTGCAACACAAGCTCGAATGAAAATGTCGAAACGTGCAACTCCTAACATGCATTTATATATGACTTCACTGATGTTAGCTGGGTTAGTGATTTGTGTTACAGGTACAAGTTTTTCAAATCCCTTATCAGCAGTTTTAGGAATGTCTATCTATGCAGGAGGAATAATCGGCTTCATATTTCTTCTTCCACGAGTCGGCAAGAAACAATTCAAATGGGCTGGGCCACGTATGTTCATGTTGTTAACTGGTGCCGCATGGTGGCTATTATCTAGTTTTATTTTGATTATCCAGCTATATCAAGGCTCTATTATCACTGGCACTTATGTAGTTCCAATGCTTATATTAGGTGCTTATGGTCAGATATTAATTGGCTCACTCGCCTATTTTGCACCTATCTTGACCGCAAAAACCCCTGATATGAGGACAAAAAACCTACAGCATACCCGTGCCTGGCCAACATATTTTGCATGGAACTTCCTTACAATCTCCATCGTTTTGTCATTGCCAGAAATTTTTGTTATCGCAAGTGCCATAGTCGTCACAGTAGATATAGCCACCAGATTCATCTTATTGGTCAGAAGCACAAAAGTTGTACCTGACAAGCCAATTTAAGCCTTAAGCTATTGGCCACATTCTCTATAAATAGTTGTCAATAATTTATGGTGTATACTCGCATTCATGCATAAAAACAGCAAAATATTTTTATTTATTACAATTACACTTTGTCTAACTTTTTCTCTTTCGGCTTGCTCTAGTGCTGATGATGAACCTGCAAATGAATCTAAATCTACAACAACACAAGGTTCGAACAAAACAAAATCTGGTAACAGCTCAGGTGTTGCTAGTGAGCTAATAGGGACTTGGAATGCTGATGCTGCAGATGTTTTGGCTGCAAACACCGCAAACCTTGGAGGCACACCCGGACTTGATTGTTCTGGGTTAGTCAGTTTGACGTTCACAGAAAATGCATCTTCTGGAGGAGGGAATGTATCTTGTACCGTTCCTCAAGCTAATATTGAAGTCACCGGTGAAGTTAGTTGGAATTGTACTTCTACTACTAATTCTAACGTCTTAACAAATAAAGATTGCCAACATAGCGGGACAGTCGCATATGGATCTCAAGAAATACCGATCCCGGAAATAATCAGTAATGGAGACGCGAAATATAAAATAGATGGCGATACGCTTACACTAACATTTGATGAAGAATCAGTTGGTAAAGTTATACAAACTTATACGCGGGCTTAACGACGAGATATTTAGTTTCAAAAGATCTAACTACGTAAATATTTATGATTATCTAACAATACATTCTCTAACGTATTCGGACATCATATTTTTTATATCTCCAAACTCACTTTCGCTATACGACTCCTCTAGAGCAAATCTAGGATCTAGTGTCTTTTTGGGTATAAATTTTTGTAAGGAATACAACTGGGCACCTCGAATGGTCTCACCTATTTCTTTGAAGTCGCTTTCGTCTAGCTGCGATTTTACGACAGTAGTACGAAATTCATGCTGAATCTTCGAATTTAAGATCAAATTAATACTGGTTCTTATATCGTTTATATTTATCGGTCGTTGAGAGATCTGAGAATATTTATTAAGGGGCCCTTTTATATCCATTGCAACATAATCAATAATCTGATCACTCATCATGTTTTCGAGCATTGTTGGATTAGTCCCGTTACTATCAAGTTTGATCTTAAATCCCATGTCTTTAATATCTTTAACTAATCGAGATAAATCTTTTCTTAGAGTTGGTTCGCCGCCAGTTATAACGATTCCTTGTAATTTACCAACCCTTTCTTGTAGAAAACTGCACACTTCGTCTAGATCTAAAGGCTCAGTAAATTTCTCCGGTAATACAAGTTCAGGATTATGGCAGTATCCACAGCGCATGTTACATCCTGATATGAATATAACAGCACTTGGTATCCCTGGGTAATCGACCAATGAGAACTTTTGGATACCGCCAATATGCACCTTGTATTCCTTTACTATTTATTTTCCAAAGAAACTAACTCTTGTTCATATTTTGCATCGACACTGTAATGTTCTCGCATATCGAACTCGGCACGTTTCCCTTCATTCCACTGACTCACAGAACGCAAGTAACCAACGACACGTGAGTACACTTCAGCTGGTTCTTTGCATGTTGGGCAAATATGTTGTTCCCCGTTGAGATATCCATGATTTGAGCACACGCTAAAGCTAGGAGTCATCGTAAAGTACGGTAACTTATAGTTCTCACATATTGTGCGAACAGTATTTTTAAGCGCCTGAGGATTTGTAGCTCGTTCACCCAAGAAGAAGTGAATAACAGTTCCACCTGTATATTTGGTCTGGAGATTGTCTTGCAGCTCCAAAAGCTCAAATAGATCATCGGTGTAGTTCACTGGGAGGTGGCTCGAGTTTGTGTAGAACGGTGTTTTGACTTCCTTACCACGTCCATTAGCAAAGATTGCATTCTCAAAGAGTTTTTGATCCATCAATGCAAGTCGATAACATGTACCTTCGGCTGGAGTTGCCTCAAGGTTATAGTTATTCCCTGTCTCTTGCTGATATTCAACTAGGACATCTCTCATATATTGCAATACGCGCTCTGAGAATTCTTTACCTTTATCTGACGCAATATTTTCACCTAAGAAATTTTCCATTGCTTCATTCATCCCCAACAAGCCTATTGTCGAGAAATGGTTACACCAATATGTACCTTGAGCTGCTTTTATATCTCTGAGATAGAACTTTGTATATGGATAAAGATTATTATCTGTCAGTTTTTCTAGATACTTACGTTTGATTTCTAATGAGTCTTTTGCAACATCCATAAGCTCTTTAATGCGCGCAAAGAATTCTTCTTCACTTAATGATGTCAATCCGATTCGAGGCATGTTGAGCGTCACAACTCCTATCGAACCAGTAAGTGGATTAGCTCCAAATAATCCTCCACCTCGATATTCGAGCTCTCTGTTGTCGATACGTAGACGACAGCACATTGAGCGTGAATCTTCTGGGCTCATATCCGAATTAATGAAGTTTGAAAAGTATGGTATTCCATATTTTGCTGCAGCTTGCCAAAGTGGTTCGACAACTGGATTAGACCAATCAAAATCTTCTGTGATGTTGTATGTTGGTATTGGGAAGGTAAAGACTCTACCTTGTGCATCTCCTTCAATCATCACTTCTAGGAAAGCACGATTTAATATATCCATTTCTTCTTGGAAGTCGCCATAAGTTAAAGTTTCATGAGGTTGCCCACCAACAATTACAGGCATGTTTGAAAAATGTTTAGGCGGATTGAGATCTAGCGTGATGTTTGTAAATGGTGTTTGAAATCCAACACGTGTAGGGACGTTTACATTAAACACAAATTCTTGCAAAGCTTGTTTCACTTCATCATAAGATAAATTATCGGTACGGATAAATGGTGCAAGTAAAGTATCAAAACTACTAAACGCTTGTGCACCCGCTGCTTCTCCTTGCAAGGTGTAATAAAAGTTTACGATCTGACCCAACGCTGACCGAAAGTGTTTTGCTGGAGCACTTGCCGTCTTACCTGGCACACCCGTGAAGCCCTGAGTTAACAGATCCATGAGATCCCAACCAACACAATAGACAGACAAAAGATTTAGATCATGAATATGAAGATCTCCATTATTATGAGAATCACGGACGAGCGGTGGATATACCTTTTCAAGCCAATAAGTTTTTGTTACTTCGCTTGCGACATAATTATTTAGGCCCTGAAGCGAATATGTCATGTTGCTGTTTTCTTTAACTTGCCAGTCAAGTTTGTCTAAGTACTTATCCATTAAATCGATATGTGATGTTTCAGCAAGGTTTCGCATTTGCGCATGCTGGGCTCGATATAAAACATATGCTTTCGCAGTTTGTTTAAATTGTGAGCTTAGTAAAACATCTTCAACAAGATCTTGAATAGTTTCAACGGTTACAACATCATCTTGTTCACCAGACAACAAGCTAATAACTTTGTTTGTTAAAGTCACTGCAACATCAATATCAAACTCACTCGTTGCACGTCCTGCTTTAAGTATCGCGTTAGTGATTTTGTCTTTCTCGAACGAAACTAATGATCCATTTCGCTTAATAACCTGTACTTGCATTTTTACTCCTTTGGCTTCTTGTGTACTGCTATTTCCCAAAAATTGGTGTTCTTACGAACACTAGTACTACCAAAGACGA
>CAUJDU010000019.1 GCA_963169585.1 Actinomycetota bacterium | reverse complement strand
GTCATGATGGTTGGAATGAGTCTCACAATGACACCTGCAACAAATATGATGATGTCCGCAATTCCACGTAACCGTGCAGGTATGGGTTCAGCGATGAACGACACTACACGAGAACTTGGTGGATGTATCGGAGTTGCTGTTCTAGGATCTGTTTTGTCGTCAGGTTATGAATCAAAAATGTCACCACTGTTGAAGAGTGCACCACCACAGGTTCAAGAAATTGCAGGTAATTCTTTAGCAGGCGCACTACATCTCTCAAAGGAATTGGGTGCTTTAGGAAAACAGCTTGCCAATGCAGCGATGACGTCTTGGATGGATTCGTTAGGGACAGCAATGATTGTTGCTGGTTGTATCGTTGCTGTTGCTGCTGTAATTGCTGGTATTTGGTTGCCTAAACATAGCGCAGATCAAGACGACGAAAACCTGTCACCTATAGAACTGACGGAATAGAATAAAAAGTTCTGTTTAAAAAAATATAGGTATAAGGTAATCATAAAATCATGGATGAGCAATCTAATCAAGATTCGGCAGTCGTATTTGCTTGGTTAGGGACGCTATCCGTACGTGGCCATGCACTTGATGTACATAATTATTGTCCTATACAAGGTGCACAAAAGCTAATAGCTGATTTGCGTGCTCAAGGTCATGCTGTGTTTATCGTAACTGGTGCTGGATATGATGATGATATGACATCGGTTGGCTTGGAAAATAGTGAAATATTATTCGCGGGTACTTTTGATAAGAAAAGTCGAATAGATGATCTTCGTCGCAGAGGATTTAAAAAGATTGTGTACGTTGGTGATAATGATAGGGATGTTGCAGACCCTGCTTTAAGAGATGTACCAGTTATCCTATTTGATGGTAATAAGCAAACGCGTAAATCAAAAATTAGACAAACAAAACATTTTGAATCAATGCGCAAAGATACTATCAACTTAGTCCCGGGAGCAGATGTCTCTATAGCCTTTGGCATAAAAGAACTTGAAGAAATAATTGATTTATCACTGTTGCGAGCTAAATTGCCTACACGTAATCGAACGCAAATCCGATCATTCCAGGATGAGCTATTTGCTAATGAGATTGCAAAACGATTTGTTGAAGGGCTCAGCCAAATCGTTAACGTACCTATTCTAGATCATGTGCAAGGTTCAATAAGCTCAAATATTCCTGAAGATGATTGTGTCGAGATTTCAACTTCTATTTTTACAAATGAAAAGAAATTGGGATATCAAATTACGATTGACTACCCATTGGATGTTGCTCAGCAAAATATATTGTCATTACTAATTCAAATTAATAGAGATTTACGTAATCAAGGATTATTCGGACCTCTTAGTGGCCTTCATGCCTTAACTCGTTACCCTGATTCATCTAGACCAGCTCCAGGTCTTGATCTTCGATAATATTTGATCAATGATCGTTCTTCTACATTCTTCTAAAACCATGCGCAGGGCACAAGGCGCAAGCACTAAGGCAACTAATCCTCAATTTATGAAGCAAGCTAGTGAGCTAGCCGGATTTATGAAGTTGTTAGACCAAAAAGACATTGCAAAGATTATGAGAATATCTCCAAAACTAAGTGAGGCAACAAAAATCCTTATAAGCTCATGGTCTAGCAATTCTTCAAAACAAACTCATGCCATCGATAGTTTCCTAGGTGATATATATAGCGGTCTGCAGGCTCATAATTTAGATGTTAGAGACCGTAATTTTGCTCAAAAACATCTTCGAATAGTTTCGGGTCTTTATGGGATATTAAAGCCATTAGATGGAATTTTTCCTTATAGATTAGAGATGGCATATAAATTGCCAGATGAGAGGTATAGCAATCTTTACAGGTTTTGGGGTGACGCATTAGCTAAAAGTATCGAAGGTGAATCTATTTTAAATTTAACAAGTGCAGAATATTCGAAAGCCGTATTACCCTATGTTGGTGACACAGAAGTCGTTACACCACGTTTTTTGACTTTCGACTCTAATGCTAAAGAGAATAAGTTTGTTGTCGTTCATGCAAAAATAGCTCGAGGAACATTTGCAAATTGGCTGATCAAAGAACGCATCACCTCCCTTAAAGAAGTAGTAAATTTTAACGCTATTGGGTATAAATATAATGAGAAATTAAGCACTCAATATGAGCCAGTGTTTGTTGCGAAGAAATTTGATGGACTTGGGTTAAGCGTAAGACTCAAATAAAAGAATGTTCTTATCTTGGGTAATTTTGGTCATACCATTGTTGGTATTGACGCTGATACTCAAGCTGTTCAACATATCTTTGCTGTTGATATTCAATTTGTCTTACATATGCTTCATATTGAATTTGATGCATATACTGCTCATAAGTTTTTATTTCATGATTGTATTGGGATACCTCTTTGGCATCTGGAATGTAACTTGATTGAATATTCTTGTATTTTGCTAACAGAATTATTGCAATTGTTGCGATAGCGAAAGATAAAGTTTGTGATATTCCAACAATTGCAGCTGCGCCGAGTTGGAGGATGAGGGATCGTTCGATCCCATCGTTTACTACAAGCATAATATTGAATACGAATATATTGTGCACTATATGTACTGCGCATGCTGCTTCGATACCGCCTGTTTTATACGTCATTGTTAATGCTGAGATAGAGAGAGAGAAATAAAGTAGTAATGCTAACGGATTAATATTTAGATGTAGCCCTGAAAAAATAATTGTTGAGATTAACCCTGCGATACAAACTCCAACTAAACGATCTTTAAACAGCGAGCTAATATTTTGGATAAGCCATCCTCGAAATGCGTATTCTTCACCAGCTGCTTGAATTGGTGTTGTTAGAAAAACCAGCAAAATAAATGTTAATACAAGCCCAGGTTTTTCTATAGGAAAGAGTTTTATTGTTGAGCCTAACCCTAGGTCAATGATAGTGGTCAACCCAAAAAGTAGTGTCCAAATCGGAATTACTACTAGTAGACACCAGCCGAACCATTTCCAACGGAATTTACCTAAAACTGATGATACAAATCCAGGTTTAATACGAAAGACAGCCCATGTAGAAAGCATTGCTGCAAAAATGAAAGATCCGAGGACAAAATTTCCTACTGTAAAATCGATTATCCCCATTGTAGAAATTGTTTGTTGGGTGATGTCTTCTGTAAGTGAAGTTTCCATCTGCGTTACAATCATGAAGACTAATAGCACTATGAAAGTTCCCGCAATGATAATACCCATTGTGGAAAGAAATATTCCAGCACTTGCGAATGGCTTCCAGGCTTTGTTTTGTGGACCACGCAACATATGAACATAGTTGGTGTCTTGCGTAGGGAGGTATCGTTTCTTGGGTTGTCGGGATGCACCTGGAATTGGGGCAGGATTATAGATGTGGGTTGGTTGAACTTGGGATGCTTGAACTGCTGTTGTGTAGTCGTTAGGACCGGTGTTAGAAAATTGGTTCATTTCGTTTTGGTTATACATTGGTCATACTATCGTTTAGTTGTTAAAGTAATGTGCTTTGTAATATGATTTCGCCTGTTTTAGTTTGAGACTTTACGTATCTTTAAACAAATTTTAATGACCCCTGGTAACCTTTATCGGTGATTTGGGAAGAATTAAGTAGTGTCGGTAAGCCATTTTTTGCCTTAGCGCCAATGAATGATGTGACAGATACTGTGTTTCGTCAGATGGTTGGGCGATGTTTTGCTCCTGATGTATATTTTACGGAATTCGTTTCTGTTGATTCGCTTAACTCTGTTGGGCGTAAAGCAATGGGTCAAAAACTGACTTTTATCGAAGAGGAAACTCCGCTTATTGTCCAAATTTGGGGTAATGATTCTAAGAGTTATGAGATCCAAACTCGTGAATTAGCTGGGATGGGTTTTGCTGGAGTCGATATCAATATGGGCTGTCCAGTAGCAAAAATTATTTCTAAAGGTGCATGTTCCGCGTTGATTAAAGACCGAGGCAGAGCGAAAGAGATTATCGGTTTTACCCGTGCGGGATTAGATGATGCGGAGCGAAAGGTAGCTCTTAGTGTGAAGACTCGTATCGGTTTTGATTCAATTGATTTGTCTTGGATCGAATTTTTATTGCAACAAGATTTAGATGCCTTAACGGTACATTGTCGGACTACAGAAGAACAATCTAAGGTAAATAATCATTTTGAGGTATTGCCAGAGATTGTTGAAATGAGAGATTCTATTTCGCCTAGAACAAAACTAATCGCTAATGGCGATATTGCTTCTAGAAGACAAGGCGAAGATCTGGCAGAAAAATATGGCTTGGATGGGCTTATGCTTGGTAGAGCAATTTTTAGTGATCCGTTTGTTTTTGCGCCAAATAGCCCTTGGGAGAATATGAGCCCTATGGAAAAGATTGCTGTCTTTAAACAACATATTGATCTTTTCGAGTCGACATGGCAAGGGTCTAAGAATCCCGATATTTTAAAGAAGTTTGCGAAGGTTTATGTTACGGGTTTTGAAGGTGCGACAAAGGTGCGTGACCAGATAATGAAGCAGCGCAATATTGATGATGTACGTAAGGTAGTTTTGGATCTCGAACTTAGAGGATTTAATTAGTTTATAGCTTTGTTATTTTAATGATATTGTCAAATAATATGGCTGGTTCTCCGTCAGGACTTTTTGATTCTCGTCTTACGAGCTCGTCGATCTCAACCCCGAATTGGTTGGCATCTAGGCCGAGTTCATCAAATATATCTTTTCCGCTAGGAAACTCATGGTCGTGATGGTCGCTCCAGGGTGGGGCAGCCCCATGGTCTACTATCAGTAGTATCCCATCAGGATTCAACTTGTTCGCTGCTTGTCGTAATACGTTTGTGCGATCGAATTCTATAGGTGAATGAAAAAATTGTGCTGAGATTAAATCAAAGTTTCCGTCAGGAAATGTTTGTGTTAGATCGTATTGTTCGTATGTAATTGACGTATCAACCTTATTTTCTACAGAGAGTTCCTTTGCCCGGGCTAGAACTACTGGTGAAATGTCTACTGATATTACTTGCCATCCTTGCTGAGCTAACCAAATAGCATCACCAGAATCGCCACAGCCAATGTCTAGAGCATTTCCTGGAGTTAAATTTTGTACATGGTTAACTAAGTGAACATTCGGATTACCTCTCCAAGAGGCAATCCGATTTGTGTACATATCGTCCCAGAATCCTTGTGCATTTTGTGGGCTCTCGTTTGGAAATACTTGTTTGTGATTAGCCATGTGACGATTCTAGCTAATAGGTGATTCATATTGTTTTTTCTCTAACCCAAGTTGGGTAATCTAATACAACTAACATAAAGTCTAATGATCATTTTGTTATATATCTTTTTGTTGATTTGTGTTCTTTTAGGGCTATTCTTTCTTTTTTGGAGAGTTGTTTTTTTGAGAAATCCAAATCGTTCTATCCCAGAGGGTAATGAGTTGGTTTCTCCTGCGGATGGGAAAATTGTAGAAATTGTTTCTTTCGAAAATAATGATGTTTCTATGTATAAGAATAATAAACGTTATAAAGGTATTATCCATACGATTACCAGTGACATTGCTGAAAAGGGGAGTATCCTTTCGATTTTTATGTCGCCTTTGGATGTGCATTACAACAGAGCTCCCATGGGAGGAGTCATTAAAAGTGTTGTTCATTCTAAAGGTAAGTTTTTACCCGTTACTTCTTTTGAGGCGGGCTTAGTTAATGAAAAAACTGAAATTATTATCGAATCTTCTGATGTTGTAATCAAAGTTATTCAGGTTGCAGGGTTTTTGGCTAAACGTATAGAAACATTTGTAAAACCCGGTGATAGTGTAAGAAAGGGCGATATAATTGGTCTGATAAATCTTGGTTCTCAAGCCATAGTTATAGTTCCAGATTCTATAAGTTATAGTGTTAAAAAAGGCGATAAAGTTAAGGCTGGTGAAGATCAAATTGCAAAAATCAGTTCTTAGCTATCTCAACTTTATTAGTATCTTGACCATTTTTAATATTTTATGTGGATGTATATCTATCTATTTGGCAATTAACGGAAGCTATATTTGGGCTGGGGCTTTATTATTATTCAGTGTTGCTTTTGATACGTTAGATGGATTCTTGGCTTGTCGATTGTCTTTAGAGACAGATTTTGGTGCAGAGTTCGATTCGCTTGCTGACCTTGTGGCTTTTGGTGTTGCCCCCATGGTTTTAGTGGTTACTTATTTCGATAGCTTATTGTTGAGTATAATTTCTATGTTGATTCCTTTATTGGGCGCATTACGCTTAGCTAGACATAATGTAACTCATAAATTTTTTAAGGACTCTTTGATAGGTTTACCTATAGGTGCTAGCGGGGTTGTGATTCCTATATTGGTGTTTGCCGATGTGGATCAACTTGTTGCTGGTATGGTAATTGCAGTTATTGGTTGTTTATATTTAGGTACTTTTACGTTTACGAAATTCACCCACGCTAAATAATCGATTCCTCGCTGCGGCGAGAATTTACTAGTTTTATACTCTAGTGTAAAATATTCGAATGCCAGATGATCCGATTGTTGAACTAACGGGCAAACTTCCTCTTGGTGGTCGGTATTTTGTGCACTACCTTTCACAAAATGCTTCGGAAGCGATTATCCGAGGAGATTCTTTATCGCAGAATGCTAATGCGGCATTGATTGCTGGGCTTTCGGTTGCTCATGGTGTGCAAGCGGCGATGGGTTTATCTTCTCTTGTTAAATCAAATACAGCTACCAAGTATCCGCCAATAGTTCGAGGTGCGGTTGCTGGAACTTATGCGGTTGTTAATGGTCTAGCAGCGTATACCCAAACAAAAATTGCATTTAATGTTGCTAACGGTACTTTGGATATAAATGAGGCGTCTCGTAACAGTTGGAGAGATAATTTTCGAGTACCTAACAGGCCTAATTTGCGACTCTTTGGTAAGAGTTCGTATTCTCCACAACAGACACTATTGGACATGGCGGTCACTTCAGGATTGAATGCAGCGTTTGTTGTTACAAGATAACGTTTAGCTTATAGCGGCTTGTAAGTCACATAATCTATTTCGTAGGTAACAGGAAATTTTGATTCTAAAATATTTGTTGTTGTGCAGTTGTTAGGTGCGGTTCCTCCTTGTGCACAACTCCCATTTCCTAATAGCCCTATTGGTTGTCCTGGTATTCCGTTCCAGTTTCCTCCAACTGCCATGTTAAGAGCAATGTCCCATGTAGCATTTTCTGGTGCGCTACTAGACCATTTAGTGTGGTTAGTGTCAACATATGATCCTGCATCTTTTCCGTCAACTAAGAACTGGAATTTCACTCCGTTAGATACAGGTGCAATTGTTACAGACCAGGTATGCCATCCTGGAGATAATGTTGGGTTTTCAAAATATGTAGTTTTTTTGTACGTATTTTTTTGTCCAGCTAAATGTAATGTCGATGTTGTACGACCTGGGACTTGTGCATGGAAGTATTCCATAATGTCAACTTCAGCACCGTTGGCCGCTGTCGATCCGTTTCGGTGGCGTAACCAAAATGCTGGCCATGTTGCGTGTCCGTGAGGTACTTTTGCTCTCATTTCGAATGTCCCGTAGCGTGGATAATATTTTCCTGCTTCACGTGAACCGAGAAATCCTGAAGTGTAATTGTATGTTCCGTAGTTCTTGCAAGCTAATGTTTCGCTTTTCGCAACAATTTTTAGTGTGCCATTTGTTGGTGAAACGTTGTTTGGTGTCAGACATTGCAGTTCGTTATTTCCTGAACCGTAGTTGTTGTGATAGACCTTCCAAGAGCTGACATCGATAAGAGAGTTAGCAAAATTGTCGATGAAAGTGTTTGGTGTAATTACAGGTTGGGTTGTTGTAGTTGTAGGTGCGAGAGTGGTTGTAGTAGTCGTTGTTGATGGAGCAGGAGCGGTTGTAAAGGCAATTACGTCAACGCTATATGCTCCAGGTCGAAGTAGGCCTATAGAGTTTCTTGCACCAACAGATACACCATAGCTTGTGTTCTCCGTTAGCCCTGTGATCGTGTATGTGTTTGTTGTTGGGTTGTATATGTTTCCTTTGGCGTTGCTGTAGTTTGTATATTTTCCGTTTGTTCCCCAGCGGATAGTGTAGTTGTCTGCACCTGAAACTTTATTCCACGAAACAATGAATACTTTGTTTACATATTTAACCATTACTCCTGTGACACGATCTAATACAACATCGGAGGGTGTTGCCTTTACACCTTGGCTGTAGTCTCCTTTAGTGTAGGTATTTGTGCTGTTGCGTGCAGCTATTGAAACGTTATATGTTGTGTTGTTTGATAGTCCAGTGATCGTGTATGTGTTTGTTGTTGGGTTGTATATGTTTCCTTTGGCGTTGCTGTAGTTTGTATATTTTCCGTTTGTTCCCCAGCGGATAGTGTAGTTGTCTGCACCTGGAACCTTGTTCCAATTGACAATTAACGCTTCTTTTGCCGGTTGGATTGAAATACCTGTTACGGTTGCCAGTTTTTCACTTGTTGTACTTTGAGCTAAGGCTAGCGAAGAACAAGCAATAATTAGGGCTAGGCTTAATAAAAAGCCAGATCGTATATGGAAATTAGAATTTTTTAGCAAGGCAGGCATATCAAGAACTTTCTTTCGGGCAGGTAGGTTTTATGATAAAGCATG
The DNA here is from genome assembly GCA_963169585.1 of Actinomycetota bacterium. Classification (GTDB taxonomy): domain Bacteria; phylum Actinomycetota; class Acidimicrobiia; order IMCC26256; family JAGPDB01; genus JAGPDB01. The sequence goes on along the minus strand of CAUJDU010000019.1, from coordinate 5,638 downwards.
CGCGAAATAGTGCTATTGGCTCTTTTCTCTAGTTATTTCGTAAAATTCGCAGAAATAAGCTTTTTCCATTGCGCATTTTGCGTATTTTAGGTAAGATGGGCACATTGTCATAAGGATATGAAAGGGATACGGATGTTTCCAAGTGGTGGTTTTATTTTAGGAGCTTTAATGGGTACGGAAAAATCTTCAAGTAACTCAGGCCAAGAACCTATACTAGAGTCTGTTGAAGACTATATTTTTGATTTGTCGGCGCTAGAAAGCCTAGAAAAAGAATCAGAAAAGGTCCCTTCAAACTAATTTGTTATAGTCGTTTTTCTAAGTTTTCGCCACATAATTGGCGTAATAAATATTGCTAGATACATTATCAAGAATATAGCTGTATATATCAGGATGTAATATTTTCCACCAAGATCTCCGGGTAACCCGTTGTATTCTAGGAACATAAAGTTTGTGTCTTGATTTTTGAAGATCACTTTGTTTGCAAGTATTGCCCAACCGATTAAAACAATTAATACTACAAATATGCTCCAAGATTTTTTTACATCAAAAGTAAATTCTCCTCTGGCATGTTCGATTATAGGTATCAATACTAATAATGTATGGCTGTATACGCTTAGAAGCATATACAGGCTTGTGAATTTCCAAATGAACGTTTCGGCTACAACTATCGTTATGAATCCTCCCATTATCCCAAGCGTGTACATGGGGAGCTTGAGTTTTTTTATATCGAATAGCACAACTAGAGGGATCGCGAACGCTGAGATTGAACATAGGTGATATGGGAGAATGTCCCATATCCCTCGGTGTCCATTTGTAACAGAAATAATGTGAACGAACAGGCGAGAGGCAAGCAGTGTTAGCGAAAGTACGACACCTGTTTTGCGTGCTTGTTCTTTATGGTTTTTGAAATATCTATATAGAACTGTGCAGAGTATTGGTGTACCTATTAGCCATGTGATTTGGCGTATATCTAGAAATAGATCAGATACTGGTTCTTTGCAGTGGTCGCCATATATTCCATTTGGTTTAGAGTACCCAAAAAATCTGCCAGCGAAGCTCGTTACACAATCAGATTTAGACATGGGGATATGTTAGCTGTTTCGAAGGTGATCGAATACAAATAGTCTCGGTGTTGTATTTGATGGCTAAGGGCAAATTAGAACCCAAGCAGCCTGGTTACCTCATTATTGCTCATATTTTTAGTTCAGGATGTATTCGATCATTTCTTTGTATGTCCATCTGTAAATTTGAAAGTTCCACCCTTTAGTGATTGGTTGAGTAACACCTAGACAAGTATTGTTTATTTGCGCACAACGTGGCCTATTCGTTGTTCTATCCCACAAATTTGTAAAAAATCCGCCTAAACTCGACCGCACAAATGACGAAACAATAACCTGTTTACAATCGGGAGATCTTGAGTGAAAAACATTACTTTATTGCAAATACCCAAAACACTAACGTCGTTAGTTGTCGCGTTAGCGTGCATTGCCTCGTTTGTGGTTTCTCCTTCAAAGGCTAATGCCGAAGGTACTACCCAAATGAATGAGATGCAAGATATAAGTAGTAGCACAGATGTTTATGTTGATATCTTAAACGCAGGTGAAGTAATTAATGTTTCTTTGTGTGAAGATACTCTCATTGAAATTTATGACATCAATGGCACACCTGCAGATCTTAGTGACGACACGCTGCTAGACGATGAAATGTTTACTGCAAATCTAGATTGTTCAGATCCGTTACCTAGCCCTATATTAAACGCATACAAGTATGAGCCTTCCCAGGTAGGAACATACCGAATAGATTTCGATGAAAGTTCTGAAAGGTTCGATTTTTCTGTAACGCCAAACAACACAACAGAACCAGATCCAAGCGTAGATTCTGGTGGGAGAATCTGGTCGTACTTGTGGCGTTTCTCTACAAATGATGCTGTGATTTACGACGATGAATATCCAGAGGAAACATCGACAGATGCTGACCTGTATGCTGTCGTACCTGCTCCAGTAGTAGGGGAAAGTTTCATTTGGAAGTTAGATCTCAATAATTTTGCTGGTGGTTCCTATCGGCTTCTTGCGAACAGCATCGGTCTTGATGCACCTTATTCTGGTGTGAGCGCATGGATGGATGACTCTACTGTTACTCCGGAGTTTCCGATTTATCTTGCGTACCCCGAAAAGCCAACACAGGCGAATTCGACAACACCGTCTGTATCGAACTTCTCATTTGTCGATGATGATGGAGAAGACGACACTTTTTCACCAGGTACAACAACTGGTGTTCAAGATAGCGGAACGTTTTCTTTTACTAGCAATGTTGGTAATGCGACTTATGCGATAACGATTGATACAAACAAAGATGGCATCTATGGTACGGGAGATAGAGTTTTGCTTGGTATCGCAACGTCGGGTGTCAATAATGTTGTGTGGGATGGTAACTATGCGAATGGTGACCCTGTTGGTTTAGGAAATTATTCTGCACAGATTAAGCTTCGTATTGGCGAGTTTCACTTCGTTGCACGAGATGTAGAGGCATCGGGGGGAACTCATAACAACACAACATGGGCTAATGGTCTTGCTATATATAAAGCTACAAGTGCTACAACACAAGAAAATACGACATTATTTTGGGATGATTTAAGCTACTTGCGAGTCTTGGCTGGGAACGATGATGATGGTTACACGCAAACTGGCGATTTGTATAGTGATGCGACTTCTAATCTTCCTGGTGGTGTAATTTCGGGTAGTACAGCAGATGCTAACAATGATGGTAAAGCTGATGGGTTTCATACGTGGGGTGATTTTGAAGTACTCAGCATGGGAGACAAAAACTATGTAGATACCTATACGTATGGTGGTGTTGATTCTGAAACTACGAGCTTGTCTGTTGCGAGTGTTGATGGCGTGGACGATGACGGGATTTCTAGCGGTGTTGAAGCAGCTGCACCTAACGGAGGCGATGGTAATGGTGATGGTACGTTAGATCATCTTCAAGATGACGTGACTTCTTTGCCTAACTCTGTTGTAGGGTCTGGAGCATACACAACTGTCCAAGTCGAAGGATGTCCTGCTTTGAGCAATGTAAGTATTTCTGCTGAAAGTGGCCTTAGCGCACAAGATGGTTCCTATGATTATCCTGTGGGGCTATTGAATTTTGATATTGATTGTCTAGCCCCTGGTGATAGCGCCGACATCACAATTTTCTACGACAAAATCTATGACACGTCAAAATGGCAAGCACGTAAATTCATCAATGGTGGTTATAGCAATATTTCTGGTGGAGTGTTTTCTACGGCTAATGTTGGCGGTACTGAAGTTACAATCCTTAGCTATACAGTGAAGGATGGCGGACCTTTAGATGAGGATGGTAGCGAGAATGGAACAATTGTTGACCCTGTAGGCCCTGGTGTTACAGCTACTGAATTTATACCTGCACCGGGAGCTGCCGGAACATTAGCTGCTACGGGTACTGAAGCACGTAGCATAATAGTGAATGCGTTGACGCTAGTTGGAGTCGGCTTTGCGATGATGCTTTCCCGACGAAAATCAAGGATGCTCTTGCGCTAGTCGCATAATGCTTCTGTGGCCTCGCGGTTCGCAATGCTCATGGGCTCAAGTGTGCCAGTGTCAAATCTAGATGTCGAAGAACCAGTTGAAGAATGCGGTGAGTTTGTCAAATACTCGTTCTCAGGTTTGTGTACGTGTTCCATCGGGGATGAAACGTGAGATGGGCGTGAGTTTATCGGCGATTGTGGCGCCTGTTGTTTGAACGTTGGCGTCTCGTAATGCTACTTCTCGAATAGTTTTGGACGACCAGATATGCTCTGCGAGTGTTTAGATAATACCTATTCTTTCATATGCGTTTTTGAAAGAGTAGAGGTTAACATGTAAGCTTTAGGTTTAGATCAAGGATGATATGGCCCCTATACTTTTAAAACCAGAACTGGTTAAACCGATGTTCGATATGAACGTTCAACAACTATTTCTCCTTCGACCGATGACTGGCTATGAACGAAGTATCGTAAACCATTGGTGTTTCTACTATAAAAATACAATATATGGGCATCGCGAGAGCCCTGGCTCATATCGTGATGATTTTATTTTGTATCTTGGCACTAAAGGTTTTCGTCCTAAAACGTTACGATCTAAGTCAAGTAATAGGGATGCATTGTTGTTTCAAGATTTATTTAAAATCATGCCAAAAATAGATTTTCTTACAGCATTGAATCGTATAACTGGTATGAACATAAAATTGCATGACGAGGAAATTCGAGATGGCTTTCGCGAATTCGTTTTTATGTTTAGAGATCAAAACGGTGATCTACCTCGTCGTAAAGATTTTGTTAAAGCAAGTGAAGAACGTTTGTTTTTACCTGAGACTGGAATAATTCTTTTTCATCCTTTGCGTCTACAGAATCGTGAGACGAAAAGAGAAGGTAAAGGCGAGTCTTATGGTATTGCCTATTTCTACGAGAAGTTTTTTGAAATTCCTGGAGAAATTACTTTAAAAGAAATTGAGTCTTTAAGATCTGCTTCTCGGTATAGTCTTGATGATCTGATCAATAATTTGAAAAACGTTCAGAAGTCTTTGGAGAATAAACCTAGAAATATTCCAGGCGAGCTGGTTGCTACTCAAGTTGATATTGAAAATTACGAGAAGGAAAATCCAGGGGCGGTGCCTTGGGGTGCATATTCATCTTGGCTTTATCACAACTCTGAACTTGTTGGTAGTCTTCCAAATGATTGTGTGCGTTCACTTGATTGGTTGCGTGAACAGGCGGGTGTTTCGAAGGCAAAGGTTTTTACACGACGTGCTGTACAAAACCCGCGGGGCTACTGGACGAAACAGTTGATTTTTGATGGTTTTTGTGAAGCGTGGCTTGCTCATAACCCGAGTGGATACCAGCCTTATAATCGTAAACTTCTTGATCCTCCTAGGCTTTCACATATTGCTGCTATGTGTAGAATACAGGCGGATATATTGAATGAGTATGGGATGCTCGATGCTGAGGCTTGTTTTTCTCGTAAAGTTCCAATGATTCAAATTCCGTCTGTTTCAACAATTAGAGAACGTTACCCTGGAGGCTATAAGCAGCTTTTGGCTGATGTACAAGATCATCATCGTCTTGCTGGCCAGATTAGATATACGTCTATCAGGAGATAGAAAACTTTCGCTTCGCACTATATGGAAAGTGCCATCATTGTGGGTTTCTAAATGTGATTTACGCAATCTGTTGAAGAACCAGTTGTTTAGGAGCAGGGTCAAACAATGTTGTCTATAAGTTTTTTGTGAGGAATAATTCTGGTGCTTCATCTGGTTTAATGAGCAGAGTTCCTATATCGTGATAGCCGAGTTTGCGATAAAAGTTTTGCGCATTCTCGTTTTCTTGGGTAGAGGTGAGCACTTGATCATATCCACGTTGCTTCATTGTGGTTTCCCAGAATTCTACAAGTTGTGTACCGATATTTTGGCCTCTGTATTCTTCTAACACTATTAACAGGTTCATGAAAGGGATTTCATCCCAGAAGTAGTTATAGCGGAGATATCCGATCGGTTCAGTTTCTTTGACCGCAAGGAGTATTTCACCGTGTTGAATCTTTGTGGTTAATTGTGTGCTGGTGATGTGTGGATCAATAGAGTTACA
>CAUJDU010000018.1 GCA_963169585.1 Actinomycetota bacterium | reverse complement strand
TCGTTTTGTGTGCCGTTGGTTAAAACGATCATAATATCCTTAGACCCTATAACTTGTGCAAGGTTTTCTGCTTGTGTTGATGTAACTTCTACCACAATTGTGATGGTTTTAGTGGTTGAAACTCCTAAGCGCTTATTTGGCTGAATTATGTTCCTTACTGTAATCGCTTTTGCAATTAGACCATTTTCATTTCCCGTACGCCAAATATTTACCGTATCACCTTTTCGTATATCACCACCATTGGCACGGTCTATATCAATACCAATTGAGAGTGATTGTAGGCCATGTTCGCTTGCTTGGCGGACTGTGTTTGTTTTTGTAAGTAAGTCTGATGAAGAAAGATTAGTCCGTGCTATTAGTTTTTTATTTTTTAAATCGTTTTTAGAAATTAGTTGTGTTGATAATTTCTCGTCATGAGATACGCTTATAAATTCAATATCTTCAGTGGTAATTATTTGCCCTGAATCTATGTCGTGAGCTAGTTGTGCGACAGCAATTTTTTTGTCGAGAGATTGCAGGTAAGCGAAGGTAGAGATGAAAGCTAGAAGTGCAACAAAGGCAATAACAAAATGAGTTCGACTAAGTCGTGCAATCCATTGCATTGTTCCCCCGAAAGTTAAAGACAGTCATCGTCCTTAAATGTCTTTCAGCAGAAATACTTGTCTTTAATTATCTCACTTGTCAAATCTTAAAGGAGGCATGGCCTCCCAAACTTGACAAAACGAACGAATACTAACTGTGTATTTTATACCTTTTGCCGGGCCAGGCCTCCTTTGGTAACTGGTGGAAACTTGTAATCTGTTGTACTAGAATGGCATAGATTAGTGCTGTGGAGGTAGAAAAATGAGTGAAGTTAGCGATTTTCCGCCAATAATGACCGCAGTTCAAGCTGCCGAATTTTTAAGCGTACACCCAGAATATCTACGTCAGATGGTTAGAGATGGGCGAGTCCCAGCACACAAAATCCCAGGAGGAAGAGGTTGGCGTTTCTTGCGCGACGAACTTGTTGACTGGATTCGCGAACAACCTTCAGAACGATCTGCCAGAAGCGAAAACGCCAACAAAGATTAATCCTTAAACCGTATAGAGCACAGAAACAATTCTATTTATCGGAATAATTGTTGTACCTGAACTAACTAGAGACTCTTCTCGAAATCCGTCTTCATTTTCATTAACTGAAATGCAGTCAGAAAACAAAGTAAACGGCCCTGTGTAAAGGTGTCCTTGTTCAGTTTCTATTTCAACATTGTCAGGGTGTGATGCAATGTCGTTCAATAAACTTTTAAAACTTTTATCGTGACGCAAAAGACGAACATTTTGTGCTTGTTCTGTTTTTTCTAAAACATCGATTTCAATATCTCTTACCTTGGCTGTATCAATATCACCATTAAAAACAAAAGAGTGAATTACCCTTGGCATTTTTGGGCTGACAATTGAGAAAAAATCTTTTCCAATATGAACTAAAGCGCCACGGCTTTCGTAATTTAAACTTCTAATAGAAATTTCATTTCCTGCATGAGAAACACTTGCTAAATAATCGAGCAAAGTTAAATTACGCTTTGTGTATTCAAGAGATTCTAAAAGTTGATCTTCTTCTTGTGTCCGCCAAATATTACGAATATGTCTAGCTGCAAATATGAAAGAAGAATCTTGAGTATCAACTGTCACGGCCCACCTCCATGTGTCCAATATAAGGATATGCATTTTTTTGATAAAGCGCAAAAGACGAGAAATTGCGATCATCAACTGTTGTTGAAATACTAGATTAAGAGCAGTGAACAAACCCTACGAAAATCAGCAAAGTTGGCAGACCTTAGCTGCCCAATGTATGTATTTATTTCCAGATTTAGAGACAATTGACCCACAAACCCAAGACTTGATTACTGTTGGGGCAGACTTAGAGCCCGCCACACTTTTATACGCATACTCGCAAGGGTATTTCCCTATGCATTTGCACCAAGACGATGAAAACGATGAAGGTCAAGAAACCAAAGTTATCGGTTGGTTTTCTCCAAAATCGAGGGCAATCTTTCCTATCAATTCGCTACGGGTAACAAAGTCGATGAAACAAAGCTATAACAAATATGAATGTCGAATTGATACCTGTTTTAAAGACGTCATAGAAATGTGTCGTAACGTACCTAGACCATTGGGCTGGATAGACGATGAGTTTATTCGATGCTATGTCCAACTCCATGAGCTAGGTTTTGCCCATTCAATAGAGATATTTTACGAAGGTGAATTGGTGGGTGGCCTATACGGAGTAGGCTTTTCCGCGTTTTTTGCAGGGGAATCTATGTTTCATATCAAGCGTGATGCTTCCAAAGTTGCCTTGATGCATTTACTTAAAGTTGCTAAAGCTATTGGCATAATGCTCATTGATGCACAATGGATGACAGATCATTTGGCAAGTCTGGGTGCAGTTGAGATATCGAGAGCGCAGTATTTAGAATTGATTAGGTCAAGCCTTTCTGAAAATCAAGATATGGTTACCTGGCCCAGCGCTGGCAAGCTCGTATACTAGGGATATGCAAGATAGTAAAGATTTTTCGTTATCAAGTGAAGCACTAAGAGTCCTAGGTGTAATGATCGAAAAGGAATTCACAACTCCGGATAATTATCCGCTGACCCTAAATGCATTAATATCTGGATGTAACCAGACAACGAACCGTAACCCAGTGGTTAGATATGATGAAATGACCATTGAACGGGCACTTTCAGAACTACGAGATGAAAAGTTAGCTCTCCGTGGAGTCTACGCAGGAAGTCGTGTTCCAAAACACAGGCATACTTTCCAGGAACGCTTCAACATTTCCCAAGATGGGTTAGCCGTACTGGCAGTACTTTTTTTGCGTGGTGAACAAACCTTGGGAGAAATAAAAGCTCGTACCGAAAGAATGGTTCAATTTGCTGATTTAAATGCGTGTGATTTAGCTATAACTGAGTTGGTTGAATTCGATTTTCCACTAGCAAAAAGAATCGATAAGGTTCCTGGACAAAAGGAAGGGCGAATTTCTCATACTTTGTCGAATGTAAACACTCAAAATCTGGCAGTGCAAAATATAGAGCAAGCACAAAATATTTCTCGTCCTTCATTTCAGCTTATTGAAGGCGAATTGCAAGATTCTAATGAATCAAGTGAATCATTTTTTGATGATGAAGAAGATCTCGAAGATCGAGTTGATCTTTTAGAAAAGGAAGTTACAGTATTAACTCACGAAATTATGGCTATACGCGCAGAAATAGATGAGATGAAAGATCCATCTGCATAGGCG
>CAUJDU010000017.1 GCA_963169585.1 Actinomycetota bacterium | reverse complement strand
CTGTACATTTTTTAGGCTCATTTGAGATCTCATGACTCCAGCTCCTGCATTCATTGCAACTTGAACTTTTTTTCTCAAATGAATTGCTTGATTTGGATCACAATAAATTTGTTTGCCAAATGTCTTACAACTATCACCTTCTAAAGCCCGTGAAAAGTTTTCTAGATTTTGTAGTTCCGAAAATAATCCTATAGGTCTAGGACTTCTTATCTCGTTAGAAATAGATTTAGCAACTTGTTCCCCGAAAACTAAACCATCCAATAGAGAATTACTTGCAAGCCTGTTTGCACCATGTATTCCGTTGCATGCAACTTCGCCGGCTGCCCAAAGGCCAGGTAAAGACGTTGCTCCATTTATATCAGTTGCTACACCTCCACAGTAATAATGTGCTGCTGGACTAACTGGCAGAAATTGTGTTGCAGGATCGATACCAGCATTCTCACAAGAAGTACTAATCGTTGGGAATCTTTGAGCAAAATTAGAGATATTAGTGGCATCTAAAAATACGTGATCTAATTGTTGATTACGTAACACCTTGGATATTTCACGAGATACGATATCTCTTGGAGCAAGGTCCGCAAGTTCATGTTTGCCAATCATGAACGCTTCCCCATTTCCGTCTCTTAATATTGCACCTTCACCTCTAAGTGCTTCTGAGATTAGAGGCCTTGGCATATTATCGACATGTAAGGCAGTCGGATGGAATTGCATAAACTCAAGATCAGTACACAAAACCCCTGCAGTTAATGCAGCTGCAATTCCATCTCCTGTTGAAAGAATTGGGTTTGTAGTCACACTAAATAGCTGCCCTGCACCACCAGTTGCGAGAATGACATCGCTGGCTTCAAGTTGATATTTTTTCCCTATTGCATCGATGCATTCAACACCAGAGATCTCGCCATTGCTTTTAAGCAACTTCGTAACCATCCGATAATCCATTATTTCGAGATTATCTAATTTTATATTGGATGTTGCTTTAACTAGTGAGCGTTCAATCTCTTCACCGGTTGCATCACCACCAGCGTGAATTATACGTGAATTGCTATGGCCACCCTCACGAGTTCTAGCATATGTTCCATCGGCTAACTTATCAAAATGGGCTCCTCGAGAAATTAGTTTGGAGAGTGCATTAGGGCCATTTTCTACCAAAACTTGAACTGCATCTACATCGCAAAGTCCAGCTCCTGCCTTTAGTGTATCTTCTAAGTGTGAAGCAACTGTGTCATCGCTAAACATTGCTGAAGCGATCCCACCTTGCGCGTACCATGTGGCTGAATCTGACGTTTGAGATTTTGTAATCAACGTAACTTTTATATCATTTTCAATTAGGCTTAACGCACAGGTTAAACCTGCGACCCCTGAACCGACAACTATAACTTTACGTTTGTTCACAACTGTCATCCTTGTTTATTTCAAACTATCGATTCGTAAGCCGCGATCAATTTTGACTTCACCTTGCTCATCAATATCTATAAAATAATTATCAATCAACCTAGTTGACCCACAAAGCGCAGCAATACACAACATATATTTTCCCGTTTCAATCTTACTAACAGAATCTAAATTTTCTCTGTCCACTAGTTCTAAATACTGAACAATAAGTCCAACATCTTGTAGCTTTGAAATTTCTTTAGCAATAGCTGTTTCGATATCATTTAATTGTTGTGTACTTATACGCTCTAAAGTTTGATTGATTAGCTGTGCTTTACCATATTCTTCTTCATTTAAATACACATTACGTGACGACATAGCCAAACCTGTCGCTTCACGAAGAGTCGGACAGCCAACAAGTTCAATCTCTAAATTTAATTCCTTTATCAATTTATCCACAATAATCAATTGCTGCCCATCTTTTTTACCCATAAAACATGAATCTGGCTCAACAATATTAAGCAGCTTTGTCATCACCAATAGAACACCATCAAAATGTCCTGGACGGAACTTACCACAAAGCCTTGTTGTGTATTTAGGAAAAGAAATATGAAGAGCATCATCATTTGTTGGATATATTTCGTATCCACTTGGAACAAAGAGAATATCGACATTTTTCTCTTCACAAAATTTTGAATCTCTTCCTAAATCACGTGGATATTGAAGTAAATCTTCTTCTGGCCCAAACTGTGCAGGATTCACAAAAATAGACACGACAACAACATCACAATCTTGCCTAGCCTTTTCAATTAAAGAGATGTGCCCGTCGTGTAGTGCTCCCATAGTTGGTACAAAACCAACTTTTAAATCTTGTTCTCGGAACTTAGAAATCTCTTTTTTTAGAACTCCAATAGTTTCTATAATTTCCATTAAAAACGATCCTTGTAAGAATCAATAATATCATAAAAGTTTTTCTCCAACTTTTTTACACCATCAATACTGTCTACAAAATCATAACTTGAAAAATCTTTTACAAGATCGGGAGCTATTTCTGCTAATGGCACTATAACGAATGCTCTTTCATTCATTTTAGGATGTGGGATTATCAAAGTATCTGAAGACAATATTTGATCTCCATAAGTTAAGATATCAACATCTAAAGTTCTTGGCCCGTCTTGGATATTACGTTTTCGCCCAGATCGTTTCTCCACTACATCCAAACAGACTCTCAACAGTTCATTTGGATCCAGTGTTGTTGAAATTTTCACAACGGCATTCAAGAAATGCTCTTGATTCTCATAACCAACAGGAGCTGTTTCATAAACGTGAGAAGCAGACTCAACAGTTATAGCTTCATGCTGTGCTAGCTGACGAATTCCTGCTTGCAAATAATTAAATCTTGATGATGAAGCAGTCTCTATGTTGCTACCTATGCTTAGATATGAACTAACAGTTGCCATATTGATCTTTCCTTTTGGGTTATTCAATGCTATCTGGTAGCACGCACTCAATTCACAAAAGTGTAAACAATTTGCCCTATGCTAAAGGATTAATGAGAAAAGTAAAGATTGTGGCCACAATCGGCCCCGCTACGAGCAGCGAAAGCGCTCTTTTGGAAATAGTTGAAGCCGGTGTTGATGTAATTCGCATAAATGGTGCCCACGGCGATGTTAATAGCATCACCAATCGTGTGGCATTAGTAAGAAAAGCTGCAGCGAACTGCGATAAACCGGTAGGTATCCTTGTAGATTTGCCCGGACCCAAAATGAGGGTTGGGGTTATGAAGGAGGAAGAGATACCTCTAGAAGAAGACGATACGATCTCAATTGTAAATGAAAGTGTCCTAGGGACAAGAGAATCTATTTCAACAACCGTTGCTGATCTTCATAAAATAGTTGAGAAAAATGATCCTATTATTTTGGCTGATGGGCAGATTCGTTCAATTGTAGAATCTGTTGATGGCAATGTCATCAAACTTCGAATATTAAATTCTGGAATTCTTAAAAGTAAAAAAGGATTCTTTTTACCTAATGCAGAAGACAAAATAACGCCATTTTCTGATGTAGATAGGAAAATTATTGAAGCTAGCATCCAAGCAAATGTAGATTTTCTAGGTTTGAGTTTTGTCCGCAGAGGTAGCGATGTTGAAGAAATTCGAGCGATGGTACCAAAAACAAGCACTACTCACCTTATTGCAAAGATTGAGACTCGTTCAGCAGTTGATGAATTACCTTCGATTCTCGCTACAAGTGATGCGATAATGGTTGCCAGAGGAGATCTGGGGATTCAACTCGACATAACACGTGTTCCTCTACTGCAAAAAGAAATTATTCGTGCATGTAATCAGGCGGGCTTACCAGTAATCACTGCTACAGAGATGCTCGAATCTATGACCACCTCCCCAATACCAACACGTGCGGAAGTTGGAGATGTCGCAAATGCTGTTCTTGATGGAACAGATGCAGTGATGCTTTCTGGGGAAACAGCAGTTGGGCGATTTCCAAGTGAAACAGTTAAAACCATGGCAGATGTTGCACTTCAGGCTGAAACTTGGAGGAAACGCAGAGTTCCCGATGTGTGTGTACTTGGCGATGATTCTGTTGCTTGGGCTGTTGCGCATGCTGTTGTACAAGCCGCTGAAGATCTAAGCGTTAAAGCTATCCTTTGTCCAACTAGGTCAGGAGCAACTGCTCAACGTATTGCAGCTTATAGGCCAAGTTCTACAATTGTTGGAATATCCAGAGATGAAAGCATACTTTCTAGATTGAGTTTGATATGGGGAGTTCAACCTGTATTGATGCGTGAAGAAATTATTCCAGAAAAAGAAGTTGACCAAATTATTGATCTGAGCTGCAAAGCAGGATACATTAAGAAAGGTGATTTGGTAGCTGTTGCTTCAGGTTCAGCAGGCCGTAAAGCTGGAGGAACTGACTCTATCCGTGTCCTAACCGCATAAACTAAATATTGTTTTAGAAGAAAGCATCTGTACGATTAGCGATTTTTTGTAGATCTTTTTGCGGCTACTTTTTTTACCGCAGCCTTGTTCTTAACAGTCGTTTTCTTGGCAGGAGCCTTCTTAACAGCCGATTTCTTAACCGTCACCTTTTTCGCTACAGGCTTCTTTTTAGCAGGAGCCTTCTTAACAGCCGATTTCTTAGCAGGAGCCTTCTTCGCAGCCACAGGCTTCTTCTTAGCAGGGACCTTCTTAACAGCTGATTTCTTAGCAGCTACCTTTTTCGCACTGGCTTTTTTCGCTGCAGCTTTCTTTTTTTCTAACTCAGCTTTCTTCTTAGCTGCTAATTTCTTTTTCTCGGCTGCCTTTCTTGCTGCCTCTTTCTTCTTAGCTAGTTCAACTTTTTTCTTTTCAGCAGCTAGTCTCTTTTTTTCACGTAATTTCTCTGCTGCTAATTTTTTCTTTTCAGCGGCAATCTTTGCAGCTGCTCTCTTTTTCTCTAACTCAAGTTTCTTTTTCTCACGGAGCTTTTGTGCAGCAACCTTTTTCTCTTCAGCTAATTTTCTTGCTGCCTCTTTTTTCTCCTGTGCAGCTTTAGCTAGTGCTTCTTTACGCTGTTTTTCAGCTTGTATTTTCATTAAGCGTTTCTTTTCAAGTGCTGCTTTTTTCTTTTCTTTTACGAATGCAACACGTGCAATTTCTGCTGCAGCCAAGGTAGCTTGTCGCTTTCTAGCAGCCTCTTCCTGTGCCCTTCTTTCTGCAGCTTTTTGCTGTTTCTTAACTATCTCTAAACGCTTCTCCCGTTGTTGACCTGCACGTGATTCTCGTAGCTCGAAACGTTCTTTTACACCCTCGCGCATCATCCGATGAGCAACAGTAAGTGCAATTATTTCTCTACCCTCACTTTGAAGCTCGCGTGAAGTTATAGTTTCAATAATTTGTATTGCTTCAGGGCCAGATGATGCGAGACCAGCAAATAATAGATATCCGCCCATAAGTCCAAGTATGCGATCTCCAAATTCTTCATGATGAATCAAAATCTTGTGTTTTGAATCCGAAATGAATCTATCTAACTGGAGGTACACGTTACCCAAACGTTCTATATAGTCATCTGGTTTACAGAGGGGAACATGTTCAAACTGAAGTTTTGCCTCATTGTAGGCATGGAGATTATGCGATGATTCAAGTAGAGAGACAACCCGTGTAAAACCGTGCAAATCAAGCCAAATCAGCTCTTCTTGTCTTCGAATTTTCCTGTGATTCCTCGCAAAGCCACCTGGGCGTTCAGATATCGCAACACGGTCCTTAATTATCCACGTAAAAAAGCGCGGTTCTAAACCTTGCGCCCATCGACCTTTAACCATAGTGAAAAATCTTACATCTAAACTTGAAATTATGACTTCAATAGCTCCAGATTTTTCACGGTATTTGCGTAGTTTAATACACTATGGGCGAATAATTAATCCACAGAATGTAAGATTTCTAATGTCTTTGCCACGTTGTGCACTCGAATTGCATCAATTCCCTTAGCTTTTAATTCCTTTGCAACCACGGCTGAAATATGATCTCTCTGGTCAAAAGGGACTTTCTGCGCGTCTCCACTTAACATGTAGCTAGTAAGCGTCTTCCTACTAATGCCAACCATCATCGGATATCTTAATTTCGCTTTTATTCGATCCACTGACCCTAAAAGCTCAAGCCCTTGTTCTGGGGTTTTAGCAAAACCTATCCCCGGGTCTACCATTATTCGCTCTCTATCAACGCCTTCATTCATTAAAAAAGTACAACGTTGTTCAAGCTCAACGCTCACTTGCTCAACTACATCATCATAATAGCTAAGCGACTGCATCGTTTCAGGTGTACCTCTAGAATGCATAATCACCACCAAAGCTTTTGTCTCAGACATCACTTTTGCCATATCAGGATCAAACCTAGCGCCTGATACATCATTAATAATCTTAAAACCATTTTCAATAGCAACACGAGCAGTATTTGCATGTCGAGTATCTATAGAAAAAAGCTGATCTACAAATCTTCCAGAATTTACTTCTAATAATACAGACTGACAGCGTTTTAGTTCTTCTTGACTCGTGACTTCAAGTGCTCCAGATCTCGTAGATTCTGCGCCAACGTCAATAGCATTTGCGCCATCTTTACAAAGTTTCAATAATTGATGTTGGATCTTTTCTTCTTCAACATATTGCCCTCCATCTGAAAATGAGTCAGGTGTTAGATTCAAAATTCCAAAGATTAAAAAAGGGTTTTCATTTAACACTCGATTCCAGGTGAGTAGATCTTGCATTTCTAAGAAAACAAACCTCTCTATACTTTTAAATACTCTGCCAAGTATGGAAGCCCTCTAAGCCCTTCAGCGGCATCTAAACCGTATCCAATCACAAAATCTGGCGGTATATAAAATCCTTCATATTTAACCTTATCTTGAGTTTTTTGCAAACCTTCTTTTACAAACATCGCACAAACTTCTAAAGAAGCAGGTTTTCTAGCCATTAAATTCTTCCGGAGATAAGAAAGTGTCAATCCCGAATCGATAATATCTTCTACGATAATTACATCGCGCCCAGTTAGATCAACATCCAAATCTTTCAAGATTCTAACCACCCCGCTGCTTTGTGTTGCTGCACCATATGAACTAACTGCCATAAAATCAACATCGCAATCTAAATCGATTTGTCTCATCAAATCAGCCATAAAAATAAATGCGCCTTTAAGCACGCCTACCAAAAGTGGACTCTTACCTTGATAATCTTTTGTTATTTGCTCCCCAAGCTCATGGACTTTTTGCTTGATCTCATCTTCGGTCTTAAGAATTTTTCCGATCCGATTGTCATTCATGAACTTAACCTTCTTGACTAGTTGTTTTATCGATTAAGGTAATATCCTGGTACAAAATCGCACCAGACCTTCGAATTGTGCGATTTCCAGAAATCTGTGTACTCAAAATTTCATGCCTAGCAACTGCCAATATCCTGTCCATCTCATCAGTTGAAGGCGGATAGCCTCCTATCCATTCGCGTAATGCATGCACTTGAAGTACCGGATCTAAACTTACTAAATCATGTGTCCGAGCTTGCCCTTTGGGCCACTGGCTAGAAGCGAATCTAGCAAGGAATTTTGTATCTCGAGCAATATTTCCTGCAGCGCGGGCAATCAGAGGAGTAACATCGCGCCCAGCAATATCATCCAATAGTTCCATTACTTCATTTCTAATTCGGTTTCTAACAAACCTTGGATCTAAATTCATTTTATCTTCATAGTGGGTTAATCCGCATTGTTGAACTAGCTCTACCAAATCACTTTTTCTCCAATGCAGTATTGGTCTTACTAAATTATTTCGTTGTGCTTCCAAAGAAGCACCACCAGATCCTGAGCCCCTAATTAAATTAATCAAATATGTCTCAGCATAATCATCCATATGATGAGCAGTAGCTACTATGTCATAACCATGGATAGATCGAATTTCTTCTAATGCTATATATCTTTCTTGTCTAGCGTTTGCTTCCACGTTAGACGTAACCATATTTTTCTCGGACATGTCCAAATAATAAGTGAAGAACGGCACATCACAAAGATTTGCTATTTCTTTAACTATTACTTCTGAATTTCTAGTCTGGATATTTATACCGTGATCAATATAAGCAAGGCCAAATTCGATATCAAAAACTTTGCCAAGAATAGCTAACCCAACTGAGTCAGCCCCACCAGAACACGCAATTAATACTCTTTTTGATTCTAAATTTTTAAAACTTCTTTGCGTAACTTGATAGTTGCCATCGACACTTTTAACTATCGATTCAAATTCAGATAGATTAACCAACGTAAGGCTCTGCTATTGAACTACTTTTCTACCTCGGTATTTAGGTATAAAAATATACTTGTACCAAGACAATGCCATTAGCACCAGAACAAGTGCCGTCAAAACTAAGAAAGCCCAGCCTGGCCAATAAAACCAAGGAGTACCTGCTGGAGTTTTTACAACATTGTGTGTTGCGTCTTCACCAGGAACTACTTCACCTGTGCTTGCCCAAACTGGCATAGCGCTCAACGAGACAAAGACAATAGTGAGCAAACAAAAAAATAGAGACTTAATGGGTTGTATCAAGGACAAAAACTTCATATCTAGATTTTAGTCACTTTCTGGTTCATTGTTTCCAGACAGGCTATTTTTTGAGCCAAAAAATTGAGATTTAGGAATAATTCCTTTCGGTATTTCCCCTTTTGGTATACCCATTTGATCGGCTAATTGTTCAATAGGAGCTATGTCTGGCGTTGGACCGACTGCAGAAAAAGCCCCACTCATAGGGCTTCCCAATCCAGGAAAACCTAGAGCTAAAAGTATGTTCTCCTTAACATCGGTTGGCATCGGAGTCGGAGAAAGCGCTCTCAAACGAGTGTGAAAAGATGTTTCAAAATGGAAACCATTCGAACAACCCCTACACCTAGAAAGGTGGTTTTCGACAAAAGTTCGTTCTGAATCATCCAAAATATCATCAATAAATTTATCTACTAACAATGCTGCCTTAGAACAATCCCCCAGCGATTCATCGCAAGGATCTTTTGATTCCATCTCACTCATGTGTCTCATCTCCAGATTTATTAGCTACTTGAGCTAGTGGCCTTGACTTCGAACCAACGAGGTTGTTGGACTCTACATATTCCCACAACGCTTTTTGTAGGGCTTTTCTTCCCCGATGAAGCCTAGACATTACAGTTCCAGGTGGAATATCAAGCATTTGGGCTATTTCTGAATATGCTAAACCTTCAACATCAGAGAGCAAAACAACTTCTCTATATTGTTCTGGCAGCTCTTGTAAGGCATTTGTTATATCTATATCTGTAATGGAATTAAGAAAATCTTCTTCAGAACTTCTGGAAGTATCCTCTGCTTGGGACCCTCGAAGCTTATGATACAAGAACATCGTGTCTTGATCATCAACATCAACTTCTATTGGTCTACGTTTTTTATATCGGTAAATATTTATATAACTATTTGTAAGAATACGAAAAAGCCAAGCTTTGAGATTTGTACCTTCTTCAAACCTTTCATATGCTCTGTATGCCTTTAACAAACATTCTTGAACCAGATCTTGCGCATCTGCAGGTTTTTTAGTTAGACGTAAAGCGGTTGAATATAGCGAATCTAAATAAGGCTCTACATCGTTCATGAATGTTTCTTGATTTGCCATTATCAGTCCTTTAATAATCTTGGCTTAATAGCCAAAAGATCACGACTACAATCCTACAAGTTAGGCCTTTGTTCCTTCGTAAAAAGCGGTGAAATAATCATTCCATTCAATGTGGCTCTAAGGTTATCCATTGCCAGGATAGAGTCGTTTAGGAAGGATCTAGCCATGGCAATCTTTTCTTCAGTTCTACCTAGCTCCTTTTGGAGATATAAAAAATTTGTTGAAGAATTAATACTAGGGTACCGTTCAGCTAATGCAAATATTTCTTTAGAAGCTTGACTTGGATTTTGTGATCTCAATAAAGCAACAGCATCTAGTACCGTTTTTTCATGAGCCATAACGCCGTCGATAACGTCACATAATTCCGGGATCAATGAAGATCTTCGTTTAGTAGAAACATCAATCGCAGAACGAGAAAGTCGAACTTGTTCACGTAACCGAATAAAACGATTATAAGTTCTAAACAGTTTCAATCCTAATGATCCAACCAACAAGATCATCACTAATACAAACAATCTAAATAATGGCCCCAATATATTTAATGAAATAGAGGAGATATTTAACAAATACTCTGAAGAATTATTTCCTGTCGTTAAGGCAATAACACCAGACAGACACATTGCACAAACCAATAATGCCCATTTTTCGAAATTCAACTTCTTTAAGAGATTATCCTGCCCCTTGGTTGACAAAAAGAAACTTCCCCTACCTTTTTTATGGTTTCCGAGTATTAAATCTGTCCCATCGGAAGATATCGAAACATTACCGTGAGCAAAAACATCTTGGTCAGGATAGACGGCACTTTCTGTAACACGAAGTTTTGCATTAGACCATTTATCGTCGCTCAAACTTGCCAGCAACGATAGAAATGTCGTTTTTTTGGGTGAAACTTGAATCCACTGCAAGCGCACCCAATCGTAATAATATTTACGATCTGGTGAAACGTATCTCGAAGGTATCCACTGATTCAAATTTGGATGCCACATATAATATCCATCTTGTGAAACAGACCACAACCCAGCTTGTAGTGCATCATTTCCAGTTGGGAATTGAACAAAATAGTTATAAGCATTTAAGACCGCTTCATGACGCTCATCATAATTGACAGGAGTATGAAAATCACGATTCGCATTATTAGGAATCACAGCGACAGAACCATATTGATCTGCAATCCTAAACCCGCCATCAGAAGTCTTTTCTCGAAAAGTTTTCCAGCCGCTATTTTTACCATGAGCGTCATACCATTCAACTTCAACTTTGAACCAAACACATTGATAACCACTAATGGGAGCCGTATAAATGGGCATTGAATCTCCACTAGGTGTTTTCGCTGGAGTTGCCTTACCTTGAACTTCACAAAGACCAATAATCGCACCAGAAGGTGTAACTGTTGGGGTATCAATTACATCCCATGTTAGACGTGACCAACGAAAATACCCTACGTATAACAGCAGCGTTATAATAAACAAAATAAACATACGAGCCGAGGAGGGGAATTGAACCCCTGACCTTCGCTTTACGAGAGCGATGCTCTGCCAACTGAGCTACCCCGGCAACTATTCCTGACCAGCCTTCGCTTCGTCAATCACGCAGGAGCAACACCATGCCAACTGAGCTACCCCGGCAACTATTCCTGACCAGCCTTCGCTTCGTCAAATTTACGTTAGAAGTTTACCTTGAATTTCGTATTTGAAAGTGACACCAATAGCGATTCTAGGAACAACAGTTCAGAAGGGTTATAGACCAGCCTTTTCCGGTAATCATTTATAATATCGAAACCTAAGATCATTCTTGAATCGATACCTCCATTGTGTTCAGATTGAGAATTATTAAGAAATTCTCTTCCTAACACATCTAAAAATTCAGACAAGAGATCGTGTCTTAGCCTCTTGCCTGTTGCTTCTAATCTTGTTTTATTTATTGAAATTATAGATTTAGCAACTTTATCTGAATAACCAGAATCTTTTACTTGACTCTTTATTTCGTCTAGTTCTGATTTATTCGAAGCAAGAACATCTGATGAAATTTCGTCAAAAGTCTCCACTATTTGCTGGGCAGCTCTAGCGACGCTAGATCCCGACCGCGATAAACTTCCTACCACATCGGCTGCGCATACATTAAGTGGAGAAAAATACGAACTTATAAGCCGTGCACGATCAATCCTACCAGAACAAATCATAGAAATTTCTTTAGCCTTATCCAAAGAGACATTTTCAGAAACCAAAATAGATTCGATAACTTCTCTATTCAATCGTTCAAAATAAATTTCATACGCTCTAGACCTTATTGTTGGGATAAGTAGATCTGGAGTAGGTGAAATTAAAATCCAGTGGAGATTAGCCGGCGTCTCTTCTAAAGATTTAAGTAAAGTATTTGCACTATCAGCTCTAAGTAAATGAGCATCATGAATTATTAAAACTTTGCTATTAGCTTCTATCGGAGATTTTCGAAACTCAGCTAGCATAGCGCCACGGACATCTTCTTTTACCCTATAGCTTGTCCCCATCGGAGCAAATTCGATTACATCAGCATAAAGCTTTTTCTCTATCCGCTCGTCAAGTTCCCCAGAAGGGTTTATTAATCTCGACGCAAAGATTCTTGCAGATTCCTCGACAAATGTTCCTCTGGACCCATAGAATACATACGTATTAACTGGACGTTTTAAAGCTAAAATCATTTGTTTAATGGCCGCATCTTGACCAAGTATAGATTCAAACATCGCTATTCACTCTTGTCTAGAAGTAATGGAGAAATCAAATCTTTAACTCTGTTAAACACTTCTTCTTCTGAGCCAATTGCATTTACTACACTCCAACCAAAATCTTGTGCAAGCTTTCTATAAGAATCCCTTACTTGTTGATGAAAGATTTCTCCTTCACTTTCCATTCGATCAGGATTTTCCTTTGCACGAGATTTAGCCAAATCGTCATTAAGTTCAAAACATAAAATAATGTCAGGGTTATGCCCATTACAG
>CAUJDU010000016.1 GCA_963169585.1 Actinomycetota bacterium | reverse complement strand
AGGTGATCTTGAGTTTGATAGAAAACTAGATTTTGAGGTTGAACGGTACTCTAAAATTTTGTGGCCAACACCAAAACTTATAAAACACGTTAATTCCGTCATAAAAGAATATCGTTCAGATGTAGTATTTATAGATCCGCTTTTACCTACAGGCCTGATTACTTCAAAATTGCAAGGTACACAAAAAATTTCGATTATACACGGAGCAGAAGTAACAGTGCCGGGGCGAATTCTCCCAAGTAGAGCCCTAATAAAAAAGTCCGTTCAAGACAGTGACGTTATATTAAGCGCAGGGAATTATGCTGCAAGGGAGCTGGTTCGTGCCATCGGGCGCCCTATAAATATGGTCCGTATTCCTCCTGGTGTGGACATTAATAATTTTTGTGTTCCTAGTAAAGATGAACGCGATAAAGCCAAAAAAGAATTAATATCAGAACTTTCTATACCAGCTAATTCAAAGATTCTGGTCTCTATGAGCCGTATTGTCCCTCGGAAAGGTTTTGATATCGCAATAAAATCATTAGCCGGTTTAGATGATGATGTTCACCTAGTGGTCATTGGTAAAGGTAGAGACTTAAAGCGACTTGAAGGACTCACAGAAAAATTAGGTCTACAAAGCAGAGTGCATTTCCTTGGCTCTGTTACTCATAAAAAGTTAATTTCAGTTTTCCATGGGTCGGATATATTTTTGATGTTATGCAGAGATCGGTGGGGATCTTTAGAAGCAGAAGGTTTTGGGATTGTTTTTCTTGAAGCCCAAGCATGTGGTCTACCTGTAATAGTTGGCCGTTCTGGGGGAAGCTCAGAGAGTTTGCTAGATAAGAAAACTGGCTTTTTAGTAGATCCTGAATCTTTGGTTGAAATTCGAGAAAAGATTAATATGATTCTCCAAGATGAAGAACTTGCAAAAGAATTTTCCCTTGCAGGGCGTGCATTCGTTGAGAAAGAACATTCATATGACTATTTGGCTACCTTGCTTTTGCCACTTGTAAATGGTGATTTATCTTCCGCTAAAGAATTTGATGGTTAATTCAATTTTGATTTTCGCACCAGAGCTTAAGATTCTCTAAGGCAGAAGACACAATCTTTTCTGCTGCTTTACGTTTCATAAACCCAGGGACAGAAACTGACATATCTACATCTAATTCGTAACTAACTGTCGTTGAGGTTTCAGTGCCTTTTTTAACTATATATCGACCTTCAAGTGATTTAGCCATATCACCAGATTCTAGGGTCCAAGATATTTCGTCTGGATAAAGTTCATATGAATACAGATAATTGTGGTTAATTGTTTTACCTAATGCCTGTGAAGTTAGCGAGGCTCGTACAGCACGCCCTCTAGAATCACGCTCACTAACTTGGACCTCTATAATTTCAGGAATCCATAGTGGATATTCGTCTAATTCCAGCACAGCACCGAGCACTATTTGTGATCTAGCCTCGATAGTTATTTCTTGGGATGCATGTTCAGGCATATAACTACTATATTGCATAGGTATGAATGAAAATGCGAATGTAATGGCTGGCTTAATGATTGCGCTTAGCCAACTGCAAAATTTAAAAGGCAAAATAGATGACGAAGTTATAGATCTTTTAAGTTTAAGCGGTAAAGAAGCAATAAAAAGTGCCCACCATTTTTTAGATGCATGTGAAAAAGCATTAGAGATGCTTGACAAAAATGATGAAATCCCAGAGGACGATCCGGAAGAAAAAATAGATAATGTTGTAGATTTGAAAGCACACGAATCCTAAAGTGCGCGCTATAGGTATAGACCTCGGAGGAACCAAGATTTCTTTCGGAGTGGTCCAAGACGATGGAACCTTATTGGCCGAATATCGGCTTCCAACTCCTGATACTTGGGATGAAATGAGAACGCTTATTGGTCAGGCTTATGAAAAGTTTACGGGTGAATATGAGGATATCGTTGCGTTGGGTTTTGGAGCAGCAGGTTTAATTTCACTTGACGGTTACGCATTCTATTCTCCAAATGTTTGCGCATTTGATGAAGGTGCCTCTTTATATGATGATTTGAGTGCCGATCTGGATATCGAAATTACGATTGACAATGACAATAATTGTTCGGCTTATGCTGAGAGCCGTTTTGGTTCTGCTGCCGGAAAAAATAATGTGTTGGTAGTTGGATTGGGAACTGGTATTGGTGGTGCCTACATCCTTAATGGTGAAGTTTTACGTGGTGCACATGGATTTGCTGGTGAATTTGGGCATTTTGTTGTGCAACGTGGGGGGCCGAAATGTGCATGCGGCAAAAATGGTTGTTATGAAGCATTGGCTTCTGGTTCAGCTTTAGGGCGTATTGCTCGAGAATACGCTGAGCAAGCTAGAGCAGCGAATCTATTAGCTATGGTTGATGATATTTCACAAATCAATGGTACTCACGTGAGGGTAAGTGCTGAAAACGGAGATGAAGATGCTCTAGAAATTATTGATGTTTTCGCAAAAAATGTTGCTGATGGGTTGGTGAGTTTAACGAATATTTTTGATCCAGAAGTTATTGTCATTTCTGGAGGCCTAGTCGAGATGTCCGATTTATTGCTTGATCCTGTTAGGAAATATTTCCATCTCGAATCAGAAGGCGGCTCTAATAGGCCTTTAGCGAACATCGTTATGGCCAAATTAGGTGAAAAGTCTGGAGTGATAGGTGCAGGAGCACTTAGCCTGTCTCGATTGGTCTAACATGTGTATATGGAATTTAGACGAATAGATGCTTTACCACCTTATGTTTTCGCACAAATTAATGATTTAAAAATTTCACAAAGACACTTAGGGTATGACATTGTAGATCTTGGATTTGGAAATCCTGATCTTCCGTCACCAGATATTGCAGTAGAGAAGCTTTGCGAAGCAGCACATAATCCTAAGAACCATAGGTATTCAACTTCGAAAGGAATAAAAAACCTTAGAGTTGCAGTGAGCGATTTATATGATCGCACATTCGATGTTAAAGTCGATCCAGAAACCCAAATTTGTATGACTATCGGAGTTAAAGAGGGGTTTTCTCATCTGATGTGGACGTTGCTTGGTCCTGGTGATAGTGCGTTAGTACCTTCGCCAAGCTATCCAATTCATATTTGGGGACCAATTCTTGCTGGTGCTGCTGTTCACTATGTCCATTTAGGTGATTCAAGTGATGTGTTATCGAACATGGCAAAAGCTTATGAACAAGCATGGCCTCGACCAAGAATTATTGTTGCTAGTTTTCCTCATAATCCAACGACAACATGTGTAGATTTTGATTTCATGGTGGAACTTGTTGCGTTTGCAAAAGAGCGGGACATGATAGTGGTACATGATTTTGCTTATGGCGACATGGGTTTCGATGGGTACAAACCGCCGTCAATTCTTTCTGTCCCTGGGGCTATGGAAAATTGTGTCGAGTTATACTCCATGACGAAAAGTTTCTCAATGGCAGGATGGCGATGTGGATTTTTGCTTGGAAATGAAAAGATTATTGCTGCACTTGGGAAGCTGAAGAGTTATTTAGATTACGGGATGTTTCAGCCAGTACAAATTGCAGCAACTGTAACTATGAATGAACTCCCAGATTATCCAAAAGAAGCTTGCCAAATATATCAAAATCGTCGTGATTCACTAGTAGATGGATTATCAAAGATCGGTTGGGAAATCGAAAAACCACAGGCAACAATGTTTGTGTGGGCAAAAATTCCTGAAAGCTATTCAGAAATGAGCTCTATTGAGTTTTGTGAGTTTATGATCAGAGAATGCAACGTTGCTGTATCTCCAGGCGCAGGTTTTGGTCCCGGGGGAGAAGGTAAAGTCCGTTTTGCATTAGTTGAAAATGAACAACGCATCCAACAGGCAATCAAAGGTCTTAAAAAAGGGTTAACCAAACTTGGATAAGAAGTCATTTTCTTCTAGGTTCGCGAAAGTCACTTCGACTGTTAAAGATAAGTCTAAATTGGATTTATATAACGTTATTAAAACTGTCAGCACTGTACCTATGAAAGGTTTATTTAACACTGAAATTAATG
The DNA here is from genome assembly GCA_963169585.1 of Actinomycetota bacterium. Lineage (GTDB taxonomy): Bacteria > Actinomycetota > Acidimicrobiia > IMCC26256 > JAGPDB01 > JAGPDB01. The sequence continues at coordinate 6,643 of CAUJDU010000016.1, read as the reverse complement.
GTTTGGATAATATTCCTGAATCTGGTCCAGTAATTATTGCTGCAAATCATAGGTCTTTTATTGACTCAATCTTCTTGCCGTATGTGATACCTAGGAAGGTCACGTTTGTAGCTAAGGCAGAATATTTTGATTCTGTAAAAACAAGATGGTTTTTTAAAGCCACTGGACAGATTCCAATTAGACGAGATTCATCATCTTCTGGAGCAGGTGCATTGCTTAGCGCTAAAGAAATACTTGATTTGGGCGGTGTTTTTGGGATTTATCCGGAAGGATCAAGAACTCGAGATGGATTTCTCCATAGAGGACATACTGGGGTTGCGAGACTAGCTTTAGATAGTACAGCAGTATTAATCCCTGTTGGTTTGATTGGCACTGAAGATGTGCAAGCCACAGATGAAAAACTTCCTAGGTTTGGAAAAAAGGTGATAGTCAATATTGGTAAGCCAGTTAACGTAGACCGATACAGGTATGAAGATGACAAAAGGCTTGCTCTTCGTAATCTTACTGATGAATTGATGTATGAAATTTTTGAACTATGTAAATATGGTTATGTCGATACCTATGTCCGCTCTATTTTATAGGAGGCCTGGCCAGGCCTCCTAAGATTAGACGAGGGTGACTGTTAAGCGCTCGTAAAACTCATTGATTGATTCTAAAGCTACTTCACTATTTTCGTCATCAATTCTTGAAAGTGAAAACAATATATAGCCAACCATTGCTTCATCTGCATCAATTATTTTACAGTCACGTACCTTTTTAGCCCATTGCTTGATAGCTTTTGGAGATATTGTTCCATCGCTTGCACGTTTTAAACTTTCAATAATAACTTCACGTGTAACTACAGGTGTTTTTTCTTCAGCCCTTGATGGTTTAGCAGCCAAAACTTGCGAATCTAAAAAAGCAGTATCTGATCGCGCAACACCAGGTTCACTAAAAACTGAAGTACCCGGGATTGCGTCATCAAGTGAAGAAGGTTTAGAACCGTGAATAGCAGCAATCTTTGCAACAAGAGTATCGATGAACACATTTTCCTGGTCTATCGACTCAACAATTACGCGTTGCCCATCAGGAAAAAATAATTCACAACCTTTTTTGCTGCGTTTTGTCCAAGTGTCATCAATGCTTAATTCATCAAGATCTATTGAACAAGATACTTCCGCCAAAGTCTTCGCGATGGTTCGTCGTTTAGCCCACATAACTAAACGTGTATCACTGACTGCAGCCAGATAATTATGACGAGATATAAACATCTTTGGCATACGTGATCTTGAAGCTGCCGCTACAAAATCGTATGTGACTTCGTTGTCATTTTCGAAGAAAGATTCGATGTCTTCTTCGCTGAGTTGCTCTATTTCCTTGAATTTGCTCATAGAATTTAGATTACACCACTTAAATGCAAGAAACGTGCATACTTAACTGGAAGAATGGTTGCTTTATGAAGGAGAATGTATAAATGAGAATTGGTGTAATTACAGGCGGCGGGGATTGTCCAGGTTTGAATGCCGTAATTCGTGCGATAATCCGCAAAGGTGAGGCTGTATATGGGCATACGCTGATTGGATATAAGAATGGATGGAAAGGCGTTGTTGAACGCAATTCTTATGAGATGACAATTGCCGGTACACGTGGATTACTCCACAGAGGCGGAACAATTTTAGGAACATCAAGACTTTCTCCTACACAAGTACAAGATGGGGCTCAAAAAGTTAAAGCGACTATGAAAGCCGATAATGTAGACGCTTTAATAACCATCGGAGGTGAAGGAACTCTCTCTGGTGCAACTGCAATGAGTGAATTAGGAATAAATATTGTTGGCGTCCCTAAGACGATCGATAACGATATTAATGCCACCGACATTACCTTTGGGTTTCATACTGCAGTTCAAATTGCAACTGATGCAATTGATCGATTGCATACAACTGCAGAAAGTCATGACCGAGTTATGGTTGTCGAAGTCATGGGTCGTCATGCCGGTTGGATAGCAGCTTATAGTGGAATTGCCGGTGGTGCTGACGGAATTTTAGTTCCGGAAAAACCGTTTGATATAGACGTAGTGTGTGAGCAAATTAAACAGCGTCACTCACGAGGTGTAAAGTTCTCGATCATTGTAGTTGCAGAAGGTGCTAGCCCAATTGAAGGTACACTAAAGCCAATGGAATACGAAGTTGACGAATATGGTCATCAGCGCCTTGGCGGGATTGGCTACCAAGTTGCGCGTGAAATCGAATCAAGAACTGGATTTGAAACCCGCGAAACATCACTGGGACATATTTTACGAGGTGGGACTCCAACAGCGTACGACAGAGTTTTAGCTACCCGTTTTGGTATAGCTGCCATTGATGCTGTACACAACCAAAACTATGGCCAAATGGTTGCAATATCTGGAACTCAAGTGCACACAGTTCCTTTACAAGATGCAACAAGAGAATTGAAAACTCTTGACGATGAACTTCTAGGTGTTGCTGAAGTTTTCTTTGGATGATGACTAGATGAGCTTAGCCCTTGATGAACTACTCTCTTTTTTAACCTTAGAACAGATTGATGAAAATGTATTTTTGGGGCAAACCCCAAATGAGACTAGGCAGAGAGTATTTGGTGGTCTTGTAGCTGCTCAAGCTTTATTGAGTGCCGGCAGAACAGTGGATCCCTCGCGTAGTGTTCATTCGCTACACGCATATTTCTTGGTTGGAGGTCATCCAGGCGAACCTATAACCTATGAAGTTGAACTCGTACGAGATGGTGGAAGTTTTACAACTAGGCGGTCAGTAGCAAAGCAACATGGGGTTCCAATTTTTGTCATGACTTCTTCGTTTCAAAAAGATGAGCATGGTTTTGAACATTCAACAACAATGCCCACAGTTGCCAACCCAGAAGAACTACCAACTTGGCAAGAACGTTTAGCGCCGATAATGGATCAGATAGATGAATCGACTGCAAAATGGCTTGTTCATGACAGACCGATTGATACACGCAGCGAGACGCTTCCAGCCTGGGTTGATCCAACTCCTCGCCAACCAAGTCAAGATGTATGGTTTAGGGCAGATGGCAAATTACCCGATGATCAATTATTGCATGCATGTATAGTCGTTTATGCGTCTGATCTCACTTTGTTAGATACCGCAGTTCTACCACACGGGAATAAGATCACTAAATCTAGATTCATGATGGCCTCTCTTGACCATGCGATGTGGTTCCATGAAAGTTTCCGTGTTGATGAATGGTTGCTTTACCATCAGATGTCCCCAAATGCCTCACATGCTAGAGCTTTAGCTTATGGTGAAATATTTACACGTGAAGGTAAACATGTTTTGACCGTTATGCAAGAAGGACTTGTTAGATCGTTCAAAGATAGAAATAAAAAAGAATAAAACAGTGGAAATACTTAACGACTTAAAAATATCAAAGCTCTTAGCAATTTTTGCTCACCCTGATGATGCCGAAGCTGCATGTGGGGGAACGTTAGCAAAATATTCAGCATTAGGGGTTGAAGTTAATCTTCTCATTGTTGCACTTGGAGATAAAGGTCGTGGAGAGTTATCAGATAGGGAATTTGAGTTAAATCAATCAGCAAAAATACTTGGGATTTCAAATGTAGATTCTTTAGGGTACAAAGATGGAGAGTTTGATAACGATTTAACTCTTCGAAAGAAATTGACAGAAAAAATTAGATTGTTCAAGCCAGGCATAGTTATTTGTCCAGATCCAACAGCAGTATTTTTTTCTCATTCGTATATTAACCATAGAGATCATCGTCAAACAGGTTGGGCTGTGCTTGATGTCGTCTCTAGTGCAGTATCGAATGAAAAATATTTCTCTACTTCTGTGGCCCATGAGGTATCTCATTTGCTTTGTGCCGGAACGCTAGAACCTAATTGTGTAGTGGATGTTACAGAAACAATTGATAAGAAAATCCAAGCAGTACTTAGCTATAAATCTCAAATATCTGGAGATCCAGAGAAATTTTCTAATTCTCTGATGGGTACTTCAGCCGGCATTGGAAGACAGGTAGGAATCAGCCATGCCGAGGCATTCCGTTATTCATCACTTTCTAATTCGGATAGTCAGATTTAGAGAATTATTTCTGTTGATTGTCTAGCAACCTGGAAGGACGATTAGAACCTCGAGCTGTTAGTTTTCTGGCTTTCCATTCGACGCTAGCCTGCAGTCCTAAAGAGGTAATTACACTCACTCCATAAAGAATTAAAGCAGCTATAAAGCATGTACCAATTATTAAGATGATGTCAGAAGATCCAGGGAAGAATACCTCCATCATCGCATAGCCTATAAACCCACCAGCAATTCCGCTTAAGAAAAGTATTATAAAGGCACTAGCGTAGGCCGTCTTTGATGGGACAAGCTTTTCGACTATATCATCTTCCGGTTGAATAGATATTTCCTCTGTGTTCATAGTTTTTATGCTAATAGACTAACCTTTGAATATGCGAAATTGCGTAGTGGTCCCTACCTACAACGAAGCTGAAAATATTGATGTTGTTTTAGAAGAGCTATTAAAAATTGAAGATCTAGATATCTTGATTGTTGATGACTCTAGCCCTGATGGGACCGGCGAGATGGTACAAGATTGGAAACTGCGATCAGATGGCAGAGTAGAGCTTTTATCTAGAAGTGAAAAAAATGGTTTGGGCGGAGCTTATCAATATGGTTTCTCTCAAGTTCTGAAAGAAGATTATGAAGTTATATGCGAGATGGATGCCGATCTAAGTCATGATCCAAGCTCGCTACCATCATTGATTAAAGCCGTTTCAAGTGGACAAGGGGATTTAGCAATAGGTTCAAGATACGTTAAAGGTGGTCAAGTTCCTGACTGGCCATTTTGGCGAAGATTTATATCTAAGGGCGGGAATATCTATGCACGACTAATTTTGGGTTTAAAAATCAATGATGCTACTGCAGGTTTTAGAGCATACAATTCACAGTTGTTAAGCAATATTCTGCAATATCCTATAAAAGCAGGAGGGTATGGTTTCCAAATAGAGATGACATACATAACTTCTAATATGGGAGCAAAAATCGTTGAAGTCCCCATTACTTTTCGTGATCGTGTACGTGGAAAATCAAAGATGGGTATCAATATCGTCATTGAAGCCATTTTGTTGGTTAGTTGGTGGGGATTTCGAGACCGAGTGCTAAGGCGCAATAAATATAGGGATTGGCAAGAAAATCCTCTTTTGGCTGACACTAACAATGGTACGAATAGCTAGAGATTTGATATAGAATTTGGGCTGGAGATAGATATGCCATTAAGTAATGATGAAGAAAGAATACTGGCTCAAATTGAGGCAGGAATAAGAAAGTCGGATCCTAACTTGGCTCAACACGTTGAGCAGTCAAGTGTTTATAGGTATTCCGGCCGAAGGATCGCTTTTTCAATTATTGGTATCCTTGCTCTTCTAGGAGTTATTATCTTTACTTTTTCAGGTGACTTTTGGGTAGTTTCTTTTGTTGCGTTTGGAATTATGGTCTTAGTAGGGATATCACTTGTAGAGCATGTAGTAAAAATTGGGAAAGCTGGAGTTGACGATGCAATGAAGCAAGCTCAAAAAATTAATCCTTCAACACCATGGCGTGGTCGCCATGACTTTTAGATAAATCAGTTTTACGATCACTTTTTTCGATTTTTACTGCCCTAGCTTTTGTAGCAGCAATTCTTACCTGATCGATTAGAACATTTCCATCAGGCGCATAGCTAGCTAACGTCAACAATGCTAAAAATTCTTTGATCACTTGATATTCATCAGGAACACGGTTTGCAAGCTCTGTTATGGTCAGATCAGGAGTTGGAGGGACATCTAGAACCTTTTCACCAATTTCTTTAAACGTCGCAACTATATATGATTGACTGTTTGCTGTAATTTTTTTGCGTCTGTTAATTTCAAAAATTACTATTCCAATAGCAATAAGAACGATTAGCGATCCGATTGCTAGAGGTAATTGGCTTTCTTGTTTCGATTCACCAGTTGACGGATTTCTTGATTGAGTGTTTGGCGAGCTAGCTTGAGAATTTGGAATAGAACTAGGAGCTTGGGTTGTAGTGGTTGTTGTGGTTGCTACCGGTTGGCCTACATTAGTTGGCGACTGTCCGGGTAGTGGCCCAGCTGGAGTTGGATCTATTGTTAACCAACCGAAGTTTGATAAATAAACTTCAACCCAAGAGTGTGCATTTTTATTCGTAACTGTGAAGGTCCCATTCGCATCTACTTCGCCAGGGGAGAAACCAACAATTACTCGAGCTGGTATACCAACACTTCGGGCCATTGCTGCATATGTGGTTGCGAACTGTTCACAAAATCCTCGGCGAGAATGTAGAAATGCTTGCATAGCATTTGTGCTAGAGGAATAGTCAACATTTAAGTCATATGTAAATGAACCATCTAGGAAGAAATCACGCAGGGCAATGGTTTGTTCGTAAATAGAACTCTTATTGGACACTATAGATTGCGAGAGTTCTATGATGTTTTTGTCAAAGTCAACAGGGAGCAATGTTGAAATGTCGACACTTGATGGTGCTTCTTCTGAGCTTGCTTGTATCTGCTCTGTATTTAGATCAGCAGGAGGTGCTTGAGCTGAAATAGTATAATTTCGCAAATCTGAATTGCTGGTAAAAAGCACTCCAGATTCTAAG
>CAUJDU010000015.1 GCA_963169585.1 Actinomycetota bacterium | reverse complement strand
GATTCTTTGATCTTGTCCAATGATCAAACCCAGCAATATACAATTTCCTCGACTGTTTATGTTGACAATGATTTAAATGGTAGTTTCACCACTGGAGATGAACCATTGCCAGGAATAGGCGTGGAGTTATTCGAGCAAAAGCTTAACCAAGGGGAGTTGTCAGTACCATTAGATCGGAGTACTACTGATAGTAATGGACAATATTCATTTAGATTTATATCACCGGGTTCCTACTATGTAAAAATTTTAGATTTTGGTGAAGAATTTGAAGTAGCTCAAGTCAAGGCGGACAAACGCAAATTTGCAAAAACACAATCTGGTTATAGGTCGAGAACATTCAACGTTAGCTCACAAAATAATGGGAGTATTTCAGAGCTAGAGGCCGGTTTTCAGAGAAAATATGATTTGACAATATCTAGTGAAGTAGTCGGATTGACCGCTTTTGGATTATTACCTGGAGATAGAGTCACATATAGAATAACCGCCACAAACAATGGGCCAGCGGGGGCCTTGGGAGGCTTTAGAGTACTATCTGAACTGGGCCCAGATTTTGATGCAAAAACAGCTAGGATGACAGATACCGGAGGCTTTTCCCCATGCGGTTTTGATGCTCTAAGAATTGAATGTATATCTAATTCTCCTTTGGCCCCAGGTGAATCTAGATCTTTTGAGTTCTCTATCATTTCAAATATAACCACAAGCACTGACTCTATTCGGCGTTCTATTAGTTCTTTTATTGAACCAAGCAGGTTAGATAGGTCGGAAGTTGAACCAAATCAATTGAATACTAACAATTCAGAAAATACGATTATTCCAGTTGGGCAACCTAATGCAATAGGGGGTCGTGTATTTTTTGATACAAACAGAAATGGCATACTCGATTCTGGAGAGTATGGTATCTCAGGAGTAAGAGTTGGGTTACTTGAGTTTAAAGATATAAATGGGAATGGAAAGAAAGAGCCTGGAGAAACCCCAGAGATTGCTAGTGATGTCACTGACCAACTTGGTTACTATGGTGTAGCGTCAGGAAAATCAACTTTCCAATCATTAACACCTGGAGCACAATACGGATTGGTGTTTACAAAATTTCCAAAAGGGTTTTCGGCTAGTGTCGTTGATTTAGATGAAGATGATTTAGGTCAAGGGGATAAGAAAAAACCAAATAATTCCATGGCCTGGCTAGTATTAGAACCTTCTCATGTCAGAGCTGATTCGAACTACGGGTTGATTTCAAATTCAAAAAACCTATCTAAAAAAGTATTCGTTGATATAAATAAAGATCTAAAGCAAACAAAAGATGACTTAAAACCAAAAGGGCTAGAGGGTCGCTTAATTCAATGGATCGATATTAATAGTAATAATAAAGTTGATTCGGGAGAACTAAATAAAACTCCGATAGGAATTTCTACGCTAGATCACAATGGAACATTTAATTTTACAAACGTGCAGGATTCTATCTTCCCAACAAAATATGCGCTAGAAATAGACCTCCCTGATGGATACAAGATCAAAAACAATGATAAGCATGGAACTGTTAGGTCAAAGTTTGAATCCTTGGATTCTTTTAATAAAACAAAAATAATTTTGAAAGAAATAGGATCATTTATTTCTGGAAACTTTTGGATAGATTTTAATATCAATGGAAAGCATGATGATAGAGAATTTGGTGCAAGAAATCTGGACCTCGTTCTAACTGATAAGTCTGGAAAAGTCGTTTCAACAACAAGTACTAACAATGAAGGAGATTACGAATTCACAGAAGTCCCTTCAGGAACATACTTCTTAGGCATCCATCAAGGTTCCGTGCCCAGAGGATTTATGTTTGAATCTATAGGAAATAAGTTTTTATCAAAAGGTGACTATGGGAGATTAGATTTTCCTATTCAGATTCGAAGTAATTCTGGGCAGGAGATTCGTTCAATTGCTTTGATACCAACAAGTGGGATAAAAGGAAAAGTTGTAGATCCACAAAAATCTGGAAGATCTACATTGAATGATGAGAAGGTAATTTGGGGAAGTGGTATTAATTTAGCTAGCGAAGGAAAATTCATTGGAGCGACAAAAACGTCCGAAAAGGGACACTTTGATTTTCATAATCTAAAACCGGGTAGCTATGAACTCCAAGTAGAGAATGATTCCTTCCAATCGACTCATGAGATGGTGTTGGTTCCGGGAATTTCAACATTAAATATCAATGAGTCTAAGAGTACAAATATCCCTATAAAGGTTGAAGTTTCGAATGGGAAGTTTCAACGCTTGTCCCTTTCTTCGGCGCTAGATGCTAAGGCTAGGAACACCCTTGTGCTGGTCTCAATAGTCTCTGGAATTGGTATTATCATTGTCTTGGCTAGACGTAAAAAGCTCTTCTACCGCTCATGAATGTGTCAGCATATGCCTTAAGTTCTTTGGTGCTGTTAGCGTCAGATATTACGAACATTTGCAGAGAGCGATGAGACTACAGGCTCCGAGCGTACCGTAGGGCTCGAAACGTGAGTAATATTTAACACAAACAGTTAAATTTGGAATATTACAGTTCTAATGAACTAGCATATATAGGTTCTAATGAGGAGAAATCGAGATGTACGCAATAATTTCAGACGGCTCAAAACAATATAAGGTTCAAGAGGGTGACAAGGTCACTGTTGAAAGACTGGACGAAGAGTCTCCGCAAGTTACTCCTGTAATGATTGTCGACGGAGATAAAGTCATTGCATCTAAAGCAGACTTGGCTAAAGCTAGCGTTAAGGTGTCATTTGTAGGCCATGCTACTGGTAAAAAAATTGATGGATTTAACTACAAAAATAAATCTAATAATAGAAAGCGATATGGTCATAGACAAAAGTACCATGTCATTTCAATCGATAAGATTTCCGCGTAAGTATATTTTTAGAATCGGAGAATAACAATGTCCAAGAAAAAAGGTGCAGGTTCAGTTAAGAACGGTCGCGATTCAAATGCTCAGCGACTTGGTGTGAAGCTATTTGGAGGAATGCTTGCGGTTCCTGGAGCTATAATTGTTCGCCAACGAGGTACAAAGTTTCACCCTGGAAATAATGTAGGTATTGGTAAAGACGATACTTTATTTGCATTAAAAGAAGGTCTAGTTCAGTTTACTGAACGTAAAGATAAAAAAACCGTGGATGTAATTCCTGCGGACGCTTAAGTCTTATAAAATCAATTTTTCTTATAGGTATTCAAAAAAATTGGGACGGTATTCGTGAGTGATTTTGTCGACTCAGTTTCCGTAAATCTAAAAGCAGGCTCTGGTGGGTCTGGTTCTATGTCTTTTCGGCGTGAAGCTCATGTTGCACAAGGTGGCCCTGATGGAGGAGATGGGGGCAAAGGGGGCGATATCTGGATTCAAGCAGACCATAACATAGTAAGCCTTTTCACCTATCGTGATCATCCACACATTAGAGCAACTAATGGTTCTCCTGGTGCTGGCAAGAAAATGCACGGTAAAAAGGGAGAAGACAAAATAGTGCTTGTCCCAGAAGGGACTATAGTTTCGCATAGAGATGGTGAAGTAATTGCAGATCTTGTTAACCATGGCGACAAAGTATTAGCTGCACATGGCGGCAGAGCAGGTAGGGGAAATGCGCGATTTTTAACTAATTCAAGACGAGCCCCTAGTTTTGCAGAACAAGGCGAACCTGGAGAGGATTTTTGGATTAGCTTAGAAATAAAGCTAATGGCAGATGCTGCTTTAGTGGGTTTTCCCAATGCTGGAAAGTCCACGCTTATTTCTTCGGTCAGTGCTGCAAAACCAAAAATTGCAGATTATCCATTTACTACCTTAGAGCCAAATCTAGGCTTAGTGAAATTCGATGATCATGAATTTGTTTTAGCAGATATTCCTGGGCTTATTGAAGGGGCGAGCGAAGGTAAAGGTTTAGGAATGCAATTCCTAAAGCATATTGAACGTGCAAGAGTATTGGTTATTCTGGTTGATCTTGCCTCGATGGATGGTCTAGATCCAAAAACACAAGAAGCAAAATTGTTGAAAGAGCTTGGTCAATATCGGGCCGAACTATTAGAGCGGCCACGGTTAGTTGTTGGTTCAAAAGCCGATGTCGCTCAATATGAATTTGATGGATTAAAAATTTCTGCAGTAACTAGATCTGGTATTGAAGAGTTTTTAGGGACGCTAGGTAATCTTGTCGATAAGGCCAAAAAGGATTATATTGCCCCAGAGAGCTATATTGTCCATAATCCTAAACCTGAAGGGTTTAAAATCACAAGAGAAGATGATGGCGCATTCAGGATAATAGGAAATTCGATTGAAAGGGTTGTAGCTATGTCTGATCTTTCAAATGAGGATGCACTTGATTATGTTCACCAGAAAATGGTCAGGATGGGAGTAGAGAAGGCCATGCGTAAACATGGTATAACTCATGGAGATGTTGTTCGTATTGGTGATATGGAATTCGAGTTTGAAGATGAGGAAGTGCTTTAGTTGTCTGATAATACAACATTTGCTAATAATCTAGTTGTAGTTAAAGTTGGTTCTAACGCTTTAACCTTCCAATATCCTGATGGTACGCAAGCCGTAAATCCAGTACGTGTTGACGAGATTGCTTATGGAATAAATTCCATTATAGAAAATGGACATCAAGTCATTCTTGTTACCTCGGGTGCTGTCGCTGGAGGTATGCATAAAAAACATTTTTCAAAACGCCCAGGTCTTGGTGAGAATACACGCCTTAGCGCGCTTTCTGCTATTGGGCAGTCTCAGCTTATGTACCTATATGCTAAAGCTTTTGAAGCGTATGGGATAACTGTTGCACAAACCTTGCCAACTCAAGATGATTTTCATCGTGATGTTGTAAGTGACCATATGAAAAATACTTTGAATGATTTACTAGAACTTGGTTGTGTCCCTATATTAAATGAGAATGATTTTACTTCTTTTGCAGAAATGCGTTTTGGAGACAACGATATCATTGCTTCTTTAGTTTCAATCTTATGCAAAGCAAAACAACTCGTAATTTTTACGGTAGAAGACGGGATTATGACTGCGAATCCCAACAATGATTCTAAAGCTAAATTGATTGAAGAAATTGATAACCTTAGTCCTGATCTTTTTGATGAAAGTCAAGAAAAGAGTGCTGCCGGATCTGGAGGGATAAATTCAAAACTTTATAGCGGTGATTTGTGCAGCCATTCTGGTATAGAAACTTTTATTTCTAATATCACAAAAGTCGAACAGCTTACAAAGATTTTAGATGGCACATTATCCTGTACCAGATTTAAAGTGAAAAGTGAGAAGTATCTGCCCATTAAGCAAGCCTGCGAAATTGTGTCAAAGCAGACGTCTGAGCGTGATGACCCTTTTTATTCTATTTCAAAGAGCTAATTTTTCGCTAAAAGAAATATTTTGTAAATGCTTGCAATTGGGTTCCGCTTGAGCAAGGATAACTAGACGATTTTTAGGAGCCAAAAATATGCCAAAGTATGATCGCACTACGTTGCTTCGTGATTTAACGTCTGATTCACCGTCAGCTGTTAAACGCCTTCTTAGAACAAGTGATATAGCACTATTGTTCCAAGTATCTGAGAGGACAGTTGCAGAGTGGGCAAGAAGGGGTCGCATCCCTTCAGTCAGGACACCTGGAGGTCACCGTCGCTATCCAAGTGAAGCAATTGTGAAACTTCTAAGAGATGCTGAACTCGCTGGTGAAGGCCTGAGCTAATTACTAAATCGCCTACTATTCGTTTCGTGCGCAATAGTGGGAGAATAATTTCAATCAATTTACATTTTTACTTTACGTCGTGGTTTTTCTATTCGATAATAAAAATTGATAGGAGAAATTCATCATGAAAAAATTTAGTGGATTAAGTATCATTGTTTTAGCAACAGCTGCTTTTGTCGCTTGGGCCTTATCTAAGACTAAGCGTAACCCAGCTGCAACTATAACTAGTTCAACATCGAGCTTTACAGGATTACGTGAATGGAATTCTTCACTGCAAAGAGAAATCGTACGATCTCACAGAGATGCACGTGATGTATGCATTGCAGTTTTAACTATCAATACCTCAGAGAAAAAATCTGATCCTGAGAAATATAGCCTGATCGAAAAGAAATTCGCTTTGGCGGTTCGAGGATCTGATTTGTTAGCACGAAATGATGATGGTGAGTTCTTTGTTTTGTTCCCAGAAGCTGGTTTAGATGAAGGATACGAAGCGGTAGAAAGACTTCAAGAAACTCTACCTCCTACTGCTTCGCTAGCAGCTGGCCTTGCAGTCTGGGATCATTGTGAGACTGCAGCAGAGCTTGTTTCAAGGGCTGTAGCTTCAATGCAGGGTGAAGATAAAGCTTCTAGAGCAAAGATTGCCGTCTCTGAGACTCCAAAAACAGTTAAAAGTTGAAGCTTTAATTAAGCTCCAGATCTCTATTCATGGCAAAATGTTTTTATGTCTCTTAGTGAACAGTTAACATTAGCAAACCAGGCTACAAGTATTGTTAGAACTTTATCTTCCAAAGAAAAATCTGAATTGATTTTAGCCATTGCAGAACATATTGAAAATACTCGTGATTCGATTCTTTTAGCTAATGAACATGAGGTTAAAGTTGCTTTGCAGGAAGGTATGAGTGAATCGCAAATCGATCGTCTGAAGCTGAATAAAGACCGAGTATCGTCGATGGTTGGAGCTGCCAGACAAATAGCAAATTTAACTGATCCTATTGGTCAAGTCTTAGAAAGCTGGAAGCAAGAATCAGGGATAGTAATACAAAAAATTCGGGTACCCATTGGTGTAGTAGCAGTTATTTACGAAAATCGACCTAATGTCACATTAGATTCTGCTGCAATTTCTATCATGAGTGGAAATGTTTGTGTGTTAAGAGGTTCCAGTGCTGCGAGACAAACAAACAAGGTAATAGTGGAAAAAATACATGAAGTACTAGATGAGCATGATCTACCTCGTGCAATTGTCACGTTTATTGATGATGATTCAAGAGCAGGTGCAACTGAACTTATGCAAGCAAGCGGGCAGATTGATGTCTTGATTCCTCGGGGTGGTCCTTCCCTAATTGAAGCAGTTCAAAAAAATGCAACAGTTCCTACGATCATCGATGGTGCTGGAAATTGTCATATTTATGTTGACCAGGATGCAGTTTTAGATTTAGCAGAAAAACTAGTTATTAACTCTAAAACTCAGAGACCTTCAGTTTGTAATGCTGCAGAATCTTTGGTGGTGCACACTAGTGTTGCAAAAGAATTCATTCCTAGAATAGTTAGATCTTTAGGACTAAAAAATGTTGAACTTGTTGGTGACCAAGAAAGTGTTGCGCTCTCAGAGGGTAATATCAAGCAAGCAGATCAAGAAGAATATGGCCAAGAGTTTCTTTGTCTCAAGCTATCTGTTTGTGTCGTTAAAAGTTTGGCTGAAGCCATCAGCTGGGTGAATGAACATGCAACTGGACATACTGAAATGATTGTGACTGATAATCCAGAAACTACACAGAGGTTTATGCAAGAGATAACTTCTGCTGTCGTAATGCAAAATACATCTACACGTTTTACCGATGGACAGAGATTTGGTTTTGGTGCTGAGATTGGTATTTCTACGCAAAAGCTTCATGCTAGAGGGCCAATGGCATTGAATGAGTTGACTACATATCAATATCGAGTCAGCTCCAAAGGTTCCACCGTGTGATAAGAGGGTCCGACCCTCTATTGCGGTCAAAACGGACATATCCTGTGAGTTGTGTTTTATCCCTTTTGTAGGGTTCAACCCCAAGCTACAAGCTAAGTAGAATGGTAGCTATGCGTAGGGGATTATTCGGTGGGACATTCGATCCCATCCATTTTGGGCACATTCACGCGATATCACATGCTATTGATCGGGCTCATCTTGATACAATTCAAGTTGTTGTCGCTGGTGATCCGTATCAAAAAAATGATTTAGTAGCGGGATCTTTACAAAGGTTGCAATGGGTGAAAATTGCTGTAGAGGAGTTCTACGGAGGAAATGAAAAAGTAATAGTTGACGATAGAGAAATCCGAAGAGATGGGCCATCGTATACTTACGATACCGTACTCGAAATGAAAGCAGAATTTCCTGAAGATGAGCTTGTATTAGTTGTTGGCGAAGATATCATTGACACTATTACAACTTGGAAAGAATCAGAAAAACTAAAAAGTTTGGTAGAAATCTTTATTGTACCTAGAACTATCTTTTCAACATCTTCTACCTATATACGTACTCAATTAAGGCAAAAGCGGCCAATTACAGGCTTGATTCCGAGTAGGATTGAATCAGAAATCAATAAAAAATCCTTGTATAATTAGGACTATAGAGCCGATAATAAGTTAAGGAAATTCATAAGGAGTTACAATTACAAATTCTTCTAGCAATTACCCCTCACCAATTGAGCTAAGTGATATCTGTGCACGAGCCAGCGATGCCAAGAAAGCTAAGGGAGTTACGGTCATTGACGTAGGAGAGATTATCGGGATTGCTCAGTACTTTGTTGTTTGTTCTGGCTCTAGTGCTCGTCAAGTAAAAGCTATTTCAGATTCCATTTTAGAAGCCAGCCGTCAACATAACATAAAACCAATTAGTGTTGAAGGTCAGCGAGAATGCGAGTGGGTTCTTTTAGATTTTGGAGTTGTAGT
>CAUJDU010000014.1 GCA_963169585.1 Actinomycetota bacterium | reverse complement strand
AGAAGGTTGATTGCTGCCTTTATTTGTTGGATTACTCACATTTTTTGCCATAGTTAACTTGATAAACCCCCAACCTTAAATTCTACTCGAATCACCATAAAAGGTGCAATAACGCATGGTGCCTGGGTATCATTTTGCGTTTGTCCAGCTAATAAGCTCAAGGTTGAAAGTTGGCTAAGAAATGAATAACAACAAAACTATGCGTGATGACAGTGATTGGGGAAGCTTTTTAGAGGCTGGCCAATGGAATGTCGATGAGGATTTGGCCGAGGAATTTTTAAAAGCGAATACCGAACGAAGAAAAGTTATTCGCGAATACGCACACGACTTACTTAAACCAAAAAAAATTCCACCTATATCGAGACTATTAGTTTGTCTAACAAAATTATTTAGTGCGATCACGCTTTGGTATATTTTCGACAAACGAAGAGGCAGAGAAAAATCTAGACAAGGTATTTCACGCAGGTTACGTTTGCGTTTCGTAAAACTTGGATCTACCTATATAAAACTTGGGCAAATCATTTCTTCGGGGAGAGGTCTTTTCCCAAAAGAATTAGTAGACGAGTTTGCCCTACTTAGAGATCGAGTACCACCAGAATCTTATATTGACATAAAAAACGTAATTGAAGAAGATTATTCAAGGCCCTTAGAATCGATCTTTTCAACGTTTGATCGTGAACCAATTGCTGCTGCATCCATAGCACAAGTCCATCGTGCAACGTTAGTAACAGGAGAAAATGTCGTCGTTAAAGTTCAACGGCCTCGGGTTGGAGATCTAGTACGAAAAGATATCAAAGCACTATCTTGGTTGGCGCCAAGATTAGTTGGACGAATTCCTGTCTCGGCGTTGGCGAATCCACCAGCACTAGTTGAAGTTTTTACAGAGACTATTGTCGAAGAGTTGGACTTCCGCTTAGAGGCAGACAACATGATCAGTATCGCTAAGATGCTGGCTACTGCTGACCAGAGAAATGTAGTTGTTCCAAGGCCAAGATTAGACCTAGTGACAAAAAGGGTTTTAGTGATGGAACAGATGCACGGATTAGCATTTGATGACGTAGTTGGTATAAAAGATGCTGGAATTGACCCTAAAGAATTGTTAAGAGCTGGTCTGGTTGCATTTGCTGAAGGTTCTCTGATTCATGGTATTTTTCATGGAGATTTACATGGTGGAAATCTTTTTATTCTCGAAGATGGGAAAACTGCATTATTAGATTTTGGTATAACAGGGCGCTTTACTGAGTCTGAACGTAGAGCATTTATGCGACTATTGATTGCGGGAATCACAGGGAATACTCGACAGCAAGTGTTAGCGCTTTGTGAACTTGGGGCTTTGCCGCAAGATTTAGATATTGATATGGTTATAAAAGATTTAGATTTAGACGGTCCAGTTAAAGACCCGACAAAAATGTCGAATGAACAACTTGCGCAAGAAATGAGTCTATTAACTAAAAAGCTGTTGGATTATGGCGCTAAAGCACCTAAAGAGCTAATGCTCTTCGTAAAAAATCTCATGTTTTTGGATGGAGCGACGGCAACTTTGGCACCTGATATTGACATCATTGCTGAAATTCAAAATGTGTACCTGCATCTTGTTAAAACTCATGGAAGTAAAATCGTAAATGAACTTGGCTTGAATAATGGTGAACTAAAACCTGAGGTTGATGCGGAAATAGTAAAATCTACATTTGGGGTTACAGACAACGTAGACAAACTCACCTATGAAGATATTCAAAAACGTAGAGAATTGATAAAGAAAAGAATGACTGAAAAAAGGAAATAATGCCTATTTATCTTGCCAACATTCCTGCACCCCCTTTTGATTCATTTGGACCATTCCGAATCTATGGTTTAACTATGGCTATCGCCATTGCTGTTGGTGTGCTTATCTCGCATAAAAGATGGATTAAAATACATCCCGGTTCGACTTTGATCCTTGATATCTTTCTACCTGTTGTAATAAGTGGGATAGTCGGTGCTCGGATATATCATTTGTTTACAGGCTATGACTGGGATGAGCAAGGAATGTCAGGAGTGATAAATTTACGAAATGGTGGAATCTCAATTTGGGGTGCTGTTATCGGAGGTGCCATTGCTGTTGGGGTGTTGTCGCGAATCAAGAAATTTTCTTTTCTTGAACTTGGAGATACAATCGCGCCGGCTCTATTAATTGCACAAGCAATCGGTCGGTTAGGTAATTATTTTAATCAAGAGTTATTTGGAAGGGAATTGAATACTTTTTGGGCTCTTAAGGTGGATGAGATGTTCCGGCCAGTTGGTTTTGAAAATGTAACTACTTTCCATCCAACATTTATTTATGAAATGGTTTGGAATATTGGCTTGGCGTTAGCGATTATTGTTTATCAGCGAAGATCTAAAACTTGGGTTACTGGTCAAGGTCTTGCTTTATATGTAGCAGGATATACTCTGTTTAGAACTTTTTTAGAAACAGTGCGTATAGATAAAGCAACCCAGCTATTTGGAATTAGATTCAATTTAATGTTTTCTGCAAGCTTGTTTATACTTGCAGTTTTGTGGTTAATTTTTCTCAGGAAATTTCACCATAAGACAACAGATACCCCCCCTCGAGTAATAATATTAGGTATGACTAAAACTTTTGATGCCACAGCTCAACCAGCTGACAATTTGCCTAAAACCGTAGCAGCCAAGGTTGTTCATGTGACAAAAAGTTATGGAAGTGGAGAAGCCCAAGTAAGTGCTCTTGATGATGTGACTGTTGATTTCTATCAAGGAGAATTTACAGCAATAATGGGTCCTTCTGGTTCGGGTAAATCAACACTTCTCCACTGCATTGCTGGATTAGACAGAGTCAGTGCTGGAGAGGTTTGGCTAGGCTCAACAGATATAACACGTTTGAATGAAAGGAAAATGACGCTTATTCGACGTGAACGTTTAGGATTTATTTTTCAATCATTTAATTTACTTCCCATGTTGAATGCAAAAGAAAATATTGAGCTACCTCTACGGTTAGCCCGAACAAAAATAGATAAAGGATGGTTTGAACGAGTTGTTGCAACTGTTGGCTTACAAAACCGACTTGCACATAAACCATCTGAACTTTCTGGAGGTCAACAGCAACGTGTAGCAGTAGCACGGGCTTTGGCAAGCAAGCCAGAAATTATTTTTGCTGATGAGCCTACGGGTAATCTTGACTCCAAATCTGGTTCAGAAGTTCTCAAATTTATGCGTGAAGCGGTAGACGAGCACAAACAGACAATAGTCATGGTTACGCATGATCCCGTCGCAGCAAGTTATGCAGATAGGGTTGTATTTTTAAGTGATGGGAAAGTTGTGAACGAGATGGATGATCCGAGTTCGGGTGCAATCTTGGATTATCTAAAAGGTTTGGGGTAGATAGGTATTTATGTTTCGACTATCTATAAAAAATATATGGAATCACAAATCAAGACTAATTCTCTCGATGCTATCCATAATTTTAGGCGTAGCTTTCTTGTCAGGAACACTTGTTTTTTCTGCAACGATACAGAAATCGTTTGACGATTTGTTTTCGTCTGTCTATAGGACAACAGACGCATACGTTAGATCTAGTCAAACAGAGTTAAGCTCCGATGGCTTCACAAAAACTCCTAAACCTATACCTAGGTCTTTGGTCTCAGAAATAAAAAAAGTCGATGGTGTCCGAGCAGTTGAAGGTTCTGTTTCAGTTCAGAATTTAATTGTTATTAATCAAGATGGGAAAAGAGAATTCTCTTCAAACGGGCCTCCAACTTTCGGCTTTAACCTTCCTGAAAACGACAAACTAAGTCCATGGGTTTTAGTGGGAAGCAATGATCAGTCTCTTACAAGTTCTGATGTTGTTAACTTTGACTTAGGTGAAAACAAAGTTTTGGTAGACAAAGCAACAGCTAAAATTAAAGGATATAAAATAGGTTCAAGGATTTTAGTTGTATTAGGCGAAAGTGTCCGTGAATATACGATTGCAGGTTTCGTTCGTTTTGGTAGCGCAGACGGTATTGGTGGGTCTGCTGCATTTATTTTTACAAAAGATCAAATTACAGACATAGCTAACAGAGGCGATACCTATACAGACATCCTTATTTCTGCAAGTAAAGGGGTGAGCCAAGAAGAGCTTCGAGACAATATTGCTGCACATTTTAATGAAAATGATCTAAAAAACTTCGAAGTGTTAACAGGTAAAGAGATCACTAAAGAAACTCAAGCGTCCATAAGGGAAACCCTTAGTTTTTTTACCATTGGATTGATGGCATTTGCCATCATTGCTTTTCTGGTTGCTTTAATAATCATCGTTAACTCTTTTGCAATAATTCTTGCCCAGAGAAAACAAGAATATGCTTTGTTGCGTGCCATTGGCGCAAAGTCTGGTCAAATTTTGATTTCGGTATTAATCGAAGCATTCATAGTTGGGATTATATCTTCGGGTATCGGAATATTATCTGGAATAGGTTTAGCAATTGGTATACGCAAGGTCATGGACGCTTCTGGTTTAGTTTTCCCTCCAGGATCTCTAATTATTCCACCGACTACAGTTATTGCTGGTTTTGCCGTTGGCACGCTAGCAACGATTGGCTCAGCCTTTTTCCCGGCATGGAAAGCATCACGGATTGCACCAATAGAAGCGTTGCGTGAAAGTGCTTATGAGAAAAATAAGGGGTGGCGATTCAGGGGTATTGTTGTAGCTATTTTGGCGTTGATAAGCATATTTCTTATCTGGAATGCTTTTTCAAAAGAAAACAAAATTACTCCAATGGGTGTTGCTATCGGAGCCCTATTCATTACCCTATTGTTTTCGGTACCTTTATTGGTGCGACCATTTACTTTACTAATTGGGTCGAAGCCTGCAGGAATACTGTTATTCCCATTTGGGGGTCGACATGCTTTTCCATTAACCGGAGATGTGATTGTTAATCAGATAGCAAAAAGAAATAACTATCGCAATCCTCGCAGAACAGGTAGAACTGCTTTGGCTTTAATGGTTGGTGTTTCATTAGTTGTTTTTATCACGGTATTTGCTTCAAGTGTTAGTGCAACATTCACAAAATATATTGAAAACAATTTTAAAGCTGACTTAATCGTCGGAGGCTTTGATGGTTCATCTCAGTTAACAACACAACGCTGTAATGAAATTATTAATGATAGTTCAGTGCAAGGTGCAACTTGTTTTGCTTGGTCAAAAATAAAAGTTACTTTTAGCGATTCAAAAACTCTTAATGATCAATTTGTATATGGCATATCAAGCCAACACTTCAGCGATGTCCTTGCAACAGAGTTTCAAGGTGATATGAATTTAGGTGAAAATGGGGTAGGTGTTGCTAAAAAATATGCACAAGATCTCGGCTTAAAAATTGGAGATAAAATAAGATTGCAAGGTTCATCTGGAACTAAGGACTATTCCGTTAAAGCAATTACCGACGAACCATTCTTCGATGGTAATTTAGCTATAGATATTACTAGTTTTCATAATATTGAAGAAAGACCTCAGCCTTCACCTGTTGCATTAGTAGCTATCAAAGAAGGAGTGTCAGTTCATCAAGCACAAGCAAGTTTGGAACATGTCTTGAAAAATACTGGCATAGAGATCACTGACCAAAAAACTTTACGAGATCAACAGCTTTCTCAAATTAATTCGATGCTATTAGTATTTTATGGATTGTTGGCACTAGCAATAATTATTGCAACAATTGGGATCATCAATACCATGTCGTTATCAATTCTTGAGAGAAGACGAGAACTTGGTCTAATACGAGCGGTGGGTGCTACAAAAAGACAAGTACGAGCTTTTGTGCGTTTAGAGTCTGTAATTATTGCTGTAATAGGAACGTTAATAGGAGTTGTAACCGGTATTGCTACAAGTTACTTGTTGATCGTAGCTCTGAAAGATAAAGGTTTAAATAGTTTTGAGATAGATCCTATTAGTATTCTTACAATTGTGTTGTTATCGGCTTTGATTGGATTCTTGGCAGGGGCATGGCCGGCCTGGCGAGCAACAAAGGTCGATGTCTTAAAAGCGGTTACCGTCGAATAATGCCTAGAGGTTGGAGTCTTTTTCGATAACGATGTTTCGCTGTTGTTCCGTGAAGGCATTGATTTTTTTAGCAAGCTCGTCATCAGCAGTAGCAATAATTCGAATAGCTAAATATGCAGCATTGGCAGAGTTCCCAACTGCAACAGTTGCAACTGGAACTCCTTTTGGCATTTGCACAATACTTAAAAGTGAATCAAGACCATCGAGATTTTTTAACGGAACTGGTACTCCAACAACAGGAAGATCTGTTAAAGCTGCAGTCATTCCAGGAAGATGAGCAGCACCGCCAGCACCAGCAATAATAACTTTAATCCCGCGCTCTCGGGCTGTTCTGGCATAGGAAACCATCTCATCAGGCGTTCGATGTGCGCTAATTATGCGTATCTCATGGTCAATATCGAATTCGCTTAGAACTTGGGCCGCTGCGTTCATTGTCTCAAGATCAGAATCACTACCCATGATTATTCCAACTACAGGTTTTTTATTGTTGCTCATATGACCTCACTTCTTGGTCTATCAGTCTATTGGATTTATAGGTATAAAGGAATTCGAAGTCAAACGTTATTTAATTATTTCTAATTCCTTTCTAATTCGTTGAATTTAAGTACGATATTGGTATGAATCCAGATGACAGCGGTGCTTTAACACGAATATTTTTTGTCCGACATGGCGTGACTGATAAGACAGGCACTGTACTTTATGGGCGCACTAAAGGTATTTCCCTTAACGAAGAGGGGCGCAACCAGGCAGAACTAATGGGCCAGTATTTTGAGCCAATAAAAATTGATGCAGTTTTTTCTTCCCCATTGGAGAGGGCGCTTGAAACTGCTGAAATAATTACACATGATCGTGGGTTGGATATAAATGTAAATGAAGGATTATCTGATACAGACGTGGGCTCCTGGACGAATATGAAGATGGCAGAATGTAACGAACTTGAACAATGGAAAAATGTTCAAGCCACACCATCTCAGTTTAAATTTCCACAAGGCGAATCGTTTGTTGATGTATTCGATCGAATGAGTGAAGCTGTTCGCTTTATTACTACTAACTATATTGGGAAAAATATTGTAGTTACATCACATCGTGATCCAATAATAATTTTATTGGCTAGTTATTTGGGGGTGCATATGGACTCATTCCAAAGGATACCTTGTAAACCCGCTTCACTGACAGAGGTTGCTTTTATCAATGGAATAGGTACAGTAGAAAGTGTTAACGTGCTACCAGCGAAACGGATGGCATAAATATGAACGATTTTGATTTTATACCTGTCGAATACGCAAGCGTTGGCGCTATAGGAGAACCAGGGAAGCGTATTTTTATGATCCAAGGTAAAATGCAAGATGAACTCGTTGGCGTGCTCGTTGAAAAGCAACAGATTGAACTTTTAGCAAACCAGTCAATTGAGTTCTTAGATTCTTTGAATCTCGAATTTAAGGAAGATACGCTTGCAACACCAAGAGATTTTGAGCAAGCAGGTGTTGTACGTCCTATTAAACCGGAGTTTCGGGCATCTGCTATGGGACTCATCTTTGATCCTCAGACAAAACTCGTAACACTAGAGTTGCGAGAAAATTCATTTGATGAAGAGCTAGGTTTTGATAACGAGGAGTCAATTGACGACAATCGAGTAGTACGTTTTACGATGACTAGAGCACAACTGCGAGCTATGGCAGTTAGGGGAGTTGAATCGGTTAATGCTGGCCGTGAGCCTTGCCCATTATGTCAAGGACCAATGGACGTTACAGGACATATTTGTCCACGATTAAATTAAGTATCTTGTTATAAATGTCTTTCAGAACTTATACGATTCATCCAACAAATAGTGAGGTTGCATCTGACCAACAGCTTACGTTGCGATGTGACACTCTAGAATTTTCACAAGTTTTTGAAGCAATTGCGCAAGAAGAAATTAAAGTAATTGGTCAACTTTCGAATTCAAGCAACGGAGCTTTGCTCGGAGAAGTCGCTAGAGGTAACGATACTAAATTCAGTGTTGTAATTAAACCATCGAGTTATGAAAATCCATTGATAGATTTTGAATGGGGCACTTTAACTAAACGTGAAGTTGCTGCTTTTGAGCTTTCTCAACTATTGGGGTGGGATTTAGTCCCACCGACTGTTTTGAGAGACGTCCAAGACCTTCAGTGTTCAGTGCAGCTCTTTATCCCTCACGACCCAAGAGAACATTATTTCAATCTTGCGTTAGATGATAGATCTGTTATAGAAAGGTTTGTGTTATTTGACTACATAGCGAATAATGCAGATCGAAAAGCGAGTCATTTGTTGGTAGAAAAAATGGAGTCATTTGATTTTTATCCAAATAGAAATGATGATGTGTCGTTATCTACACAAGCACCGATTTATGGAATAGATCATGGCCTCACGTTCCATGAGCAAGACAAATTGCGTACAGTAATATGGGAATACGGAGAAAAACCGATATCAACACATTTACTTGCTGATATTGATCGTGTGGCACCTCGTATAGAAGATGTATTAAGCAAATTTTTATCCTTTGGTGAGCTTCAAGCCACGGCCTTACGTATCGAAAAACTGTTAATCAATCCGTACCATAGAGCCCTCGACGGAAATCCTCGAGCGTTTCCTTGGCCATTGGTATAGGATACAACTATGGAGATTATTGTTGTTGTTTCGAAAAATTTGATGGATCTTTCCAAGATACGTGAAGCAGCACGGCTCGCAAAAGGTGACATTGTAACTAGTCCTAATCACTTAAAGATTATTTCTATGATGTCAGCTGGTACTGGGGATAGAAGATTCAAGCTTATTTTTGATAAGAATCTCTATACGGACAATGAGCTTAAATCGGTAATATCTCAGATTGAAGATACAGCTTTGAAGTATAGATTAAGGGGAACTCGATTTTTGTCGTTTGCTAATCATGATGCCATAGAGGGATTGGCAAAAGTTCATCCTACGGTGGAATTCATTCCGAGATCAAAGTTCTTCCACGATGTTTCAAAATACCTATAAAAACGGGCCCTTGATTAGGCCCGCTTTTGGCCACTTTTTTAGAACCTCATGTTCCATGAAGTCATCCCTGACTTATTGTCTATTCTTGCATTAATTTAATGGTTGCGCAAGAACAAAAGTGCAAAATGCACATTTTGGGGTTTAACCGATAGCGAAACTAACTAAAATAGTGGATAAAGCTGTGGATAAACTTGTGTATTAGAGAGGACAGATTACGGGTGCATCTTCAAAAGGGAAATAAATAATTAAACAAATGTGTGATGTATTTCTATTGCAGGGTCAGACCTTCAACATGTTGTAGTCTGTTTCAAGATTGATTAACAATCACAACGACTTTAATAGTGAGGAAAATTATGACGGACAATCAAAGCCAAGATCCAAATCCTTTGTCGCCTAATAGCGAGCCTGGGCAGATGGGTAATCCTGCCGGTGTCCCAATTCCGCCAATACCGCCAATTCCACCAGCTCCAAATGCAGGTCAATACTATCCAAATCAGGGATATGCCCCTGAAAAACCAAATGAAAAGAATGCAGTTATGGCAATGGTTTTTGGAATCATTGGGCTTGCAGCATGCGGATTGGTTGCTCCTGTTGGTTGGGTTATGGGCTCGAAATCGCGAAAGGCAATTAAAGAGTCAAATGGTACGCTTGGCGGTGAAGGTATGGCAACCGCTGGAATGATTTGCGGGATAATTGGCACTGTTTTCTTAGCCCTTGGATTTTTGTATTTTATCTTTTGGATTATTTTCCTTGGTGGAATTGCACTCTCTAGCCCATAGGGCAAGGAGCCTATAGCCCTATTGAACCCAAAGGTATAGCTACTAGCAAATATGCAAGTAACAATGACCTTAACCACTAGGTCTGGCCTAGTTTTGCCTGTAAATCGAAGATAAATATAGGCCGACTATATATGCATGTCTTTAGATGGTGGGCTTTACGGCTCGTTTAATCATCCTGCTGTTCGTGCGCAACAACGTATTGGGAACAACAATGTTCTTGCTGTATTTTTAGATGGTGTTCAAGTTGGCGCACTTGTAAAGAGCGCAACAGAAATTACATTTACTTATAATCAAACTGCAAAGACTAAGGGCTTATGGATTTCTCATTCGATGAAGGATCTTGATGCAACATATTCCGGGAAGTTAGATGAGCTACCCCCATTTTTTTCGAATCAACTTCCTGAAGGTAAGCGTCGTGATGCACTTGCAAGTTCACTCGGGATTTCCGTATCTGATGAGTTTGAGCTCTTTCGTGTTATGGGTGCAGAAGTTATTGGTAATACGAGGATTATCCCTAGAAGAAACCATATAGATTTAATTTCTCAAGTTGATGTGGAGTCCAATGCTTTAGGTAGCTTAACTTTTGCTGAAATGTTAGATATGGCATCTGACGTGAATTCTCCAGGTTTTGACGATCAATCGGTACCGGGCTTTCAAAGCAAAGTTTCACGTATCGTTGAAATGGTCAAGAAATCGCAGTCTGGCCATTCTTTTCAGGCAAAAATTTTACCATTGGTTATCTTTAAGCTCAATGAAGCAAGTTATAAAAAGATAGTTGAAAATGAATCATTTTTTATGGGTTTTGCCCAACGAGCTGGTTTGAGAACTTCACAACAAATGTTGATAAGTGATCCAACTGGTGAAAGTTGTTTACTAGTCGAAAGGTTCGACCGCCGAAATGTTGATGGGGAAATGAAACGGATATATGTTGAGGATGGGTGTCAGCTGTTGGGGCGTTCACCAGATGAAAAATACTCTGGTTCTTATGAGCGACTTTGTCGTGCTGTAATGGATGCAGTTGATGATCCTAGACGTTGTGCAGAAGAACTTTTCAGAGCTTATATATACTCGTTCAGTATTGGAAATGGAGATTTGCATGCAAAGAATTTAAGTATCTGGAAAAATCCTGACACTGATGAAATTGAGATTGCACCACATTACGATATTCTCAGCACCTATGTGTATAACGACAAAAGGATGGCACTTTCGGTTGAAGGTAATGTAGAAAATATTTCGACTAAAAAGTTCTTAGCATTTGCTGAACGTCTTGGTATTAGTCCTGAAAGGGTTGCGCAAATCACATCAGAAGTTTCAGGGGCTATAAAAGAAGCGGTCTTAGATGTGGACAGGATTGGTTTTGATATCCATAATAAATCTCAGTTAGTTAAGATGCTTAACTCTAGAGTTAAGCTATTAGACGAGCTTGGGGTTAAAGCCGTGAATATAGTAGATAGCCAGGGTGTTTCCTTTGGTGATCGATAGAGTTGTGAAGGTCTTGACCATTCTAAAATATTCGCATATGATATTAAATTGCACAAAACGGAAGCAGGGTAGATGGGTGCTATGAACATCCAATCCTCATGGGGGGAAATAGCAGTCGATCTTGATGATCTTCAAGGGCAAATATATTTAGGTGCAGTTATCGCTCCTGCAAGTGTTAATGATTTTCATTTGAGGAAACTGCTAAATGAAACCGACCCCAACACTATTGAAGGTAATTATCTTCTATCTAAGCTTGCTCTCGCAAGAAAGTTGGTGAGCCCAGTTGATATCGGTATTATCGTGGGAAGAATTAGTCCAATGTCATTTATGGGTTTGATTACGACAGAAGAGCTAAAGCGTGTTGGTGTAATTGCACAAGCGCATATTGAAAAGATTAGTTCGCGTTTTGATGTTGATGATTTTTTGGAACTTGGCACAAGTAAAATTACCCAAGATGAGCAAGCTCTTCTGGTCGCACCGCTCACGAGGCTTGGAATATTGACTCGTGAAAGAGCTAATGAGGTTAGAAACAAAATTGATAGTAGCATCCCAAGCCAAGCCAGAGTTATTGATTCCTTGAAAACTTATGGCCTAGTACAGGCACCTCTAGGAATTGATCGACACTAGCTGAGTTCGTCCAGAAATCTGTTGAGTGAACAATATTTGTAGATTCTGTCTGTAGAATTAAGGTATGTCAAAGAACCGTTTTTTTAATCCTGGGGAAGCCGAACTTATAATACGAAGATTTCGCCCAATATTGATTTTAACAGTTTTTTATCTTGCGCTAGGTACTACGGTCTACCATTTTGTTGAAGATATGCGCTGGATTGATGCATTGTATTTTTCTACGGTGAGTTTGCTGACAGTTGGCTATGGTGATTTTGTTCCTACGTCTGATGCAGGAAAGCTCTTTACGATTTTTTACCTTTTATGTGGTGTTGGAATTTTGGCTGGTTTTGTTTCGAATATTTTCCGCAGTGCCGTTGCTCGCCATGAGATAAAACGCTCGGAAGGGCAAAAGTAGTATTTCTAAACGATTGCCTGAACGATCTAAATAGCGCTTGTAATGATACACATGTTTATCATTGGCGCAGCGACAGGGAGTTTGTAATACCCTAAGGGGTTATTGGTGGCACAGCGACAGGGAGTTTGTAATACCCTATGGGTTTATCGTTGGCGGAGGGACAGGGATTTGAACCCTGGGTGGGTTGCCCCACAATAGTTTTCGAGACTATCCGATTCGGCCGCTCTCGCACCCCTCCAGATCTCCCCATTTTAGTTAGTTCAATTGTCTATATACCAATATACGTGGAAGGTTTGTAGTACATTCGATGGCTCATATGCAATTAGATTTGTGGGTAGTTGTAGCGTTTTTTAACGAGGAAGAACTCATTAAGGATACGTTGAATGGTTTATGCAGACAAACCGATAAAAACTTTTCAATTATTCTCGTCGATAACAATTCAACAGATGGTTCAAGAGAGATTATTGATGAGTTTTCAAAGAATAATCCAGATATGTCAATTAAGGTTATTGAAGAAACTCAGCAAGGAACAGGAGCTGCGGTAGATACGGGTTTTCGTTATGCAATCGAGCATGGGGCAACTCATATTGCGAGGACCGATGCGGATTCAATTCCCACACCAGAATGGATTAGTGCCTTAAAACATCATTTTGAACAAGGTGCTTTAATTATTGGTGGGCGGATTAAACCTAGAAGTGATGAGCCATTTTTTTCTAGATGGGATTCTATTTTTATTCCTTCTTTTTATCGATTCTCTGAGAAAATAATGCGCTTTGTGTATCGAGAAAAAGGAAATAACTATCCGATGTTTTTAGTACCCGGATTAAATATGGCTATCGAAAGCAATTTATATATACTCGTGGAAGGTTTCCCTCGTTCAAGTATTCGCGACACTGACGAAGACAATGTTTTACACGCTAAAGTATGTAAAACCATTGAGAAACATCAAGCACACTTTGCACGTGATGTCATTGTGTATGGGTCAACAAGGCGTGTAAATGAATATGGATATATAAAAACAATATTATGGTATTGGGGACGCAAAGTTAAACCAGACTTAGTGGATATTCGCTAGGAGATTTGGCTTCGTCTTTCTTTAAAAAAATTGTTGAGTAACTGTCTACATTCATTTTCGAGAACGTTACCAATTATTTTTGGGTTATGCATAAGCCGAGGGTCAGCAAAAAAATTATAGATACTACCTGCTGCTCCATATTGAGGGTCGCTTGCCCCATAAACTACAGCACCAATTCGTGATTGAATGAGTGCCCCTGCACACATTATGCAAGGTTCGAGAGTTGTAAACATAACAAGATCATTTAGCCGCCAGTCACCAATTTCTTGGGAGGCTTGTCGGATAGCATTTATTTCAGCATGATTAGTTGGATCATTTTTTTGTTCACGCATGTTGCCACTTGAACTAATCAATTCTCGTGTTTCAGGATTGATTATGACAGCCCCTATTGGGACATCTCTTGGTAGAGAATCTTGCGCACACTTTAAGGCCAGCAGCATATTCTTTTCTAAAGCACTAGCATCATTCAAAAATAGATCCACTAGCTCATAATAGTTCGAACTTTACATAGAACGACTATTACTTTTTCATATATTTTTTACGCTGGCTAGTGTCAAGTCGTTCTATTGAATACCGTAAGGCTGTTCTAGGCATGGCTTTGTGATGTTTATTCAAGAATTGGGTTAATGTTGGCTCTGAAACTTTTCCAATTTCTCGCAATGTCCAACCAGTCGCTTTATGGATTAAATCTTCATCGTCATCTAAGTATATTTCACATAAGTTTATTGCATCTTTAAAATCGTGATCCTTTAAAAATGCAAAAGTTGAGATTAGTGCAACACGTCTTTTCCAAAGTGATTTAGATTCTGCTAGTTCATGCAAAATAGATCTATCTCGATTCCGTAAATGTGGCCCAAGAATTTTATGGGCAGATGAATCAACTAAATCCCAATTATTTACTCGATCTAGGTTCTTAAGGTAAAAGTCATAGATCGTATTTTTTTGAGTTTCATTACCATTTTCATATTGTAAAATGAGTATAAACAAAGCCGTTAAACGACATTCATGTATTTTAGATTTAAGTAATTTTCTAATCTCCACTAAATCCAAATCTTTGTATCTTTTAGAGATTTTTCGCTGTTCGGGAACGCTTACCCCATAGAACACATCACCATATCCATATTGACCTGGACCAGTTTTAAAAAACCATGAGGATGCTTCGGATCGTTTGGCACTACCAAGAAGGCTTAGTTCATTACTTATGCTTTGGGCTTTTAGGATTGGCATGATAGGTAGATCGCTACTTCTCGCAAAAGATTATTGTGATTTTTTTCGGAATAGAGCTGCTGTGATTGGAATAGAAATTACGATTATTGCAATACACCAAGCGAATGGCACCCATGTAGCACTTCCAGAAGGCATTCCAACTAGCCATTCTCTAGTTTTGTCCATTACTAATGTAAGTGGTTGATTTTCTGCAAACACTTGAAGGCCTGAAGGCATAGTGTCTGTTGGGACAAATGCACTTGAGATAAATGTAAGTGGGAAAATAATTACGAAGCCTAGCCACTGGGCAGCCTCTAATGATTTAACCATTAGCCCCAAAATTGCACTAAGCCATGAAATTGCAAGTGTAAAAGTGATTGCTAATGCAATAGTCCAAAGCCAGTCAACTATTGATGCTTCGGGGCGGAATCCAATGATAAAGCCAACAATCACAATAATTATTGCAGAAATAAGATTTCGGAAAAGATCGGCGATAATGTGCCCAAGAATAAAAGCACCATTACTCATTGGCAGGGACCGAAATCTATCTACAATACCATCTTTAAGATCTACTGCAACATTGATAGTTGTATAGTTTGCACCGAACGCTAGTGTTTGGATTAACACCCCGGCAAACAGAAAATTTACATAATGGATTCCTTCAGGAAGTGAACTTTGAATCGCACCACCTAAAACGTATCTGTTAAGTAACATGAACATTACTGGGAACATGACAAGTGACATAACTTGGTCTAAGGATCTAATAACGTGAAGCATTGAGCGTTTTGCTAGTCGCCACGAGTCAACTATTGTCCAGTAAAGGCTGAATCCGTTTTGAACTGGTATATCTACAATTGTTTTATTCATTACTTTTTGCCTTTCGTATATTCTTCTTCAACTTCTTCAGCGGTTTCACGGCCAGTAAGGGTTAAAAATACATCATCAAGTGTTGGGCGACGAAGTGAAATAGTTTCTACTTCAATTTTTGCTTCTTGTAGTTGATTTAAAACGTCCTGAAGATTTTTTACTCCTGTTTTTGCATTTATGGAGATCGTTCTATCTTCTTCATTTGACTTTAATCCTTCTCCATTTATCACTTCTAAGGCTTTAGCAAAATCTTGTTTGTGTTCAATGACAATATCTAACCGATCAGAACCAACTTTAGATTTAAGATCTTTGGCTGTACCTTGAGCAATAACAACACCATGATCTATAACGACTATATTGTCGGCCAGATTGTCTGCTTCTTCCATATATTGTGTTGTTAATAATATTGTTGTACCGTTTGCGGCCAAACGTTTAACCGTTTCCCACATTTGCATTCGGCTTCGAGGGTCAAGACCGGTTGTGGGTTCATCTAAGAATATAATTGGCGGGTTAGCAATTAAGCTCATTGCTAAGTCGAGGCGCCTTTTCATTCCACCTGAATATGTTTTAACTGGTTTATTAGAAGACTCAACCAAGTCAACTTCTTCTAAAAGTCGAGTAGCAATTTCGCGAGATTTTTCTTTGGAAAGATGGTAAAGCAAACCAATAAGTTCTAGATTTTCAAAACCTGTTAGGTATTCGTCAACTGCAGCATATTGGCCTGTTAGTCCAATGCTTGCTCTAACTGAACCTGCTTGGCTGGTAACGTCGTAACCGTTAACTTTTACATCGCCTGAATCAAAATCAAGTAAAGTTGCTAGAACTCGAATCGTTGTTGTTTTACCAGCTCCGTTTGGTCCAAGCAAAGCAAGAATTTCACCTTTCTTTACGGTTAGATCTATTCCTTTTAAAACTTCACCATCACCATAGGATTTACGCAAGCTTTTTATTTCTATTGCCTTATCTGACATATATTTATCCTTCTAAAATTTGAGCGTTTGTAATCTACACCTAAATCAACGACGCATACAAAGGGCAGCCTAACTTTCTTGATAGCTGTAATTGCTACCCGTACCCCAACTCGTGGTCACCCCCTCAACTCGTGGTAGCCCCCTCAACTCGCGTTGGGCCGATTATGCTTGAAAATCTGTGGGTTTACGACCATACACCTGTTATCTTCGGTCTAGTTGCGAGAATCCAGGAAAGCGTTTGGTCGTAAACCTTCGAAAAGCCAAGCTTAATCGGCCCAACGCGGCTTGTTAAACTGTTTTCATGGGTAAAGCAAAGATTTCTGGAGGATTAGTCCACGAATTACCAGAGGATTTGATAAAGGCGTTAACGGCTTCGAGTAAAATTACCGGTCTTTGGGAAGCAATTTCAGATATAGCAAGAAATGAATTTATTTGTTGGGTAGAAGATGCCAAACAAGAAAAAACTCGTGCTAGGCGAATTGATCGGACAGTTGAAGAATTGCTTGATGGACAAAAACGACCATGTTGTTGGGTTGGCTGTATACATAGGACAGATAAAAAGCCAAGTAAGTGGCAACAAGATGTTTTGATCGATAAGAAGCCTTTACGCAAGAAGAAATAACCACTCCGTTTGTGCGTTGGGCCGATTAAGTTCGGTGAAATGGCTGTTTACAA
This sequence comes from Actinomycetota bacterium, assembly GCA_963169585.1. Lineage (GTDB taxonomy): Bacteria > Actinomycetota > Acidimicrobiia > IMCC26256 > JAGPDB01 > JAGPDB01. Next base: position 20,751 of record CAUJDU010000014.1, on the reverse strand, counting down.
CCATACGCTTGGTGTGTTGTTGGCGGTGGAACAGGGATTCGAACCCTGGGAAGCTTTCACTTCACACGCTTTCCAAGCGTGCCGATTCGGCCGCTCTCGCATTCCACCCACTAATAGGTCAAGAGTTTGCGGTGGTCGGCTACCCGACGGCACACGATTATTTGGCTGAAGGCTGCTTCGTTCCCGACCTGACCTGGTTCACCTAAAATCATTGCGACGGACCCACCACCACAAACTCTTGACCAGTTAGATAGCCTAATCTAAATACTCTATTATTTCTAAAAAGTTCAACTACTTCTTATCGGTTATGTGTAAAAGCACATCTAACGGTTCGCCGGTAATCATACGGCTGTGAACGAGAGCTATTTTTACTGCTTTGCGCTTGATCTCTTGGGCGTAAGGACCTTCCCAACCTGAATCTACATTCTCTTGGAACAATTCAAGCCAATGTTGAAAATTTTCATTTCTTATCGGTGAAAGCATATGTATTCTCATGTGCGCTTCAAGAGGGTTCCCTCTGTAATCACCTGCACCAAAAAGCATTCTGCACCAAAATTTTCCAATATGGTCAACGTGTTCATCCCAATTTACTTGTGCCACATCATTAAAAAATGGCCCAAGCATTTCATCTTGTGCAATATCGGAATAGAAGCGTTTCATTAATTCGGCAATTTCTTCTTCATTATCTAGATCGCAGCCACGTGAGCTCATGTCCTTATCGGCACTCATTCCAATCACCTCTGGCGTAACTATAGCATTCCTTTTCGTTGATGATTCCAAAGATCAGCAAAATGGCCATTGAGTTCAAGTAGCTCTTCTTTCGTACCTTGTTCTACGATTTCACCTTTATCCATAACTATGATTCTGTCTACGTTGTTAAGAGTTGAAAGTCTATGTGCAATGGCAATCACAGATTTTCCACCCCATAGCTTTTCGAATGATTGTTGGACATAGCTCTCAGTACGTGAATCTAAAGATGAAGTTGCCTCATCTAAAATAAGTAAATCTGATTCGCGAAGGAATGCTCGTGCTATAGCAATTCTTTGTCGTTGACCGAGAGACAACTTGACTCCACGCTCACCAACAAAAGTTTCATAACCATTTGGTAGACTTTCGATAAATTCACTGATATGAGCCTTCTCTGCCGCATTTTGGACTTCGTTCTTGGAAACCTCACGTTCACAAGCGTAGGCTATGTTGTAGAAAATAGTTTCTTGAAACAATGTTGTATCTTGTGGAACATAGGCGTACAGCTGTGCAAGGTCATCTGTATCAACTGGTATCGAATCGACAAGAACTGCCCCATGAGTTAAAGGATAGAAACCAAGGAGAATCTTTATTAGCGTTGATTTTCCAGAGCCACTTTTGCCGACAATTCCAATTTTTTCATTCTTGGCAACTGTAATGTTTATGTTTTTGAGTATTACTTGGTCGGGTGCGTCAGGATATGAGAATTCTAAGTTTTTTATCTCTAGAGAATTAGCTAGCTTTAGCGGAGATGAATTTCCTAAAATCTTTTTTGAAGCATGGAAATCTTTAACAACATTAATATTTGGGAATAGATAATTATATGCTTCTCTGAACCTCGAAGCGTTCTGATTCCACAGGCCTATATGGTGAACAAGATTCCAATATTGATTAGTGAAATCGAGCAAAACCGTAACAGAAACTATAAATGCTTCAAATGAAATAGTTCCTTTGTCGTAAAGATTCCAGCTGTAAAACAGGATTATTCCCCATAGTCCAATTCTTATGAGCGTGCTTGCCCCAGTCCAATAATTCATAATGCGATATCCGGCCTGGATATCCTTCTTGTTTAGAGTTGTAACTTGATTGTTGTTTCTGGTTATTTCTTTCCTCTGCGAACGAAATGAAAATACGTTGACAAAGTTTGCATATGAATCAAAAACTCGTCCTGCATTTGAAGATTCTTCATCTGTTACCCTCCTCTGATATTTACGCATCGGCTTAGTCATAACAACAAGAATGCTTAATGAAAGAATGATAAACAAACCATAAATGACAGAGTTTTGCCAAGCTGTCGTATAAAACAAATATATGTAAACAGGTAATGCGCTAACAATCGGAATAAATCCATAATGGTAAGAGTCGTGGATATCTCTAGCGTAACTTCGAAGTTGATTTATATAATGTCCAACTTTTCCAGAAGGTTTCTCAATAAATTCAGAGTAATTATTCGACCAAAACATTTGGAATGAAATTTTTTTAAATTCATAGAAAGTAGGGGCTACCGACCTTACGAAAATATAATCTGCAATATGCCAAGTTGCCCAATGGAATACGTTAACAGCAAATATAGCTATTAAGTATCTGAATGCTCTATCTGGATTGTTTATCGATACAGCTAGTCTTGCTACGAAAAGCGGTAAAAAGGAGATAGAGGCACTAGAAATAACTCGTAAAATATCGACAGATAGATAGCGCACTTTATATCGCCATATCAAAGACCCAAGGGCGTGAAAACTCTTATCCTTTTGGCTCTTGTCTTGTTGTATCTTTTCCATTTTCATTCCTACAGAAGTCGGCTAAACACTTTATATCCATTTGCCCAACTTGTCGCCTTAATAAATTATACGATGGCCCATAGTCGTCAAGGGGAGCGATTTTTTCGAATAGAGCGTATCGATTAACCTAGAGATATGGCGACTTCTTTGTATAGAAAATATCGACCCCAAAGGTTTTCAGAACTTATCGGTCAAGACCATGTTGCAAAAGCACTGCAAAACGCAATTAGCGAGAATCGTTTGGCTCATGCATATTTGTTATCTGGAACAAGGGGGACCGGAAAAACCTCTACAGCTCGAATTTTGGGAGCGGTATTAAATTGTGAACTTTTCAAAGACGGATTTCCTAAAGAGTCAAGCGAAATTGAACCTTGTGGGCAATGCGAAAGCTGTCTTTCGTCGAGAGCTGGGAAATCTTTTGATGTGATTGAACTTGACGCTGCTAGTAACAATGGTGTTGACGATATGCGCGAGCTAATTGAAAAAGTTAGCTACGCATCAGCCGCTGGTGGAACAAAAGTTTACATAATTGATGAGGTTCATGAATTGACAGGCAGGGCTGCTAACGCATTGCTAAAAACTCTCGAAGAGCCTCCCGAACACGTTGTTTTTATTCTTGCAACAACTAACCCTGAAAAAGTGTTACCAACAATTCGATCACGAACACAACATTTTGAATTCCAAGTTGTATCGGAAGAAAAACTGTTCGAACTTGGTAAAGAGATTTTGAGCTGGGAGGAAAAACAACTTGATGATGCTGCTTTAAGCTTCGTTGCTAGAAAAGGTGCAGGATCAGTTCGTGACATGCTTTCATATTTAGATCAGGTTCTAGCTTTAGAAGTAACTTCGTTAGATCAACTCGAAGCTGCACATGCATCAAATGATTCACCGAAGATTTTAGAGCTAATACTTAGTTGTAGCTCTGGTGATGTCGGAATGGCAATGTCGTGTCTTCATGAAATCGCGCAGAATGGAAAAGAGCCAAGAGCAATTATTGAAAATATAATTTCCATAGCTCGAGATTGTCTTGTGGTTTCATTGAATCCCTCTACCACAATTTTATTAAGTAATGTCTCTGATAAAGATGAATTGAAAAATATCGGTGATAAATGTGGGATTAACTTTCTCCGCCAATTTATCTTAAAGCTCGGAAAAGCCGTTGCTGATATGAGAGGAACAGCTACTTTGAGCCCTCTACTTAATGTAGAAGTAGCTTTACTCTCAACAATGGACAGCTCAGGGAATGAAAGTTCTCAAAGTGGATCCAGGCCTGCTTCTGTGTCAGTGTCCGCTGAACCGGACAATCGTTCGTTTCAAAATAATGCTGAAGCCGTTTCTGATGCTTCATATTATTCTGAGCGAAGTCAGTCGTCTGAATCTAAATCTGGGGATGAAATGCGGGTGCCAGGAACTGGCTCGCGCAGCGTATTTTCGGCTCCCGACAGTTCATCCCAAGCTGAAGAGAAGCCAACTAGTCAAGCGACGTTGGGTGCATTGAAGAAGCAAGCACCGGAAAGTAAAGCTCCTGCAAAGAAATTGACGGTAAAAGATGTGTCAGCATCTTGGCCAAAAGTTATTGACCTATTAAGTGTCGCATCTAAAGCCTCTATTAAAAAAGCTCAACCGATAAAATTAGAAGGTGATGTATTAACCTTCGGTGTAGACCCTACAGAGTTAGACGAAGTAAAAGCACGATTTAAAAAAGACGCAGCGTTGGTTAGAGGATTTTTAGAAGGAATACACGAAACCTCTTTCCGATTCCAACTTGTGCCTGGTGATTCCATCGCTACTCCTGGCTCAGCGGTTGCTAAAGCAACCGATCGTTCGCTGCACAGTAACGATGAAATCACCTCAACTTCAGATAAAAATCCAATGCGAAGCATACCTGAACCCGATATTGATGCTTCCAGTCATTCGCTTCAGAATGAAGCTGATGATGAATCGATCGAGAAAACAATGGCAGAGTCAAAAGAATTTGATCCAGTAGATACTGTTGTTTCGGTTTTTGGTGGTGAAGTTGTTCCCGAATAGTCAATTGTAGGCATTTAGCAGGTTTAGGCGTGTCAGAGGCTAGGATATAGAGATGTCATCCCCTTACGAAGCTGCTGTGCAACGTTTAATTGATTCTTTTGGGCGACTTCCAGGTATTGGACCAAAATCAGCACAAAGAATTGCTTTCCATATTTTAAAAACAAGTTCAAAAGATGTATCAGAACTTATCGATGCCATCGATTTTGCTAAATCTAATGTCCATTTCTGTGAAATTTGTTTTAACCTCGCGCAAGAATCTCAATGCGCAATCTGTTCCTCGAACTCTAGAGACCGCTCGATTATCTGTGTAGTTGAAGAACCAAAAGATATGGTAGCAATTGAACGAACTTCAGAATTTAAAGGTTTGTATCATGTTCTGCAAGGAACTATTTCACCAATTGATGGAATTGGTCCAGACCAACTTCGAATCTCAGAGTTGCTTAAGCGGGTAACACAATCCCAAGATCTAACTCAAGATCTTGATCTGACATCGCAAGTGGTAGAAGTGATCGTCGCAACAAATCCTACGGTTGAAGGAGATGCTACGGGAATGTATATTGCGCGACTTTTAGAGCCTTTTGGTGTGAAAGTAACGAAACTTGCTAGCGGATTACCAGTCGGTGGAGACTTGGAATATGCCGATGAAATAACATTGGCGCGTGCCCTTGAAGGCCGTTTGGTGTACGCTTAAGTAAGCATGACTAGCTTTCTTGAAGATAGACAAACCGAAATTGTAGATGACCCTACCCAAATAGGTGTTAAAACAAGCGCAATGGACACAAAACTTGGTAAAACAGTGATTAGGGGTATGCCGGTCTTAACTGGAGTAGCTATTGCTACTGGTTGTGCTTTTGTGGGTTTGAATGATCCTTCAACAAAAACGGTAACACCACCTTGTACCTTCTATTTAATGACAGGTTTCTATTGTCCGGGTTGTGGAATGACAAGAGCCACACATAGCATGCTTAATTTAGATTTTGTTAAAGCATTTAGATTTAATGCTCTACTTGTGGTTTCAATCCCTGTTCTTATTTATCTATATGTTTGGTGGGTGACTTGGGCGTATTCTGGGAAAGAACTTCCAAAGATTAATATTCCTAAGAAAGTAACGATATTTTTAATCGCATTAGCGGTAGTTTTTGTTGTTGGACGAAACTTCCCCGGAGCTATCCCAGAGTTTTTCGCAAAAGATCGAATATAAAACGTTTATTAACTACGATGGGCTTGTTTTGTGCGCAAATTGCATACAAAACAAGCCCATCGCTGATACCAGAGGGGTTATTTTAGGATCGGAATCTCAAATGGGTATTTTGTTGTTTCATTTTGATTAATTTTCATTCCATTCAAAACTGCAAATATAGCTTGTGCTATCCAAAGGCCTATATAAAGAAGAGTTATAAAACAGCCAAGTATTCCAAGGTCTAAAACAGCAAAGAAAATTCCTAGGATAAATACTGCGATATATGCAATTTGGATTGTGATCGCAAAGTTGAATGCCTTGCTAGCTTCGCCTTTAACCCATTCGTTGTCGCCTTTTACAAAGTAAATGATTAAAGCTGGTAACCATCCGAATAAAACCATTCCGAAATGGCATATCATTGCCATAGTCTGCTCGTCAGCATCTGGTTCATGACCGTATGGTGCTCCGTGATCTGGTGTTGTCATTGTTGCTCCTTTATATTTTAATAATCAAAATTATTTGATTATTCTCCAGTTGAATGGGTAACGATAAGGTTGGCCATTATTTACACTGATTGCTCCCATGATATAGAAAATGATCGCAATTAGTGCCGAAAGCCCACAAGTAGGGATGGCTAAAATTAACATTAAGATCGAAAAGTTTAATACTTCTTTAGCTTCTTGTTGAAGGAAAGGAGATTCTTTTTTTGCCAGCATAATAATTATTGGCACTAAAAATCCTGCTAACACACTTCCACCATGGGCTATAACGCCCATAGTTTTATCATCATCGGATTGAGGATAGAAAAGTACTTCGTTTTGTGGCGCGTAATCATCTCCTGGTGGTGGCGGTGGTGTAGTCACTTTGTGGACTCCTGTATCTTGAGCATTCACTCGTTTAATTTATGAAATGATGGTATCTGTAAAGAAACCATATCGAAATCTTACTCGCATATAGGAAGAAAAAGTATGATTTTCGAAATAATCGGGCTGATTTACTTCTCGTTAGCAACAGCTCTTGAAGCTGCTACACCTTCTAGAACAGCCTCAGCGTACCAACTGGTCGGTACTCCTGAAACTTTTGGCCAAATATGCCGATATATTCTATTTGCTAGATCTAGACGGATTGATTGAGATAACTGTGTGCGGCGATCGAGAAATTTACGAATCAAAAATACTTCTTCATCGCTAACTTGGGATAGTTCCCAAGATCGAAATGCCGCACCTGGGTCTAAAGCTGCGTCTTGTATTCTTAGGGTTCCTAAACGTGCATCCCGGTTTCTATGGACCACCATTGTCCCTGTAATCAAATCTGCAAGTCGCTGAGAATTTTTAGTTGTAACAATAGTAATAAATCCAACAATGGAAAAAATGATTGCCTCTACGGGCCAAAGAAGACCACGGACTACACATTGCCAAAACAAAGGTTTAGATCCCCTGTGGGTTACAACTGTTAATCCCATTGCCTTATATCCAATAGACCCACCTTTGACAGATTCAAAAAATGCTCGATATCCCCAAAATAAAGCAAATTGGTAAATGGTGAAAAATGCTAATACAAATCCACCGATATCGATTCCTGTTGACGATATAGCGACAAAGATTATGCCAAAAAGTAAATAGGACAGTATTAATGTTGCTACCAGAATGCCTAAATCTAAAGCAGTTGCTAGACATCTAGAACCTACTCCAGCTAAATCATGCTTAAAAGTAACACCTTCTGGCGTAGTTACCTCTAGAGTTGCAAACATGCGACTAGGTTATTCGATGAAATATGAATATTGATGTATTCCACGAAAAACGTTCTCCTGACTGGAGTGAGCTTGCTGCGCTTATGGCAATGTCTAAAGGTAAGCTCAACAAGCTTGATCCAATAAGTATTGTTCGTTTCGCAAATTTATATCGTTCAGTCTGTGCAGATTTAGCATTTGCTCGTAGGGAATATGCTGGAGATTCTGTTCATTACAATCTTGAATCTATGGTCACCAAATGTTCATCAATGATGTATGAACATCGCTCTGTCGACAAAAATAAAATTATCTATTTTTTAACGACAGGTGCTTGGGCCTCTATTGCGCAAAGACCAAAATTATTACTAGCAAGTTTTCTGTTGTTAATGGTTCCGTGGATTGCAGCATCTATCTATGCAAATGTTGATCCCGCAAATGCTATTGGTATTGCACCAGCCGGTGTAGAAAATGTTGTTGAACGGCCCAGTGCAGATTTCGAGTTAAGCCCTGGTGAAAAAGCACTGGCATCTGCGAGTATTTTAACTAACAACATTCAAATCTCATTTTTTGCTTTCATTGGAGGGATTACAGCCGGAGTTCTAACAGTTGTTGTTTTGATTTATAACGGTGTAACTTTAGGATCTACGTTTGGATTAACAATCGAAGCAGGTAATGGAGATGTGCTTTGGGGTTTTGTATTTCCACACGGGTTTTTGGAAATCTCATGTATTATCGTTGCGGGTGCTGCAGGCCTAAGAATAGCTTGGGCAATAATAAATCCAGGTTTTAAAACAAGAGCGAGATCCCTTCGTGATGAAGGTCGTCAAGCACTCGCTAGTGCATTGGTGGTAGCTGTAACATTATTTTTCTGTGGAATTGTCGAAGGAATGGTTTCAACTTCTGGAGTTTCTACACCTGCCGGTTTAGCAATCGGTATTTCATTGTTCGTATTCTTTTGGGGTTTAGTCATTCAAGGGGGAATACGAGAAGCAAGAATCAAATCACAAGAACAAGAACTTATAAACAATATTTTGATCTAATTTTTTAGAAAGATGCTCTTTGTTTCGCATGTATATAACTTTTCACGCATTCAAGCATTAAATCTTCATGAGAACAATAAACGACCTCAGCTCCAGCTTGTTTTATTTTTTCAGCAGAAAGTCGTGCAATAGTCAACATCTCAGTAGCAGACCATTGAAGCAAAGATTCCTCATGGTTTGGATTTTGTATTTCTAGAATGTTGGAGATATCCGGATCCAAAATACTGGCTACAACTACTCGATGTTTTTTAACTACAGTTCTTAACGTTCTTATAAGTGGATCATTAGATTGAGGGTCCATAAAGTCTGTAAGTATAAGCAGGAATGAACGTTTTGCTTTTCCTACACGGGCAAAGGCTGCTTCAAAGTCGCTATCAACTGGAACGGGTTCTAAATCAAAAACTGTCTTAATAACAGCATTCGCTCCAGCTCTCCTTGGTTTTAGATGTTTCTTGACGTATGAGTTAAAAGCGATAACTCCTGAACGATCTCCCATAACATCGGCAACGCTTACAAGTCCGCAGAGCGCATCGAGTGCAATATCGAGTCGCGTTACGCTAGGGGTTGTGATGGTTTCTTCGTCTTCGCGCTCATGATACTCGTGTTTATTGAATTCTTTGATCTTGCTGCTGTATAGAGGTAGTGGAGCTGTCATTAACCGTCCGGTATCTAGTACAACAATTACATCGCGATCTTGTTCGACACGATATTGGTTTGTCATGGGTTTGCCAGTCCTAGCTGTAGCACTCCAGTTAACATTTCTCATGTCATCATCTGGATAATAGTCCCGGACAGATTCGAAATTCGTTCCTAAACCAAGAGGTCCTTTTCGTTTTAGTCCAGCTGTTGCAAATCTTCCTTGTTGTATTGCATGTGCAAGTCGATTGGCCGCAGGAAGATCTGGGAAAACTTTTATTTCATGTGCTTGATTATATGGCCTGTGCCAGACTGCAAGTCCTAAAGGCCCTGTGGTGCGTGTCGCATATGGAGGAAGACTATGTAGTCCTCTTCGGTGGGCTGTAACTTCACCTCGAAGATCATCTAGCGCTTCTTTTACTGTTAGGTGAATATCCGCACATCTTGGCTGGCGAATTTTGGTGGGTAAAAAGCTTCGAGACTTAGACTTGGTTGTTATAGCATTTTCAGTTGCAATACGAAAGGGTGCTGGAACCCCTCTGGCTAATTGGACTGGCATAGTTCTTTTAACACGAATATTCTGAGCAGACAGCAAAGCATCAACGATGACAAGTGAGGTGGTTCCTAGTGCTATTGCAATGCCAATGTATAAAGGAATAAAAAAACAAAGTATTGAAGCTATAAGGAATGCAAGAGCAGCTCGAGGAGTCGGTGCGACAGGAAACACCGAGCAAGCTAACGCCAAAACTACAAGGCCTGCCACGATCAACAGGGCCGGTGCGCTTAATCCCATTTCAATACCTTGCTATTTATCTCGGTACAGCAACGTTTTGTAATGCTTGAGAAATTATTGAATCTGTTGATACCCTTTCGAGTTCTGCCTCAGGAGATAAAATTAGTCTATGACGTAGAACTGGTGGGGCAATAAATGCGACATCATCAGGAGTTACGTAGTCTCGCTCAAAAAGTTTTGCTACAGCTTTTGATGCAGCAAGGAGATTTATAGCAGCCCTAGGTGATGCTCCAAGTTGAAGTGCAGGAAGGCTTCTAGTTGAACGGACAATATTTGTAATATAACTAATTACTTCTTCGGATACAACAACGTTGTCAACTGAACTACGGATGTTTTGGATATCATGTACGCTTGCGACAGATTGAACATCGTTTAATGTAGTTGGTTTAACTCCAGAATGTGAAAGGCGTAACATAGTTTTTTCAGCTTCTTCATCAGGGTAGCCAACATCAATTTTAAGAGTAAAGCGGTCAAGCTGGGCTTCTGGTAGCGGGTAGGTGCCTTCATATTCGATTGGATTTTGGGTTGCAATTACTAAGAACGGACTAGGAAGTGGATGTGAAACACCGTCAGTACTTACCTGTTGTTCTTGCATAGCTTCAAGTAGCGCTGCTTGGGTTTTTGGTGGTGTCCTATTTATTTCATCTGCAAGAAATATGTTTGTAAAAATTGGACCTGGCCGAAATGCAAGATCGTAATTCCCTGAAGCACTGGGATTAAGAGTCGTAGTACCTGTCACGTCGCTAGGTAACATGTCTGGTGTAAATTGTGAACGAGTAAATTCCAACCCTAAAGTTCTAGCTATTGCTTGAGCAATAAGTGTTTTAGCGGTTCCTGGCGCACCTTCTAAAAGCACATGACCTCCAACGGCTAACGCGATTAAGCAGGCATCAACAACATTATTTTGACCTACAACAACTTTGTTGACTTCATTGATAATTCGATCTCTGGTTTCTTTCATCTGCCTATCCTTTTCCTGGTTTATATAACCCTACTGCGCGTATACGTGTAGGGGTTGATTATCTTTTTGTTCTTTTTAATGCTTGTGCTAATGCGTGTGCAAAATAAATTCTTCTTGGCCCTAAGTTTCTATCGGTTTGTTCGCCAACCCCAAATCTTCGCCCTTTGGAAGTTGCAAATATTACAAAGGCAACGAATAATCCTACTATGGCTATTCTCCAGTTGAGGGGCATTCCTGCAAATCCATTAGCTTCGTTATATCCATGAACTCCTTCAATAAATGTCACACTAGATTGAGTATTGCCAGCGATACGGAGTGAAAATAATGCATTATCTTCTTGTGTGATTAGTTCGTTCGAAACAATAGGAGAATTTGGGATCGCTATGACATCACCTTGGCCTAATCTAAATATTGCAGCTCCAGCCACATAGCCTTTTGATTCAAGCAATATTCTTTGATCTCTATTTGCTCTCATTTTGAGAGAACCATATTGGCTTGCAGTAATTTTTGAAATATCTTCTAATCCAGATACGCTTTCATCGGAGGGAAAAAGCTTTTTTGAACCCCTATAGTCGACTTGTAATCGCGAGCCCAACATGTCCTCAAGCACGTATGGATTATCAGTTATTAGACGTCCACCTTTGTTTATAAATTCTCGGACTTCATTGGCTTCATCAAATGGGAGAGCGCCATCCAGCACTACGAGAGTATCAGTGGTTCTATTTAGTCTAAGGTCTCCTTGACCATTTTTGTAGGTTTGTCGGTTTGGAGAGATGCTAGGTAGCGTTACTCTGCCACGGTCGCGTGTGACACCATATCCATTTACTTCAAGTAACTCGCTCCAAGCACGTGTTCCAGTCTCGATTGTTGCATAACTAGAACCTGAAACTCCACCAGGAGAGGTTCCTCCAAAAAAGTTTTCAGCTGAGAACACTAAACCATATAATGCGATAATTCCAAAGGTAATCAAGAAAATTGTTACATAAGCTCGTTTGCGAAAAGCTTTGTCTCTCGACATTGTTGAGTAGTTTTCCATCTCACGCATTTGAGTTTTCCAGTTCACTAATTGAAACCGAGATATCAAAACCTTCGTGTTCTATTCGAGCGTTAAAGTAAGTAACTGAAAGTATGAAACTATAAACTAGAGAGATTGTAGATACAACTAGCAAAATAATTATGTGGGTTAGTGTTGTCTGACCTATGTCAGATTTTATTAAATTATTTGAAATTATGATACTGACTGCTGTTAGTGCAGGAAATGTAAGGACTGCGATCATGAAAATGCAGATCCAATAAACACCAAAAAGTTTCCAATAATGAACTTTATTTAGTTGGCTTGTGCGTTTCAAGATCTCAGAAAAACTACCGCCTTCGTATGTAGCTATCGGGACTGCAAATCCCAGACGGAGTGTTACAAGAATCCAAGGAACAAGAAGTATAAATAATGCTAGCCATGTAATTAAATTTGCCTGTGAATCAATAAGGAATTGTCCTAAAACTAATCTTAAAACAAATAGAGAACCTGCAAAAAGTAGATGGATTACAACATGGAATGCCCCAATCGAAAATTTTGAGGTAGAACTGTTTAAAACAAAAGTATTATTGAAAATATTTGTTGCATAAACTCTTCCAACACGAGAACTCAAAACGTTCGAGACAGCAGAAAGCGAAAATGCTATTGCGAGAAGTTGAATGATGCTTACAACCAGGATAGTCCTTCCTTGTAAATTGGAACCATAATCATTTTCTGAAATAGATACATTAAAGATCCATGCGATTACTTGAATAGGTAGCGAAATCGCAATTGCGATAAAGAGTGATAACACAAAATTTCTTCGCATTAGTTGAAATGAAACGTCGACAATCTGTATTGGGCGAAGGGATTGTAAGCTAATCATTGAGATTCCCTTTTATTTGATTGATCTTTTGCAACAAGAGTTGACCAGTTTGATCTCGCTCGTGATATGTGACCAGCATCACAGCTGAGTTGTCCATATGTAACATCGTTGAAATCTCTAGTAACGATATTGAATGAATTATTATTGATTATTGTTTGCCATTGCGCGTTAGTGATGCTTGGATGGAACGTAATAACATCCATATCGTTTAGACGAAGTAGTCCAGCACGAAATCTATAGCGTAATGCTAGGCCTAGGTTTCCTTCTCGTTCGGCCTTGTCGCTTAGGTCTTCAAGGATTTGAGCATCGGTAACATTTTCAAGAACATTTTCTTCATCTTCCCAATCCAGATCTACTGGTATATCGTCTGGATCAGATTTCTTCTTTGGAGTCTTTTTCCTTCTATTTGGGAAATATTTATAGATAAGAAAGGTGATAGCACCAAGTACTACCCCTATTAACACCCAAAGTAGGACTGTCCCTATCGTTGATAATCCATCGAACGAAGGTGGTGTTAATTCTGGTTGTTCTCTAGGATTAGATTGTTCTCGTATTTCACGGTCAGAGCGTTTCTTAATTTCGCCCTTCTTATCGCCTTCACCTAACCAACGTGTCAGCCTTTGGGCTTGATCGCTTAATGGGCCATTACTTTCTTGACCATATTTTTTATCTTGAAGGATCTGTTTTGCTTGATCTCTAGCAGTATCAGAGTTTTCGCTGGCATAAATAGGTGTAATTGATAAAGAGAATGCCAAAAAGAGGATAACTCCTGCGAGCACAAAGCGCAGTCTTATTGGCGAGGACAACATCACATAAGCCTACACTTATAGATGATGAATACAGACGATTTATTGACCAAGCTAGAACAGGTTCGCGAATCAGCTTTACACGCTGGTAGTGATGTTGCATATGAGAGGCAACATCAACGCGGAAAATATACAGCACGAGAGCGTATAGATAAATTAGTTGATCCAGGTACTTTTGTTGAGCTTGATCAATTAGCTAGGCATAGGGCAACAGGTTTTGGTATTGAAAATACTCGTCCTCTGACTGATGGGGTTGTGACTGGTTGGGGTTATGTTGATGGAAGAAAAATATTTCTTTATTCACAAGATTTTGCAGTTCTTGGAGGTTCACTTGGTCAAAGAGTTGCAGAAAAAATTGTAAAGGTAATGGATCTAGCTGCCAGTGTTGGTGCACCAATGATTGGTATCAATGATGGTGGTGGGGCACGAATTCAAGAAGGCGTTGCAGCTTTAGCTGGTTATGGAGATATTTTTGCCCGTAACGTTAAATACTCTGGAGTGATACCGCAGATAAGTGTTATTGCTGGGCCTTGCGCAGGTGGAGCTGTTTATTCTCCCGCATTGACTGACTTTGTTCTGATGGTGCAAGGAACTTCACACATGTTTATTACAGGTCCAGATGTCGTTCAAGCAGTAACAGGTGAACAGGTGACTCAAGAAGATCTTGGTGGTGCAACAACACATTCTCATAAATCAGGTGTTGCTCACATTGTGGCTGTGGATGAAGATGAATTATTCGATAGATTAAAAGATTTGCTTAAGTTTTTGCCTTCAAATAACGGCGGTATTGGGGGATTTACGGACGAACGTGTAGAGATAAATAAAGCTGATACTCCGAAGCAGATTCGTCAAGATATCGAGGATGGAAAAAAGCTTTTAGAAGTTATGTCGAATCATGATTCCGGGATTTATGATGTGCGTGGAGTCATCGATGTAATTTGTGATAAAGGTCAGTTTTTTGAGATTAGTGAATTTTTTGCACCGAATATTGTGTGTGGTTTTTCTAAGATTGATGGAAAGACTGTAGGTGTTGTTGCTAATCAGCCAAGCGTTTATTCCGGGGCTTTAGATATTGATGCTTGTGAAAAGGCTGCAAGATTTGTTCGTACATGTGATTCGTTTAATATACCGATTTTAACGATTGTTGATGTCGCTGGTTTTCTTCCTGGAGTTGACCAAGAGCGCAGTGGAATTATACGACACGGTGCAAAATTGCTTTATGCATTTTCAGAAAGTACTGTTCCAATGGTTCAGATTGTTACTCGTAGAGCATACGGTGGGGCATTTGTTGTTATGGGTTCTAAGTCTTTAGGTGCTGATGTTAGTTTTGCGCTACCTACTGCGGAGATTGCAGTCATGCATGCAGAGAGCGCGATAGAACTTCTTTCCAAGAGGGAACTTGAAAAGTTTGAAAAGAATTCTCCTGAGTACGAACAACGTTTTAAAGAACTTGTTCATGATTATAATGATAAGTTTGCTAATCCTTTTTTGGCAGCAGAACGTGGATTAATTGATGATGTGATTGCTCCAAGTGAGGTCCGTTCACATGTAATTTCTTCTTTAGAAATGCTAGAAGGTAAACGCAGAGAAGTACTATTTCGTAAACATGAGGTGTTACCTCTGTAATGGAAGATCAAGTTCATCCTCTTGTATTTCTAAGGGGCGACCCCACCGAACAAGAAATGGTTGCTATTAGTGGTGCTTATAGGGCACTTTTGCATACGCTTGTGGATAAAACTGGGGAAAATGATGTGGATTTCTTTAACCTTTGGGTGTTTTCCACTAAAAACACTATGGATGATCAGGTGAAAAACATCAATCTAGCTGGGAAAATGGCTTCCTGGCAACAAAATCTTAGAGTGAGATCAAGAGTCTGAAATCTTTGTGGAAAACTTGATGAATTATTTGGCCGAATAGTCCGTTTTGTACTATAATTATATTTATGTCTAATGGAATGGATGTTAAGAGCACGTTTTATACCGAAGGGATTCCGGGCACGGTGTTTAAGTTGGGAAGAGATTTTCGTGAATTTTTGACTGACCCTACGGGCAGGAAACGCCAAATCCGCACACTAATTGATCGTGTTAGAGCAGATTCAAACCATATTGAACAATTAACCATAGAACTAGAAAATGCAAGCCTTCAACTAGAAAACTCATATAAAAGATCAGATCAGTTATCTGCAATGTTGAATATTCAAGAGCTTGCCGCAAATACGGATGAACTTACCGGTGCAAATAACCGTAGAGCGTTTAACTTATTTATCGAGAACATCGACACTATGGTGGAGAGAAAAGGATACACAGGTAAAGGTTGTTTAGTAGCTATTGATTTAGATCGCTTCAAGCAAGTAAACGATACCTATGGTCATACTGCAGGAGATGAAGTCTTAAAAGCTGTTGTACAGCGCTTAGAGCAAGTGAATCTAGTATCAGCAGATACAACGGTTTATCGACTTGGTGGTGACGAATTCGTTCTTGTAATTTTAGATAAACGACATGATGAAGATAGACGTATAGAAGGAATAACACTCAACGAAGATAATTCATATTTGCCGCGAGGTGCAGAACGTCGCCAAATCCCATTCGAAATTTATGTACGCAAAGTTATTAGAGAAGAAATAGATTCAGCTGCCTCTAAAACTGTCCCAGTTAAATTAGGTAACGGCAAAAAAGTTGATGTAGATTTTGGTATTTCTGAAGGATATGGCTATTTTGAGAACATAAGTAAATCGCAAATGCTTCATGCATTAAAAGAAGCAGATTCAGAAGCTTATGTAAGAAAATCAGGTTTAGATGATTTTCTTGCTAACTATGAGAGTATGGACGATAAAACTAAGGAATTTGTAGACAAAGTATTAGGATTCCGATACGATGAAAATGTACGAGGCGGTTATTCCATAGATCCTGATATAGGATTAGGAGCGCTATATCAGATGGATGAATTTAAGGTATTTTTATCGAACTTAAACGAGAGAGCACTACGATGGGTATTCCCAGGATTAAATAATGGTGATCTCCAGCTGAACCAAGATTTTAGTAGATAATTGCAACATTAAAGGAAGAATGATGAAAGAAGTAAATGGAAGCATTACAGAACTAAATGAATATAGATCTAAGCAAACTGGTTGGGTTGCAGATTCTACAAAGCGTGGTAAACGTGTGGATCTCTCTGAAAGGGCACGCAAAATAGGCGATAAATTTTACGATAAATTATTTGGTGCCATTGACTCTGCATTACATCCAATTGATACGTTACGAGATTCGTCAAGAAAAACAAAGATTACACTTGCTGCTACAGCTTCGCTATTAGCAACTGGCGTAGCAGGAAATTATATTTCTCATACACCACAAATTGAAACTCCTCAAGGCGTAAATGAATTACATGAAATTGCTAAAAATCCAGATGATCTTTTCGGTATTGAAGAGGCTCGTGTAAACATGTATCTAAGCGGGCTTGGTTATCTGTTTTCAGAATCTGGAGAAGAGCAATTACACAGGTCTGCATTGCAAGATGATGATAGGCCATTGTTTGGACAACAGAGAGAAAGCTATGAGAATACTCAACGTGGTTTAGATGCTCTCATAGTTGTATCGCAAATGATTGAAGCTCATGATTTAGGTGAAGGCAGATTTTTAGAATTCGATGATGTATCGCAGCAACAGCTAAAAGAACGACTTGGTGATTTTGTGAATTCAGGATTAGCCTCAGACGATATTAAAGAGCTTCATGAAAGAGGTGATTTTAACGAGATCCTTAGACAATTGCATGAGCTACCTGGTGATTTAGCCACTGCACATGCCACATTAGGCGGTGAAAAAATCACTAAAATTGATACACCAGACAACGGTATCGGCGGTAGATAGCCAAAATATCCTTACAAGCCCTTAGATTTAAGGACAAAATTGCTGTTCAGGCACCCTTAATTTTAGACGATATTTATATTGAATATATCTGCATTCGTAATAATGAAAAGGGTGCAAAAGGATGTGATGAGTGAGCACATTTACAGAGGAACGCACAGCGAAAATAAGAGGAAATTTAGCGCTGCCTGCGGCTAGACCAGTTGATGTATTAAAGGTTGAACTTAGTACTGCTGGAGTTGATCCAAATCGAGTTAGTACTGAACAAACAAGAATTGCGCTAAATTTTCGAGGTAGAGCAATTGACTCTATGTCAGCCCTAACTCAAAGTCTCGTAGAACAACGGTCAAGTTTGTCATTTATCATAGATGCACTTGGCCCTAATGGAGAAAATATTTTAACTGAACAGGCGATCACATTAATTCGGGCAGCTGAAATGGCACAAACAGAGTTAGATAGATTTGATTCATCTTATGAGAGGATTGCCAAACTCTCTGAAAATTACAAAAAAATTGGAGCCGTAATTGATAGTGGCTTGGATGGATTTGAAGGAATAGTTGGGATAGTTGAATCTAGAAAATTAGAAGGTGGAGGTGTAGCACTTCCATTTGATCTTAACGATCCCAGAGATGCACGGCTTGCTCAAACTTTTAAAGAATATGTTGACCAATGGGTACGATCACAGATGGGTGATCCAAAACTTGCTGGATTATCTGCTAATGAATTGTTAGTTGCTTGTGGGAATTTTCCGGCAGCAGATAGAAGGGCATACGATTTATCGCATCCAGATCAAGTTGGAAAAGTAACTGGAGAATCGTTGAGTTATTCAATCGGCACAGAATTTCGCAAGATTGAAATTAACGCATTAACTAGTGCAGACGGCACAAAATCTTTGTATAAATTTGGCATAGAGCCTGGACCTAGTTCACAAATAGCAACAGGTCCATTAGATAGATAGTCCTGCTTAATCTTAATTTCCTCAAGGTAACATGTTATTGGTGCGAAGATATCAATATGCAAATATTTGAACCAGAGGTATCAACGCAATCTATTCTTGACAGCTTAGACCAAACAACCATGGTTGACTTTTTCTTTGAGACAGCAAAGCGAAACCCACAAAGACTGGCTTTGCGAGCAAAAACGTCTGAAGGAGATGAAGACAGCGACAAAGTTGGTGACTATGAAATACAAACCGATGAGATGGGAACGCTATGGAGAACATACTCGTGGGAACAATATAGTGTTGCAGCAAGAAAGTTTGCTGGAGCGCTAGACGGCTTGGGTGTTAAATCCAATGATCGCGTAATGCTGTTATTAAGGAATTGTCCTGCATTTCATATTTGTGATGTTGGTGTGATGATGCATGGTGCAACACCAGTATCTATTTACCATTCTTCTTCTGGAGAGCAAATTAAATATTTAATTGATCATTCTGGAGCTAGCGTAATAGTTGCAGAACACACTGCTTTTGTTGAAAGAATTGCGGAGATTGCAAAAGATGTCCCATCCTTAAAACATGTAATCATGGTGGAAGACCCTTCAACTCTCAGCGACAAAATTAAAGCTGACTTAAGTTCTATTTCGCTCCACTATCTAAAAGATTTAGTAGAGCAAGCAAACCCCATAGATGAACAAGTTGCACGTAACGAAACTTCTTTAGAAGATTACATAACGATTATTTATACTTCTGGTACGACTGGCCCACCCAAGGGAGTTGCTTTAACTCAAAGTAATATAGCTTTTACAACCGAGAGTCTTATACGTCGAATTGGGAAAAATCCTGATGGTTGGCGTGCTGTTAGTTATTTACCTATGGCGCACATCGCTGAGAGAATGGTGAGCCATTATATTGGGATGAGGTATGGTTGGTCGCTGACCTGTTGTCCAGATGCAACTTTAGTATCACAATATTTGGCTCCCACACAACCTAATGCTTTGTTTGCTGTACCTAGAATTTGGGAAAAAGCATATGGAACAATCAATGCTTTTATTGATGATGATAAACGAGCAAACTTTGATTCGGCGTTGGCCAAAGGAAACGAACTGGCGAGACGACGTGCGGATGGCGAAGAGATCCCCAAGGCTGAACTAGATGAATTTGCACCGATTGATGAAAAGTATCTTTTGCCTTGGCGTGAAATGTTGGGATTGAATCAATGTGAAGTAGCTGTCAGTGGTGCAGCTCCGCTTCCTCGTGAAATTTTAGAGTTCTTTATTGGTTTAGGAATTCCAGTTTCAGAAATATATGGTTTGTCAGAAACTTGTGGCCCGCTGACTTGGTCGCCAAATGAAATGCGAATTGGTTTTGTTGGTGCCCCAATACCTGGTGAAAGAATTGCTCTTGGCGATGACGGCGAGGTCTTGGTTCAAGGTGGGAATATTTTCGGTGGATATTACGGTGATGAAGAACGCACCAAAGAAGCCATAGATGAAGATGGCTGGTTTCACACAGGAGATATTGGTGTATTTGAGGATGGCCAGCTCAAAATTGTTGATCGGAAAAAAGAACTTATCATTACAGCTGGAGGGAAAAATGTTTCGCCAGCAAACTTGGAAGCTCAGTTGAAAGCATGTCCATATATCTCTAATGCATGTGTAGTTGGAGATGGTCAAAAATATTTGGGTGTTTTAATTTCGCTTGAGTCTGAGGCTGCAGCGTTCTGGGCGATGATGGCAGAGAAATCTCCAGAAGAATCTACGTTGGCTGCGTTGCGCGATAATCCAGAATTCGTTAGCGAAATAGAAAAAGCTATTGATAGTGCAAACGAAACGGTGAGTTCGGCAGAAAGTATCCGAAAGTTTGTGATACTTGATCATGAATGGTTGCCTGATTCAGATGTTTTAACACCGACAATGAAATTGAAACGACGGGTAATTGTCGAAAAATATAAAGATGAAATTGCCTCTATGTTCTAACAATTTCTGGAGTTTCTGGGGGTTGAACCCCCAGAAACCACAGAGCAATTACTGTTCAGCGGCTATTTCGACTTGGTCTACACCACGAGCCTTGGCTATTTTAAGAGCTTTAGTTGCGCTGTCAATTAACTCTGTCGATTCAAGACAGTGAGAAGGGTAACAAGCAACTCCTGCACTGACTGTGACTCGTCCTGCAAGAGCGCCAGTGTGCAAAACACCACGTACCCTTTCTGCGGCCCAAACTGCACCAGATTCTGTAGTATCGTCCATGACAGCAGCAAAAATATTTTCATCAACTCGGAATGCGCAGTCACTTTCACGTAACGTTCGCTTTACTACATCTCCAACGGCACTGATATAAAAATCTCGATCA
>CAUJDU010000013.1 GCA_963169585.1 Actinomycetota bacterium | reverse complement strand
ATTGCACTTGCAGGAGTTGGTTTTGCTGTAACAAGTGGTGTCCGTCGTGCGACTCGTACTTATACTATCGGCCGTGATGTAGAAAAGGTAGCCAAAGCAGTTAATGCACCAGAAACCATAGAGTTTCAACCACACACAGAAAAAACATACCGAAAATATAAACTTGCACGTCGTGGACGCGAAGCTGGTGTAGCCACAGCAGCGACAGTCGGAGGGTACGTAGCTGGTACACAACTCGGTGTAAATGGCAATCTACTTGTTGGAACACTGGGTGTTGGAGCTGCATACGGCAAAGTACAGTTCGAAAGAGTGCGTAGCGTTGCTCGCGGTTACTAATGTCTGTTAGAAAAGTGCCAGCCAACTTTCAGTTTGAAATATACACTGTTAGCTAAGCATCGCGCGATCTGATTAGAAAAGCACCAACCGCTACGAGTGCAAGAAATATCGAACCCGAATAAAGAATAGCAATCGGTTGAGAAAATGTTTCAGGATCTGGCTCCATAGCTGCCGTTGAAAGTAGCGATATAAACGGAAACCATTTAACAGCATGAATATCAAAGACTAATAAAATACCCACAATAATATTCTCTACAACCAGCATCCAAAGAATGACTACAATGATCCCTGCGATTGGTTGGCGTAAAATTAAACCGATAGCAAAACCTAAAATAGATGTAAAAATGCAAACTGCAAAAACACCAATCAAGAATCTTGTAGTTCCCGGAGCACTAAAATCTATCGTGTAACCCTGGACAGCTAATACGAAATATCCAAACAGAATCGAAACCATAATAAGCAAAACAGCACTAAGCGCCACTGCCAGCACTAAGACAATGAGTTTTGCAAAAATCACCTGTATACGATTGGGGTTATTAGCAAATGTTGTACGTATCGTTTTAAACCGATACTCCTGGCCGATAATTTGAACGCCGATTACAGCAAATAAAACTTGTGATATTAAAAGTCCATACATCAGATTCTCAATTGGCTGATCTCCATCAGATGCAATTTGAACTATTGCCCCAAAAAAAGCCGCTAAAAACAACGCACAGAAGAACATGATATTTGTTGATCTAACAGTTCTTAGTTTTATCCATTCTGATTGAACTTGATGTAACAACTTCATTATTTACCCTCACTATTTTGTTGTTGGAAGCTTGAACTATCAGCTTTAAATTCTTGTGCTTTACTGGTTACTTCCAGAAAAGCATCTTCAAGCGAAGGAACCACTCTTGCAAGACGATGGACTTCTACATTGTTTTCAAAAGCCAAGTGTCCCAGTTCGCTTTCAGATAACCCCTTGACACGAAACTCGTTTTCAAACTGTGAAAACTCAATATTAGATTTAGTGAGTACCTCAGCCAAAGATTCAATCTGTGGAGATAAGATCGAAGTATAAGTTCCACTAGCTTGGGATGTTAATTCTTCAACGGTTGTTTGTGTAATTAGCTTTCCCTGGCCAATCACAATCAAGTTATCTGCAATAAGTGCTATTTCGCTGAGTAAATGGCTTGAAATAAAAACCGTACGGCCTTCTTTAGCTAAAAAAGAAAGAAAATCACGAATCCATCGAATACCTTCAGGATCTAACCCATTAGCTGGTTCGTCGAGCATAATGATTTTAGGATCTCCCAAAAGAACACCAGCAAGTCCTACTCTCTGTTTCATGCCAAGTGAAAATTTACCAACACGCTTTTTTGCAACATCGTGTAAACCAACAAGATCCAAAACTTCATCAACTCGTTTTCTACTTATACCGTTCGAATACGCCATAGCCTTTAAATGATTTATAGCTTTTCTTGTTGGGTGCATATAGTCTGCATCTAAAAGTACGCCAATCTCGCTCATTGGGTTAGAAAATTTAGAAATACGAGAGTTGTTAATAGTTATTGACCCAGAATTCGGCTTGTCTAAACCAACAATTAATCGCATAGTTGTTGATTTCCCGGCCCCATTAGGCCCTAAAAATCCAGTTACCATACCTGGGTTAACATCGAAAGACAAATCATCTATGACAGTTTTAGACCCATATTTTTTTGTGAGATTCGTTACAGATATCATAAAGGGATTCTAATAGAAATTTGTAGCATTTTAAGGTTCAAGGCTGGCACATAAACCAAGTACGCTGGTATCGTGAACTCAAGAATATTGACTATCCCTAATGTACTCACGATAGCTAGATTAATTTTTCTTGGTCCTTTTATTTTTATCGCACTGGACTCTCCGATCACAGGAGCAGTGATAGCTGCAATCTTAGGATTTACCGATTTTCTCGATGGGGCGATTGCAAGAAAATTTAATCAAACATCAGAATTAGGACGAATACTAGATCCCATATCAGATCGTGCGCTATTCATAATTTCTTTTGCTGTCTTCACTATAACTGGTTCAATTCCTATCTGGTTTGTTGGAATAATTGGTTTGAGAGAAGTACTAATTATCCTCGGGACAGGTATTGTTCTCATAAGACAAAAAACTCGTCTGGACGTAACTCAATCAGGAAAAATCTCTGCATTTGCTTCAATGGTTGCTACGCCCAGCTGGGTTTTAGCAACAAAGACTACAGGCATTCAAAGCGTTATATGGACGATATTTTCCTGGGTTTGTACTTTAATTGCAATTCCTACTGGCTTCTATTCTCTATATGAGTATTATCGTGCATTCAAAATACCCTCTAAAAATTGAATATTTGAACCTTTAGTTTACCTTTAGGGCTTTTATGCAATAGACTCGTCATAAGATTATCGACGGGGGATACTTGCATGCCGAGTAATCAAGAGTCAACACAACGCCAAGAAGATAAAACTGAACAAGTCGATGCACTTGATCTGTTAGCGGAAAAACCAAAAGAGCATTCTAATGACGGTCAGAATTGGTGTATCGAAATTGTTCGAGGACCACTAGTCGGAGAGAGAATATTTTTAAAAGAAGGTAGCCTTACTTTTGGTCGCGCATCAGATTGCGATATTTTTTTAGATGATATTACAGTTTCTAGAAAACATTGCGAGATTCTTTTACAAGATGGCCAAGTAACTGTTATCGATAGTGGTTCAACAAATGGAACTTATGTTGGATCTAAAGCTGTTGATAAACAACTTCTTGAAGCAGGAGATGTAATACAAATCGGAAGATACGTTTTTGTATTAACGCGAAGGAGCGCACTATGACATTCTCAATTGGAGATGTACTAGAAAAACTGTCGGATGAATTTCCCGACGTGACAGTTAGTAAAATCCGATTTTTAGAAAGCCAAGGACTAATCGCACCGATGCGTACAGCTTCTGGTTTTCGTATGTTTAGCGATACTGACATCACGAAATTAAAATGGATATTGCTACACCAACGAGATAGGTTCCTTCCACTTAAAGTGATTAAAGAATATTTAGCAGAATTAACCGACGATGCCTTTGCCGACGGAAATTTACCAAACTTTGATTTTGAAGGAAGTGGGACTTTGTTATTAGAAGGACCACAAAGCACTATAGATACAACATCTATAGATCCAGTAGAAAAAAAGAAGCACCTTGTTTCTGTCCCAGACAACCCAGCTGATACGGGTCAACTAGCTAGCGTATCTCATTTAAGTGCTGGCTCGAGTTCTGAAAACAACATACAATCGAGTACTGCTTTATTACAAGAAGCCCCAAAAAGAACGGCCGTTTCGAGAGCTCCTAGAGCTCCGCGGGCAATACAGATTCAAAGTTATGACTCGGTACTAAACAATCTAGATATCGATTCTTTGGCTGGTTCCACAGAAGCTATGAGTCCATCAAAATCTAAAACAACAAAGAGGAAACTGAAAAGTGAAGCGGTTCTTTCTCTAGAGAAAATGACAATTGAAACCGGTATATCTGGTCCAGAGTTAAAAGATCTAGCGAAGTTCGGTGTTTTACAATCAACAGGAACTGGAAACCAAATGGTATTTTCTAGCGATGAGATACCTATGGCATTAGCGGTAGCTCCGCTATTAGACCGTGGGATCGAAGTTAGGCATATTAAAAACTATTCACTATTTGCTGCGCGTGAAGT
>CAUJDU010000012.1 GCA_963169585.1 Actinomycetota bacterium | reverse complement strand
TTGTTAATCGAACTAATTGATCAACATAAATCGGGAGTTAGTGTGCTTCATGTAGAAGTAGACCAGAACTCTGGTAGTGAGTTTATGGGAGGCCTGGCCCGGCAAAAAGTATAAAACGTACACGACTGACATGTCGTGTTTTATCCTTTTTGCCGGGCCAGGCCTCCCATAAACTCAATACCAGAGTTATGGTCTACTTCTACATGAAGCACACTAACTCCCGATTTATGTTGATCAATTAGTTCGATTAACAAGCTTTCGATCTTTACAAACTCTATATACTCTATTTTTGAATAATGGGCTCCAAAGGCATTGGATACAGCCTCTATATCAATGCCTGTAGGCGTTGCTATAAGTTTTTGATATGACTTTTCAAGAACACTCGATTGTCCTTGCGCTAAATGTTTAAAAATAGCACCACCTTTGTTATCGACAACTACAAAAATAATTCTCAAGTTATCCTCGTTAGACAGAGATGCACACTGAGCCAAGAAACCCACGTCATGAGCAAAAGTTAAATCGCCTAAAACAGCAATTGTAGTCTTTTTGTTTCCATACGCCAGCCCAAAAGTTGATGAAAGCATTCCATCAATCCCACAAGTTCCACGGTTTGAAAAAACCTGAGAATTCATATTGGTCTTATGCCAGAGCCACTCGGCGTAACGCACAGGCATAGACGATCCAAGAACAACATTCATTGGAGTATTAATTTTTTCGAGTACCTGGCCTAAATAGTGAAAGAATGTTGGCTCGCTATTACTAGATTTACTAACAAGTGATTCTAAATATTTTTGGACTGACTCTTGTCGATCTAACCACTTCTGCTTAACATCAATAGTTGTAGGTTTATACAATGTTGTGATTTTTAATAATGTTTCATCTAAATCTTGAACCAGAATAGCCTCAACTGATTTACCATATGGATCCCGCAAGTTTTCAAAAGGCTTAATAGATATAACTTCTACATCATTTACCCATTCATTAAATTTTTTAGAGGTTAATGGTTCTCCAATTTGGAGTATAAGATCTGGTTTAAGTTCAGCTACATCTCCCATACGTAAAATAAAGTCATAATAGGTGACTAAGTCACTTATGTGACGGATTGAACTTGTCACATCTGCCAATACTGGGATACTATTCAGTCTTTCTATGCTTTGCGGATCCACTGTATGGGTTCCAATATTCCTACCAACAGTTACAAGGGTCGATTTAGAATTTATTATTAAGTTCTTTGCTTTTTCACTAAAACTATCATGCGAATAAACTTTATTTTGTACTTTTTCAATAGAAAGATCACTAACACCGCTAAGTTCATCGCCATCAGGGATTAAGGTTTCATCGAAACCAATATTTAAATGTACCGGCCCAGGAACACTTATAGAATCATTTGAACTAACAATCCCCATAGCGTATTCGAATAAATCTTGACCAATTTTTGACCAGAAGCGAGGGTCATCATCTTTACTAGGGCAAGGTGCATCCAGGAAATATCGAACGGCACTAGAAAATAGATCTATCTGATCAATAGTTTGTGGCGCACCACGTCCTCTAACACTATGTGGCCTATCAGCACTCATGACAATCATTGGGACACTAGAGCCTGAACTTTCCACCACACTAGGAAATAAGTGTGTCGGTGCGGACCCTGATGTAGTGATAACAAGTACGGGTACAGTTGAGGTTCGTGCCATACCATAACCACAAAAACCTGCATCACGTTCGTCAACAACAACTACTGTGTCTAATATCTCGTTTGCGACATACGACAACGGTAGATTTCGTGAACCTGGGCTAATCACTGCAGTGGTGACACCCATAGAAAAAAGCTTAGAAATTAGCGCATAAGAGGCAACAACGTTTGGATTCATGAGAAGATATCTCCGATGAAAAATGCTGTGTTCCTACCCGGTTTTGCACTAAATAAAAGCATGTACTCAAGATTAGATGTTTTTGATGATTCTATGGGTATCGACATTACTGCTAAGACTGATTGGAATGACACTTTAAACTGCACCGCTAAAAAAATCAAGCCTGATTCGCTCGTGGTGGGCTATTCTATGGGAGCTAGGTTGGCGCTTGGGCTAGCTCTAGATCACCCAAAAAATATTAAAGCATTAGTCCTTATATCGGTAAATGCTGGTTTAGCAAATAACCAAGCTCGACACAAACGTATTTCTTTAGACGATAAATTAGCTAGGGATTTTGAATCTAGTTTTGACCTTGCTTTAACAAAATTCAATAAGAATGAGATCTTTGACCAAAATATACATAATGAGGATCATAGAATTAAAGATACACAAATCATATCTGATCAATTAAAAATATTAGGTCTAGGAAAAATGCCTTTCTATGAAGATCGACTAATTGAACTCCGAATACCCGTACTTTATCTCTCTGGAAGTAGAGACATAAAATATACGCAATTAAATAGTTTGTACAAGAAAAAAACTCCGTTTTCCCAGCATAGAATACTTGATAGCGACCATAGAATCGTAAGTAGTAATCCTCTAGGTGTCGATCTAAATATTCAGTGGTTCTCGAAATATTTTCTTTAGTTTCGGAGCTTGTAAACCACATGCATAATTTAGCTCGTCTAAAGACTTCGCTAAAGCTATACCGACATCGATACCTACTTGTGATTCCATCATGTGCGAAACATATACTTGACCACCCCAATTATCTATCAGGTCAACAGCCTTATGGATTCCACCGCTAGGTTGAACTTTGGCAACAACTATATCTGCTGATCCTAATTTCTTAGCCTCTTCTATTTCATCATGTGTTCTAGCTGTTTCGTCTATTGCTAATGGAATTTCTATTCTCCGTCGAATTTGTGCATTTTCTTCATTAGTTCGGCAAGGTTGTTCTACAAGTTCTAGATCACATTCGGTCAGGGAATTTATTACAGCTAAAGCATCATCGACATTGAATAAACCATTACAGTCAATTCGGATTTTGGTTCTTGGACCACAAAAATCGCGTACCTGTTTTACTAAATCACAATCCTTAATTGCGTGAACTTTTACTTTTATACAGTTAGTTCCTAACAATGACTCGTTTATGTCTTCTTTCGTACTTACTAGAGCATTTGTCTCGATGTCTTCTCTCTTCTCTTTGGGCCATGCTTTCGAAACTGTATCCATGGCTCCAAGTAAACACTCTATTTCTCTATCAAAATATCTCGGTAATGGTGTTGCTTCTGCTAGGCCAAATTCTCCATGCACATAAAGCCCATCACGATTATATATACAGTCCGAAACTTGGAACTCAAAATTGACCCATTCAAACTTCAGCTGACTCGAAAATAGGATATCGTTAAGGACATCATTCCAACGAAGTTTCGAGATACTATTCATAGCGACTTTCTACCCCAATTAAAGCGCACTTAACAAGACCAACACCGAGGTCGTTATTCCAAAAACTAGATTCAGCTTTGAAGTAGCTACAAGGATTTCTATATATTGGTTTGCCTCATTTGCTCTTGTCATTTTATTTATTACTGGCAAAGCCAATACAAGTAATGCCAAGGCTAGCCATACCAAACTTATCGACAAGCTAAGCAAGACTAATGAAATAGCTACAAAAAAGAACATCATTTTAAAAGCTAATTTCGCGTTATTTACTCCCAAGCGCACAGCTAACGTTTTTTTATTTGATTTTGAATCATTCTCTATATCTCTTATGTTATTTGCCAGCAAGATCGCTATGGAAAATACGCCTGTCAGCACTCCTGCAAATATAGATTCCTTCGAAATCTCGTTTGTAAGAGCAAAAAATGTTCCAACAGTTGCTACAAGCCCAAAACAAATAAAAGCAGCTATCTCGCCAAAGCCATAATATCCATATGGATGTTTTGATCCCGTATAAAACCACGCTAGAACAATACACATAGCACCAATTGCTATTAACCACCAAGAAGATTGACTTGCAACATAAATACCCGATATGGATGCAATAGTGAATGAAATAATCATAGCCAACAATACTGATCGTGGTTTTGCTTTTCCCGAACCCACCAAACGCATTGGTCCTAATCGATTTTCATCTACACCTTTGATACCATCGCTATAGTCGTTCGCATAATTTACTCCAATTTGCAAAGCCAAAGACACTATAAGACAGGCAATCATCACGGCAATTGAAAAACTATTTTGGTTTAATTGTTTCTCTAGATGCCAAAATCCGAGGGTCGATCCTAGGGCCACAGGCACAATAGCTGCACTGAGTGTTTTAGGTCGCGCTCCTTGAATATATTCTTGTATGTTTGCCACTGTATTTTTCTTTATGGTCTTCTTGGGAATTTGGTAAAGTCAGGTTTTTGTTTATTTATATAAGCATCTCTACCTGCTTGCGCTTCTTCGTGCATGTAAAACAAAAGTGTCGCATCTCCAGCTAATTGTTGTACTCCAGCTAGGCCGTCGTCCGCTGCATTATGAGCAGCTTTTAGCAGCCTCAACGATAATGGCGAATGATCCAAGATCTGTCCGCACCATTGCATTGTTTCAACCTCTAGTTCTTCAATAGGGACGATAGTATTAATTAATCCCATATCTAGCGCTTGTTTGGCATCGTATTGTCTACACATAAACCATATTTCACGTGATTTTTTCTGACCAACACTCGCTGCTAAAAGACCAGATCCATATCCACCGTCAAAAGAACCAACTTTAGGACCAGTTTGGCCAAAGATTGCATTGTCAGAAGCAATGGTCAAATCACAAACAACATGAAGAACATGACCACCACCAACTGCATATCCTGACACCATTGCAATTACAGGTTTTGGAAGTCTTCTAATTTGGATTTGTAGATCAAGAACATTCAAACGACCGATACCGTCATCACCTACATATCCATCATCTTTGCGTACGCTCTGGTCCCCGCCTGAACAAAATGCTTTAGACCCTTGACCAGTGAGGATGATACAACCAACTCGAGCATCATCTCTTGCAATATCAAATGCTCGAATCATTTCTTTTACAGTTTGAGGGCGGAACGCATTTCTTACGTGGGGTCGACATATTGTTATTTTTGCGACAGCAACTGGGTCTTCAAGTGAAGACAATTCGTAGGTGATATCAGAGAACTCTTCATCCGAACCTGGCTTCCAATTAGCACCAGACTTTATAACTCGACCTTCAAAATTTATATCTTCTACACTCATTATTTCCTTTACTTTGGCTGTTTCGTATTTTCACATTAGTGTGATATAGCGTATAAATGTGTCCCAACATCTTAGAGCCTTGCTTTATGATCCTACTCATGGATCAGAAAATGAACTTGTAGATAACGTAATGTCAGCTTTTGCTAGCTCAGTAGCAGTTTGTATTATTTCGACTACTCAACCTAAATATCTTGTAGAAAAGTCGATTATTGCGGTGGATCCTAGCGAGGTTCTCGACCTTTCAAGTGGACAAATCACTTCACGTAAGCTAGCAATAGTTGAGACAAATGATTTAGCTGCTGTAGTACTTACTTCTGGTACTACTCATTCACCAAAGCCAGTTGAACTTACATATTCAGGGATGACTACCTCTGCCCAAGCACTTTATAAATATTGTGAGCTATCTAGTTCAGATAAATGGCTATGTGTATTACCGCCAAATTATATTGCGGGCCTTGCAATATTTGCCAGGTGCTTCACTCAGAATTCAAGCTTGATTGTTTCTTCTAGTTTTAATCCTGAAGATTTTGAAAAAACCATATTGGAAAATAATGTAACTGTAACTTCTCTAGTACCCAAACAATTGAGAGATTTAATTCAATCGAACATTAATTTTGGATCCCTAAATAAAATCATTTTAGGAGGGACAAAAATTGATATCGATTTATTAGAGGTTGCACGATCGTATGGTATTAAAATTTTTTCTTCTTATGGGTTAACTGAAACTTGGGGTGGAATATGTATGGATGGTAATTTCCTTGACGGCACACAAGGTCGGATTTCTAACGATGGACATTTAGAGCTAAAAACCAAGTCCATCATGGCTGGGTACCGGCACAATCAACCACTAACTAATTCAAAATTTACATCTACTGGATGGTTCAAAACTGGCGACATAGGCATAATCGAAAATAATCGATTATCGATTTCTGGTAGAGCTGATGAACTTATTAATTCTGCAGGTATCAAAATTGATCCAGCCCAACTTGAAGTGATTATTTCACAACATCTTCCTGAACTCGAATTTGCCATCTGTTCTACAGAACACGAAATACTTGGCGAATCAGTTACTATATGTGTCGAAACTAACCTTGCCAAGCTGATCTCGTTGGGATCATTGCGATCTGAACTTAGAGAATTGCTAGCATCTACTCAACTTCCAACCCGACTAGCTAGCATTGATTCAATCCCCAAAACCGATTCGGGAAAAGTTCAACGAAAAATTTTAAGCGCAAGGTGTAAAATTATCGAGGATCATTTAGGGACTTTAGATGCCAGATAACAACTTTCCCCACATAGAACCGATAAATGTCCAAGTCAATAAGAACCTTGAAAATGATCACCATATTGATGAAAATATTAAAAGTTCACATAATCAAATAAATAAACTAAATGAACATAGCAATGCAGTTATCTGGCAAGATTCAATGTTTATTGAGGAACAAATCCAGCAAGTTAAATCGCTGAAAAAAAATGTAAAAATAGATGATCTGAAACTTTTAGGCGTTCCAATTTTGATAAAAGAGATAGATTCTTCTATCGCCGGTACACCTAACTCTTGGGGGAATTTCCAACTTAAACAAGAAAACTATTGCGACACATTCACCTCAACTAATATTACGAAACTCAAGAATGCTGGTGCAGTAATAATGGGAAAAACTAATAACCCTGAACTCGCATTAACTGTTACCACCCAATCGCGAGCCCATGGGCCTTGCAATAATCCAATCGATACCTCCAGAAATTCAGGCGGCTCTTCTGGAGGTTCAGCTGCAGCAGTTGCTAGCGCAATGACTAGTGTCGCACTTGGCTCCGATGGCGGAGGAAGCATTAGGATCCCTGCAAGTGCTTGTGGAGTATTCGGCTTTAAACCAAGTCGTGATGTTATCTCTCTAGGGCCCATTATTGACGAAGCTTGGGGCGGACTTGTTTGTAAAGGTCTTATTAGCTCCAACATTGAAGACTTAACAGCGGTCCTGAATATTATTTCAGAGCCTCAATTTCAATTCTATATCAATAAGAACTTTCATGATTCAATCAGCTCCTTAAAAATTGGAATTAGATATGAAGGATTTTCCAACCTCTACCCCATCAACCCAGATATTAAAGCTACTGTAGAATTATTTGGCAAATATTTGAGCTCGCTAGGGGCAGAAGTTAGTGTTGCAAGCCCTGTTGCATACGAAGATGAATCTATTCGCGATGTTTTCTTAGATATGATCGCGTATAATATCTATCAAGATGTTGAGTTGTCTAAGCTTCGCTTAAAAGAACCTTTTAACTTAGATTTATTTGAAAATGAAACAAAGTTCTTTTACGAGATGGGTAAGAAAATTCAAAAAAATGATTATCTAAACTCCAAAGAAAAATTAAAATCTTTCTCTCGTTGTATTTTTGATTGGCATGAACAATTTGATTTACTCATCACACCAACAACTGGAGACGTTGCCCCACTCCATGGTGCAGTTGAAAAAGATCCTGATATGGCACCTTTTATATACGGTGGACTTTGCTTTCCATCGAATATCTCTGGTGCACCTGCATTGTCTATTCCGATTAAAAATTCCATGGGAGCTAACCTTCCTATTGGGATTCAGATCATCGGACAAAGAGGAAAAGATAATCTCGTTTTGGATACAGGTTATTTTTGCAATTCAGACTATTCGGACATATTTGTTACTCAAATTTACGATATTACTACTTAGTAGCTTTTTTTTGGCTTTTTATTAAAAAACCCTATACAACAGGTGAAATACAACGCATAATCCAATCATGGGCAAAGGTGGAGAGTTCCCGAATTTGACAGAAGGATTATTTAGAGCTAGCAGACTCGTTGCTCACCCACTCATCACGATTCCACTTACTTGTTTTTTTGGCCTTTGGCTATTCTTCCACAATC
>CAUJDU010000011.1 GCA_963169585.1 Actinomycetota bacterium | reverse complement strand
ATCATTTGCTAAATAACCTGCTCCAAAAATTGCTGCGATAGTAGCAGACAATGCATATAGATATGTTGTATTGACAAAAGCAAAACTCGAAGGACTAGCAACAAAATACAACACTAAAGCTATAGTAGCTACCCTACGAATAAGCGACATATTGATCATTGAAGACCAAATTTTGACACCTAGTCCAATTAACCGCGTACCCTTAACATATTTATGTCTCCAGGCCCCTGAAGAGTATTTAAAATCTAATGCTCTCCACTCAACTTCTGAAATAGTTTGTTCGTGTGATATTTCTTCACTCATAATTTCATCGGTTAACAGCCCATGTATTCCATGCATTTCACATGATCTAAAGAATTGTGTTGCACAAGTAGCATGAGCAGAAAACTCCAGAGTACCAGCTGGCACTACCGCAGGTCCTGTTGACCATGTAGACAATCCACGACTGGAGAGTGCCTCTCGAATTATTTGACGTTTATCGGTTACATCGACAACACCATTTACACCTAGTGCACGTTCATCACTATATACACTTCTTAACTCTAAGAAAGTCCTGTCATCTGCGATATAAGTTCTGCTTACATCTATACAATCTGGATAGAGGATATCTGTGCCTCTACAAATTAATACTTTATCCGTAGTTGCCACGATGTTATGGAAAGAATCTGCTACAAAAAAACTAAATTCTTTAGTTAACTTTTCTCTTTCTGCAGAGATTCTTGAATCGATAAGATATACATGATCAACATCCTCTAGCAAGCTAATAGATAAAAAACATCGCCGAAGTTGTTCCAATGTAGAATCCTCAGCAAATATAACAACATCTATATTCGTTGAATTAAAACCACCAGTACTTGTCACATTCGATGTTTCAACTGTTACTTTCGTTTTACCACCAGCTTGTTCTATAGCCTTAGCATTCTTAGAAAAGAGGATCGTTTTTGCAGATTCCATTAAAATCGACTCATCTTGTTTACGGGCCCTTTTAGTTGTTGCACTCGCCATCAAAAATGATTCGATTGATGCGAGGCTCAATAGCGAAATTTCACAGGCTGCAACTGCTGCATTAGTCCAAGAGAAATTTGCAGATAGACCAGCAATTCTATAAATAGTAAATATGATCGATGCTGCAGTGATAATGACTGCACCTATTCTTTTAGATACCATCTGTATACGACCTTTTTGTAGCAGGTTTACTTTTACCCTCTATATATCGTAAGTATTATCGATCTACTCAAGGAGAGATTTCCCTAAAATGGGGTTTTTGTCCTAATTTTTCAGAAGAATTAGTCAGATTTAGACTTCTCTTTGAGATCAATTGGAGCAAAACCACCAACCATATCTTCATCGATAACAAACCCTCGCCCCTCACAGGTTGGACAAGTTTGTGCAAAACTCTCTACCATCCCTTCGGAAAGACGCTTTCTTGTCATCTGTACTAACCCTAACTCGGTGACTTCAAAGACTTGAGTTCTAGTTTTGTCTCTAGCAAGTGCTTCTCTAAGCCTCTCAGTTAAGGTAAACCGATTCTTTTCGATTTCCATATCCACAAAGTCAATAACTATGATTCCGCCGATATCTCGTAGGCGAAGTTGTCTAGCGATTTCATCAGCGGCTTCTAAATTATTTTCATATACTGTTTCTTCTAGATTCGATGTACCAACATTTTTACCTGTATTAACATCGATAACAGTTAAGGCTTCTGTTCTTTCAATAATTAGTGATCCGCCGCTTGGAAGCCAAACTTTACTTTCCAATGCTTTAGTCAATTGTTCTGTAATGTGATAACGCTCATATACATTCAAGTCGTCAGCTGGATCATAAAATTCAACACGATCCGAAAGTTCAGGGGTAATTGAATCAACATAATGTTTTATCTTCTCAAATAGCTTCCTATCATCAATCACGATCGAACGGAATTCTTTGTTGAATTCTTCTCGAATCATACGCATCACTAAAGGAGGTTCTTTATATAAAAGGGTTGCTTTTTTTGACTTCTCAGACTTGGCAGCAATTTTTTTTATCTGATCCCACTGCTGGGCTAAACGAGTCATATCTCGACGTAGCTCATCATCTGTCGCCCCTTCAGCTGCTGTTCTAACAATCAAACCAGCATCTCGTGGACGAATTTCATCAAGTATTCGGCGCAGTCTTCGCCTTTCAGTATCAGGTAATCTCTTTGAAATACCATAGGTCATAGGCTGATTTGGTATGAGAACAACAAACCTTCCCGCCAACGAAACTTCTTGAGTTAATCGGGCACCCTTATGGGCAATAGGATTTTTAGTGACTTGCACCAGAGTCATTTGCCCATTAGTTAGCGCCTCTTCGATTCGCGGCGCTTGTTTCTTAAATTTTTCGTGATCATACATCACATCTGCTCGATAAAGTACTGCATTTTTGGGCGTATCAATATCGACAAATGCCGCTTCCATACCAGGGAGTACATTTTGAACTCGCCCTAAATAAATATTTCCGTCGATCGACACGGTTTCATCCAAGTCGGCTCTTGAAACATAATGTTCAGTAAGAATTCGACCTTCTGTGATTGCAAGTTGCGTATTGCCGCGCTTATCAACGTGCACATACATCGAGTATCTTCCAGTAGCTTTTCCAGTTCCCAGCTTTTTGATTCGTTTCTTAAGAGTTTTTTTATCAACTTCAAACTCTTCATCAATTCCAAGATTTGCAGTTACAGGCCCTGGTTGGCCTGATTTTGAGCTCTTGGAACCCGACTTTTTCGACCGGTTAGAATTTTGTTTTGAACCTCTATCACTTTGCTCATCATCTTTAGCAGATTTCTTACTTCGGTTTTTCTCAGTGTCGGTCTGGGCTTCTTTAGATTCCATTTTTGCAACAATTTCAGCAGAAATAGTCGAACCGATAGTAGGTTTCGCAGGAACTTGAAGCTCTTGAGATTGGCTCTGTGTTTTAGAAACTAAGCGCCTTCTGGTACGAGATTTTTTTGTATCTTCCTGGGAAGTTTCATCACTCTCTTCTGGCAGATTGATAGATTCCACTTCATCATCTTGAGAAAGAATACGTCTCCGACGTCTTGAAGATTTTGAAAAGGGAGCCTCTTGCATTCCTTCACGACGCAACTGTGCCCTAGAGTCTGGCCCAGCCTGAGCAGTTTGCATACCCAACTCTTTTTTAGCATCGCTAAGAATATCCTCGTTAGTAAAAACACGATCGTTATCGATATCTACTGGAGTTTCAACTCTCCTACGCCGACGAGTTGAAAAATCAGGATTTTCTGTTGAGTTTTGAGTTACTCCGCTATCCTCCATGTCTTCGGAAGATACGTCTGTTGAATTTGATTGTAGATCGGACATGATAAACCTTTTGATGTTTGCACAGCAAAAACTCTGCTGCAATACCCAATAGCTGGGTAATTTAAAATATGTGTTAAGAAAACCTGGGATAGCACGACAGAACATAACAAAGAGGCCAGCAACGAGCTGATAAGCGTCTGTGTAAGTACAATGCTCATGTTAAATACAGTTTTCCTTTCTTGGCTCGACTTTCATTGTCTCAAATCTTCACTCTGCGCCAGTTGGCGTACCCAAACAATTTGAGACTTAGTATTTTGCGAACTGTAACGATAATACTCGACATTTGAGGCCAGTACTTAAAAGTTAAGCTTTATGTACGTTTTATACCGGTTTGGAAGGCCAGGCCTTTCAAACCGGTATAAAATGGAAGTATGAAGTTATCAGCAATGTTGTATTTAGAAAATAATATTGATGAGATCCGTGCTAAAGCAAAGAAATGTATAGCTTCAGGTGTTTCTGTCCTATATTTCCCCGATCATCTAAATGGTGGTGGAAATGCTTCAAATAATTCAGACAAAGTTTGGCATGCAATGTGGCCAACACTTATTGACATCGGCCAAAGGAATGAGCAAATTGAAGTTGGGACAATGGTTGCATCCGCGATTTTGAGAAACCCTGCACAACTAGCCTTAGAAGCTAGTTCAGCTGCAAGCATATTAGGTAACAACAGGTTTAAGCTCACGATAGGTGCTGGTGGAGCAAAAAATGATTTAGAGATTCTTGGAATTAAGAAAACCAACGACCAACTCGCAGAAGATTTTAAACAATATGTTTCAGAATTTGTTGATTTAATTAGACCAGAAAATACACACCTTAGGCTTCCTAACATTATAGATTTTCGTTTAGCAAGCGAGTCCATGTCTACTATCAACCTCATCTCTAAATATGATTGTGACTGGGTAACTACTGGAGGTTGGAAAAAAACTCTCGATCAACGTATCAACAAAATAAATGAATTATTTTTAGTTCTTAAAGCTCGTGGTTTCGATGATAACGTAACGTTTTTTGCAGATCGATCAGATGGAATCAGCATAGATTCTGACCAAAGTGAGCTTAAAGCATTTAGCGCAAGATTCTCCTGCCCTATGAATGAAATTGTTGTCCCTGTCTAACCTAATAGGCCCTTTTGACGATAGGATACTTGTAATATAACGTATATATTAAAGACATTAATTGGGGGATGAATGTCGAAAGATAATACAGCTAGATATATAAGTTCTCTAGATTCAGATTGGTTTGATTTTGAAAAATTCCAACTAAGAGATAGCGCAGAACAACACAAAGTAGCTTCTTCAATTTTTAATTTAGAACCAAACCAAATTGCAACAATCAATGATCTTGGTCATTTTTTACAATGGACTAAAGAAAACAAGAAACACAGAATAGCTTTCAACAAACATCGGGTAAAAAAGTTTTTAGTAGATAGCCAACCTCAATTACTTGCACAAAACCCAAGTATTGGCCTTGCCCTTAAAGCTCTCTATTGGGATGGGAATAAAAGACAAGTTAAAAAAGCTATTCGGAAAATGCTAAACCAAGACAACCCTAATCAACTATCCTCTAATCCAAGCCTACCTATCATTATTCATCTCGCCAACTTGGCACATTTACATACTCCTCTGGTTAAATTTGGAGCAAACTTAATTGTAATGAAATCAAATCAAATTTTGACAGAAAATCCTTCAATCAAATCAATTTTGCTCGAACTAGAACAAGCAAAAATATATGGTATCCGTGAATTTGTCGATTCAACGCACAATCGACCTTCAAGAACGTTATCTAATACAAACCACCGACCAGTACGATCAGGTACGTACCACGCTAATAAGCCAGAGCATAAACTGACTAACGACACCATATGTCCTATACACATTGACGCCCCTGAAGGACCTGGGATTCAAAAAGAATTATATAGAGGCATGTTACCCAAAGGCTTTCATCCTCAATTTAGAACTGATAGAGACAAATAAGAATAGCTCAAGAAGGATTCTTCTGCGCCTTGTCTTTCTTAGGTTTTTTCTTTTCTTTTCTTTTATCTTGACCTTTAGCCATAACAACTCCTATCGCAAATAATTTAGACTCGCTATCATAAATTAGCTTATTATTTAGGATGCATTCTACATAAATAAAACACTACCAGGATTTATATTTTGAGAAAACCACCATTATCAATATATATAGACAATCTATATAGAAAATCTATTGAACATAGAAACATACATAAATGTGGAGGCTACCCTTTCGAACACGGCAGTTTTTTAAATGCGATTGCAAAACAAACAAGCCCAGCACAGATTTTAGAGATCGGTACAGCTATCGGTTACAGCACCATTTGCCTCGCTCAAAATACGGGTGCAAATGTTTTAACAATTGATCTAAATGAACAACACAAGAAATTATCAGAAAAAAACTTTACAACCTATGGAGTATGCTCTCAAACACAAATCCTGATTGGTAATTCGGTCGATATTTTACCAACACTATCGTCTAACTTTGACATTATTTTCTTTGACGGTTTCGCTCCTAACCCAGACGAAGTTGAACATTTTGCAAGATTAATTGGACTAGATGGAATACTAATAAGCACAAATCATTCTTGGAATGAATCCACAACTAGATTCTTCGAAGAAGTTGAAAATATTGGGCTCAAATATAATCTAAAGATCGATACCGCATTTTCGTCAAGAAATACAGACAAGCTTGAAATGTGTGAAGTGCTTTGGGAGAGTCACTCAAATCTATGCATGTAGATATTATTTACCAAACCTATCGACATAAACATCAGCAGTATCGCAGATCCACCATAGGAAACAAAAGGGAGTGGAATACCTGTAATAGGCATAATTCCCATTGTCATCCCGACGTTTTCAAATACATGGAATACAAACATTGAAACTACCCCTATACATATCAAAGTTCCAGCAGCATCAGGGGCTGCACGCGAGATACGCCAAATACGCCAGGCGATAATCCCTAATAACACTAAAACTGTTGCAGAACCGATGAAACCAAGCTCTTCACCTATAGCTGTAAAAATAAAATCGGTATGTTGTTCTGGCACATAACTCAGATTTGTTTGCTCTCCTTTAAATAGACCTTTGCCAGAAAAACCCCCATTGCCAATGGTCGTTTTACTCTGATCCAAATTGTATGTAATACCTTGCGTATCATGAGAAGGATTAATAAATCCGGTTAGACGCTCAACTTGGTATTCTTTTAAAACCCCCAATTGCAAAACCCCAACCACACCAACAACAGCAAATAACATCATCACCAGAAGGTATCTACCTTTGGTTCCTGCGACGCTTAACATTCCAATTAATATCGCACACAAAACCATAGCGGTACCCAAATCTGGTTGCAGCAATACTAAGCCAATAGGAACAGCAGCAATGACTAACGTCTTAAACAATGCTCCTAAATGAAACTGCTCATTAGCAGCAATATAACTTGCCAAAATAATTATCAGAAAAAATTTAGAAAATTCACTGGGCTGAAGACCAAACCCTCCAGGCAAATTAAACCAACCCTGAGTTCCATTTACAGAAGACCCGATCGGTGAAAGCACCAAAACCAGCATTGCAATTACACCGACATAAAGAAATGGTGATACATCTCTCATTTTCCTATAATCGACGGACATAACAATGCCCATCAATACAAATCCAATAATTACAAAACCAATTTGGCGTTCAAGGAAGTATGTTTTTGATATACCCAATTCTCCTAAACGAGATCGGGACGCAGAATATATCATCAAACAACCTAAAACTGAAATTGCTGCAACAGCACTTATAAGGATCACATCTATTTGCTTCCATGGCTTAGCTGAAATTTGGCGCTTTGCTTGATGGAGAGTTTTAGCTATAGGCATTAATCAATACCTCCAGGTGGTGCGGCAAATATCACATCTGTAACAGGTAACCCATAGACACCTTCAAATGTACGCTTTACTATTGGAGCAGCCGTACCCGCCCCAAACCCAGCCTCTTCCACAATCGCGACCGCAACAAAGTTTGGCTTTTTTATTGGGGTAAATCCAACAAATAGAGAAGTATCTTGTTTACCACTAACTTCTGCCGTACCCGTCTTTCCCGCTACAGGGATGTTGGTTGGGAAAGACAAGAATGCATTCCTTGCAGTCCCCTTTTCATTTGAGATCACCCCAGTAAAACCATCTTTCATAGAATTTACAAGGCTCTCAGACATTTCTATCGTTCGGATTGGAATAGGTTTTATTTTCTTAACGACTTTTTTAGATTCGGATTCTCGAATTTCTGAAACTAGTTGAGGCTGATAGAGAACACCCCCGTTTGCAAATGTAGAGTAGGCCATTGCTAGCTGTATGGGGGTTACTAATGTGTCACCTTGACCAACGGAAGTATTAACGTTATCTCCAGGCAACCATTGTGCATACGGAAATGCTTCAGGATTCTCGTCATGTACCTTTTGTTTCCACTCTTCATCAGGAATTCTTCCTTTGCTTTCGTTTCCTATAGGTAGACCTGTAACAGATCCAAAACCAAATTCTCGAGCAGTGTCTTGGATCGCATCTCCACCTGGTTTTTGTTTATATTGCAGCGACCAAAGTTTTGAACCTATGTTGTAAAAAAACGTATCAGAAGAAACAGTCAATGCAGAACTCAAATTGATAACACCATTAGCTTTTTTACCTGCATTCTTAAATTCTCTGTCAGAAACCTTCAGCGAACCAGTATCATTAAAGGTTGAATATGGAGTAATGATACCGGTGTTATTACCTGCTATTGCTGTAACCATTTTAAATGTAGATGCGGGTGCATATAGTCCCTGGACAGCTCTATTATTGAGCGGAAATGCA
This sequence comes from Actinomycetota bacterium, assembly GCA_963169585.1. Taxonomy (GTDB): domain Bacteria; phylum Actinomycetota; class Acidimicrobiia; order IMCC26256; family JAGPDB01; genus JAGPDB01. Next base: position 18,099 of record CAUJDU010000011.1, on the reverse strand, counting down.
TTTTTAGGATCATTAAGTTCTTCCCATATTGGGGTAGGTATCCCATCAACAAACTCAGCAGGATTGAATGTTGGAAAGCTTGCCAATGCCTTAACGAAACCATTATTAGGATCCACCATTACAACAGAACCACCCGGTGCTTTGAATTTAGTAAACTTAGTTTTGTCGCTTGTATCTTGTACTGACCGAGTAATTTCAATTTGTCGAGCTAGTGATGTTTCTGCAACCTGTTGTAAACCTATATCGATTGAAAGTATTAAATCATTGCCTGGAACCGGCTCTTTATAGCTGATTTGGCGTAGCACTCGTCCTTTTACATCTATTTCAACTTTCTTTATTGAAGGTTCTCCTCTTAAATAGTTTTCGTAGGCTAACTCAATACCGGACTTTCCTATTGTCTCTCCAAGCTGATAATCATCTTTCCTAGTTGATAGCTCTTCATCATTAATTTCGCCAACATAACCAACTAAATGAGCAGCTAAGTTACCATTTGGATAACGCCGAACAGGTAACGGAACTGCATCAACTCCAGTAAATTCATTTTGCCGTTCTTTAATATATTGAATCCGATCAAAGGGAACATCGATAGCAACGGGCACCGGCTTGTAAGGGGAAATCCTCTGGTCAGCAATTCTGCTTTCAACAACCTTACTATCTATGTTAAGGACTTTAGAAAGTTTTTTGATTACCTCTTTTTTACGCTTTTCATTACTGAGTTGGACACGATCTATGACAATCGATTTAGTAATCCTATTGTCAACAATAACATTCCCATTGATGTCCAAGATCCTGCCTCTTGGAGCTTCTTCTTGAATTACACGTACACGATTCGAAGTTGCTTGAAGAGCTAGCTCTTCTCCAGTTGCTACCTGCAAATACCATAGTCGTGAAATTAGTGTTAGGAAGATAGCTATAATTACAACCCCAACGATTCCAATTCTTTTTTCTCGTAGCTGGTCCGTCATCTGTTCTTCCAAGCTGGCGCACCAATAAATTGTTTAATAAAGAGAAAAATAAAAGGTGATGCAACCATGTTCATGAGAGAGGTAAGCAAAACAGCGTAGAAGCTATGAATGCTAACCAAACTTTCGAATCCGACGATAATAGAAATCAAAATATAGACCGTATTCCCTATAAGACTTACCATAAGCCCTAAAAGTGGAACAGCTAGTGGTGTTGGTCTCATCATGCCGGTTTGAATCACACCTACCAACACACCGCAAAGCATCATTGATAGAGCTGTCACACCTAGTGGAGTTCGATAGAAAATATCCGAGCCCAAACCCGCAAAGAACCCAAACACCATTGCAGTATTTGCACCCGCATAGTATGCAACACCAGCAACTGCAACATAACCGAAAGTAGGAGCAGCATTAAATAATCGCCAAGAAGAGAATATTGTTGTTTCAAGTAGTAATCCGATTAAAACCAAAAATGCGATAGCTCCCCAACGTAATATTGGAGATCTATCCATATCGTCTCTAGAGGCCAAAGGGTCTAGAGTAAAACGACTTCTGCTACGTGAGGGAGAATCCATCTTCAAAACACTCACCTTCTAGCTTTCAAAATGGAGACGACAGAAAGACGATCTAAATCAACGATTGGATCTAGTTGTACATTTTTTGACAATCCGCTTGAATCTTTTTTTACACTTCTTATCGTTGCAACAGGAATGTTGGGAGGAAAAAGTCCGTCTTGTAATCCTGAAGTTACAACAGTATCGCCTTTTTTCACATCTGCATCTGGATCAACAAATTGCATCGATAAAAATCGGCTTCCTGATGAACCTTGCGCAATGCCAACAACTTCACTCCTAGAAGTTCGTACACCTACCCCTGATGTTGAATCAACTATTAATAAAACTGTGGCTCGGTTTGGGGAAACCTCGATTACCCTACCAACAAGACCATCGCCATCAACAACAGGATCGCCTACTTTCACGTCAGAATTTGAACCTCTATTCACTTGAATAGAGGTTTCGAAGTTAGAGGGCGACCCAGTTATAATCCTCGCAGTCACAGAATCAACATCTATTTCATCGACTAAATTAAGGAGTTTTCGTAATCGTTGGTTCTCATTTGCCGCAGCTTCAAGTGTTTTATTTTCTGTTCTTACTTGTGTGATTTCTTTGCGAAGCTTTTGATTTTCTCTTTTTAAATCTGATGCGTTAGTGACTCCATCTACGAAACTGCCCACTGGAGAAACTACAGCACTAATTCCTCTTTGAAGCGGAGAAATGACTTCACGCACACTCGAGCGTACAGCACCAATTGGCCCGCTTGTTCCACCACGAACATCAATGGTAATTAATGTTATAGCAGTAATCAAAAGCAGAAATAGTACGCGTTTTCTTACAGTCACTTTCGCTACAAAACTTTCTTATTAATGTAGATTCGATGAAATGAGAACTGACTTGAGAACATCGAATTCTTCAAGACATTGCCCAGATCCTACAACAACACTAAAAAGAGAATTTTTAGCAATGATGATAGGCATTCCAGTTTCATCTGCGAGGCGCCTATCCAATCCATGTAGCAAAGCACCCCCACCTGTAATCACAATTCCTTTTTCCATAATATCTGCCGCTAATTCAGGTGGTGTTTTATCTAAAGTAATCTTAACTGCATCAACTATTGCGCTTACCGGTTCTTCTATCGCTTCACGAATTTCAACCGTTGATACCACAATCGTTTTTGGCAGGCCAGTGACTAAATCACGGCCTCTAATTTCAGCCATTTGTTCCTCTTCTAGAGGCGCAGCAGATGCCAACCGCATTTTGATTTCTTCTGCAGTTCTCTCACCTATAGCAAGCGAATATTCTTTTTTAATGAAGGTAATAATTGAATCGTCTAGTTCATCACCACCAATTCGAACTGATTCACTTGCAACAATTCCACCCAACGAGATAACAGCTACTTCAGTTGTTCCACCGCCTATGTCAACAACCATATTTCCTGTTGGTTCATGCACAGGTAACCCTGCACCAATCGCAGCAGCCATAGGCTCTTCAATAATGTATGCCGGTTTTCTAGCTCCTGCATATTCTGCTGCCTCTTGCACTGCTCGTTGCTCGACACCTGTGATACCACTTGGGACACAAATTACCATTCGAGGTTTTGCCCATCGGCGTTGGTGAACTTTTTGGATAAAGTATCGAAGCATCTTTTCGCAAACATCAAAGTCAGCGATCACTCCGTCTTTGAGTGGTCTGATCGCTCTAATATGGCCTGGGGTTCGACCGATCATTCTTTTTGCCTCAGAACCAACCGCCAATGGTCGGCCATCACGAGTATTAACAGCAACAACACTAGGTTCGTTAAGCACGACACCTCGACCACGGACATATACAAGCGTATTCGCAGTTCCTAGGTCGACGGCCATATCGCGCCCGACAATTGAAGATAGTATTGATTCAGACACTAAAAGTGGCCTCCTTTGCCTTATAGGCTAGGTCAAATACCAGCATTTCGTCCAAAGGAGATAGAAATTTGTACATCACCTCGTAGGGTAATACCAAGGATTTTGCCCTATTGGCATTATGCTCCGAAGAATATCCCTATTTCTCGGTCTGCAGTCAATTTTGAGTCAGATCCATGAATAAGGTTTTCAGTAAAATCTATACCTAAATCGCCACGGATTGTACCTGGATCAGCTGTTATAGGATCTGTTTTGCCCATAAGATTTCTCATCACGGATTGTGCGTCTCGACCTTGAACTTCCATTACGACAACCGGGCCTGAGGACATGAATTCAACGAGGCTCGGATAAAATGGCTTACCTTTATGCTCATCATAGTGCTGATCGAGGGTTTTTTTATCGAGAGTTCTCATATCCATTCGAACAATGGTTAGGTTCTTCTTCTCAATTCGTGAAATTATTTCGCCAACAAGCTTTCGTTTCATAGCATCTGGCTTCAGGATTATTAATGTTCTATCTTGCATAGAACACATCCTAAATGATTCGAACAGATTTTCTTCAATCAACTGGAGGTCTGACCCTACAAAATGCTCATAATGGATGTGCTGTGCTTGCCCCGCTTTGTGAATTTTCTAAGGTTAGTCCCCCAATAAAATAGTACGAATTTCACCCACCAAATAGAGGCTGCCAGCTACCACGATATGATCATCGTCAAGCGCCAAAGCCTTAGCATTCTCTATTGCTGATCTAGGGTCGGGACTTTCGATAATAGTTTCAACTTCGGCATTTTTTAATTGCTGAGCTAAAACTTCAACAGGCATTGCTCGTGCAGATTCAACTTGAGTAGCTATAACAATGTCATCACTCTCGACCGCTAAAGAGTTTATAATTGCAACCGCATCTTTTTCTCGAGTCAATCCGAGCACATAGATACGACGAGCTCTCTCAAAATCTTCTTCAAATGCTCGTGCAAATGTTTGTGCTCCGGCTATGTTATGAGCCCCATCTACTATAACAAGAGGATTATTTTCTAAAACTTCCATTCTCCCTGGAGAACGAGCTTTGGAAAATCCTTCTTCAACAATTTCTTGACCAAGATAAGAATCAACAAATAATTCGCAGGCAACAACTGCCAACATGGCGTTATATCCCTGATGTGAACCAAAGAGCGGGATAAACATATCTCTATATTCCCCATAAGGGGTTCGAAAACTGATTAAACGCCCACCTACCGCGGATTCATTGCTTATCAGGCCAAAATCTTCATCGATTACAACAGGTGTAGCTCCCTTAGATTTGGCTGCATCAACAAATATTTTTGCAATCTGATAATCGGATTCGCAAATAGCTACCTTTTGACCTTCTTTAATAATTCCAGATTTCTCTAAGGCTATTTTTTCTCTAGTATCGCCTAAGTAATCCATATGATCTAATGCAACATTAGTTATAACAGCAACTTGTGAATCACAAATATTCGTTGCATCATACAACCCACCCATCCCCACTTCTATCAAGGCAACATCAACTGCTTCTTCATTGAATAACTCAAAGGCAGCCGCGATTGATATCTCAAAATACGAAGGGGGATCAGTAGAAACTTGTTCGAATGAGCTCTCCACATTTCTTACATATTGTAAAGCCGAATCTAATTGATCATCACTACAAGGTTGCCCATCCAAACATATCCGTTCATTGAATTGCGTTAAATGAGGAGAGCAAACAAGACCTGTATATAACCCCTTCGCACGAAGCAAGCTTTCTGCTATGCGGGTCGTAGAGGTCTTGCCATTAGTTCCTGTTATATGGATTGTTGGCACATTTACTTGCGGATCGCCCATATATTTGGCGAGAGTTTGCATACGCTCAAGCGTTGGCCGTTCAGCACGTCTGGAAAGTTTACCTATTTCGAAATTATCATGATCGTTCAACCATTTTTCTAGTTCAGAATTAATCACTTTGCTTCCAATTTCACTTCACTAGTTAAAAAGAACTCTTTTCCTTCATCATCGATAATATTTGCAACGTTGAACGACTCATCTATGATATTACAAACATCTCGAATATCATCGAGCGCACTTTTCCAACTCCCATCAAGTAATTTTCCACCGTGAATTTTTGCTTGCAGTACAGGAGTTTTCATTGAAACTTTTGCGTTTGATTTTAAAGACCGCATAGAAAAGATTGCACCATCTCTAACCAGAGGATAAATATCTAAAAGTGCTTCTTGTGGTAGTTCTTTTCGAGATGGCCAATTAGCCGTATGGACTGAACCATCTTGCCACCAAGACCACACTTCTTCTGCAGTAAATGGAAGGAACGGAGCAAATAACCTTTGGAATACTTTCAAAGCAATTTGTAAGGTTGTCTGAGCACTTAGTTGTGCTTGGTCTCCTTGCGAACCGTATGCTCTACCTTTAACAATTTCGAGGTAGTTATCACAGAAGTCCCAAAATAGAGTTTCGCTTTCTTGAAGTGCACGAGCGTAATCATAGTTTTCAAAAGAAGTTGTACATTTTTCTACAACTTCACCTAAAAGACTCAAGAAAGATATGTCTAAATCATTTTTCACATTAGAAACATCGAGTTCTTTATCTGCTGGCGCCACCATAAGCACAAACTTTGATGCGTTTAGTAGCTTTGTAACCAATCGACGACCGATTTTCATGATTCCTTCATCAAAAGCAGTATCAACTCCTGGCCTACCATTAGCTGCCCAATATCGAACTGCGTCAGAACCATACTCTTGCAATAGAGCCATTGGAGTTACGACATTCCCTTTTGATTTACTCATCTTTTTTCTGTCAGGGTCAAGTATCCAGCCAGAAATTAGAGCATGTTTAAATGGGATCGAATCGTTAGCATAATGGGAACGAACAACTGTTGAGAATAGCCAGGTTCGAATTATCTCGTGTGCTTGAGGTCGCAAATCCATTGGAAAGATTTTGTTAAATAGTTCATCATCGATACTGTATCGACCGGCAATCTGAGGAGTCAAAGATGAAGTTGCCCAAGTATCAAAAATATCTGGGTCGGCAATAAAACCATTTGGTTGGTTTCTCTGTGTTTCTTCGAATCCTGGCGGGATATCACTTGATGGATCAACGGGGAGTTGTTTGTCATCAGGAATCAGAACACTATCGTAAATAGGGTTCCCGTCATTATCTAGCTGATACCATATCGGAATTGGAACACCAAAATATCGCTGTCTAGAAATCAACCAATCTCCATTGAGTCCGTCTACCCAATTTTGATATCGCGATTCCATAAATTCTGGATGCCAAACAATTTCGGACCCACGATTTTTTAATTCTTGGCGAATTTCTTTATCGCGCCCACCATTTTTTATATACCATTGCCTTGAAGCTACTACTTCTAATGGACGATCACCTTTTTCATAAAACTTCACTGGTCGCATAATTTCACGAGGTTCTTCTAAGAGATATCCTTCTTCACGCAAAAGTTCTTCCATAACTTTTTTAGCCTGATTTGGATAAAGTCCAGCAATTTTTGAATATGCGCTATCACTTTTTTCTGGATCTATCGCACCAAAATCTGACATAGAATTTTTAAGTTCTTTAATTCGACCATCCCGGCCAATAATGGAACGAACGTCTAGGTCTAGTTCTCTCCACATTTGCACATCGGAAATATCCCCCCATGTTGAAATCATCACTACACCTGAACCTTTTTCAGGGTCAGCACATTCGTGCGGGAAAATTTCTAGTGGCACACCAAAAACGGGAGTTAAGACTTTCTTTCCGATTAGATGAGTAAATCTTTCATCTTTAGGGTTAACTGCAACACCAACATCAGCAGCTATAAGCTCTGGCCGTGTAGTTTCAATCACAAGATACTCATCGCTAGCCTGGCCAGTTAATTCATCGAGAAAAGGAAAACTCAGCTTATAAAACTTTCCGCCTTTCTCACGGTCCTCAATTTCAGCTTGAGCTACAGCAGTTTTAAAATCTACGTCCCAAAGTGTAGGAGCATCTGATGTGTAGGCATGACCTTGCTCAACGAGTTTCAGAAATGCTCTTTGTGATATTTCTTGGGATTGTTTACCAACTGTTGTATAAGTCATTGACCAATCGACACTTAGACCAAGCAGTTTCCACAGCCCTTCGAATTTTTCTTCGTCTAATGCAACTAACGTATCGCACAGCTCAATAAAATTTCTTCGTGCTATTGCTCGAGGTGGTTCAAAAGGTTTCTCGGGTGCAACAAAGTTGGGATCATACGCAATAGAAGGATCGCATGTAACACCATAATAGTTTTGAACCCGCCTTTCTGTCGGGAGACCGTTGTCATCCCAACCCATTGGATAAAATGGGTGCTTGCCTGCCATCCGCTGATAGCGAACCACAGTATCTGTATGAGTATAAGAAAATACGTGACCTACGTGTAAAGAACCAGAAACAGTGGGTGGAGGCGTATCAACTGAAAATATTTCATCACGATTATATTTCCTATCGAATTTATATATTTGAGATTCTTGCCAGCTCTTCGACCATTTTTCTTCTAGCCCATCGGCAGACACTTTTTCTGGGATACGTCGGGTCATAAGGAATGTATTCTAGGCGATATCTAACTATCATTTCCCATAGAATTACCAAATAGGAGATTCATTACGCCTTGGTTCTCTGGCCGCATAGAGTCATGGATGATCACGCCTTCAACTTGGGTAAGCTTCGCCTCATCCAAGTCTAGAAATCTAGCTTCATCATGTTCGTCGGATAAAGATATTTGAGGCAAACCATCTAAATCAAAACGTAGAACTACCCTTAATGCTGTTCGTGTTGGGTGAACGAGTATTTCACCACTGGGGAACAAGGGTAAATCAATGCCAGTCTCTTCAAGAGATTCGCGTCTACAAGCTTGAACAACGCTCTCGCCATTGACATCATCTACCCCGCCACCTGGAAATTCCCACAATCCAGGATAAGTATCTTCTTTAGATCGTCTAACGACTAAGACTTTATTTTGTGAGCAGATAACAGCTGAAACAACTAACCGGTTTTTACCCAATCGAAGCGCATGAGCAATGTAATGCTCATTAAGCGAAGTCCAGTAGTCCTGAATATTATTCACTATATTGATTCTAGGTTTTTGCCATAGGACCAAACTGGTTCTTACCTTATTTTTTCTTCCCTAACTAACTCGTAATAGGGGCACCAGTAGGCAAAGTATTTATATAAGAAGTACTGACATTAATATATGTTGCATTCAACCCTCCATTTGCAACATATGCTGCATAGCTAGCATATTTCCTTTTGTAGCCACCGTCCATATAGTAAATCGAGACACCATTCTTGATTAATCTAGACATTTGAGTTTGACTTACCACGAATCTATTACATATATCGCCGCCTGTTTGGAAAGTTCCAGCATCATAGCCAAAGGCTGAATACAACGAAGGATCAATTTTATAAAGGACTCCCTCTGTAGCTATATATGTATTTGAACCACACCTAACAGTTGTCTTGAGTACACCACCGATACTGTATTTTGATAATTGATCATTTGAAATAATTGTAAAATTAGCTCCTAGACCCAAATCAATCGTGTGATCAAAACTCGCAACTTGAAAAGCACTAGGAGATCCCGACCAGTTATTTACAGCATATACTTTAACCGAATCTGCAGTCTTAATTAGACCTCCACCTGTAACAATCTGATCGCCCGTTGTCAGAGAAGCTAAAATCGAATCAGGGACTATACTTATATTCGTTCCGATACCTATTCCCACAAGATCAGCCCAGCTAGCTATCCGACCTTTTATTCCATCCTCAAGAAGAAAAACAGCATTATTACTTGCAGTCTTTGCGAGTCGCGATACATTTGGGCCAGAACTAAAAAGAGCTAGCTTAGATGAGGGTAGACCAATTAATCCCGAACATGAGTATCCATAGTCTTCAACTACGTCACACGAAGAGAATTGATGCTTAACCCCATCAATAATCAAATACATCTTTGAGTCTGCCATTGATTGAACTACATTTGAAAGAGCAGGTCCAGATAGGAAGCTATCTATATATGCTTGATCAACATACCTGAGCTGCCCTATAGGTAATACTGAAAGAAATAACTCAAGGCTTCCTATCGCATGTTTGTACGCCCCATTCAATAAATAAACTTTTGAATTTTCTGGCGTACGTACTAACTCAGCATATTGGAGTGCACCTTGAAGTGAAGGCCTCGGTTTGGTTACTGAATTTCGCGGGTCGGTTATGTTAGTTCCGCTGCTTTGCAATCGTGAATAAATCAGATCGGCACTTTCACTAGGATAAGCTTGCCTCAGTATCGCTATTGCACCAGCAATGGTAGGTGTAGCCATTGAGGTACCCCACTTGTTGCCATAATGCACTGCGTTACCATTCTGATTTCCATCATATATATCAGGTGAAGTAGGTAAAGAAGATAAGACATCTGACCCTGTACCCCAAAAGTCTATCAACGAATTTGAATTAGAATAACTAGCAACAGCACCTGCTTTTGTTGTTGCTCCTACTGCAATAGCGCCAGTAACACATGCTGGCCATGAGATCTGCGACGCACTCCCATCATTTCCAGAAGCCACGACTGTAAGAATTCCATAATTACGGAGCTGTGTAATCGCACTTGTGTGAGCACTCAGGCCTTCCAAGTTATTACATGAAGAACTATAAAGTCCGCCGCCTAAAGACATATTTACAGCAGCAACATTTGCTCTATTAGCACTATTCGAAAGTAGATAATTAAAAGCTTTTAATAAGTCACCACTTGTTGTTGATATACACGGACTTGATTCTCCAATACTCGAACAAAACGGATCACCTTCATAGTTAAGATCGGAATTCGTATAGGTTGAGAAAACTTGGATAGATACTATTTGTGCATCTGGGGCTATCCCTCCAATTGGTGCACCGGCAACAGAACGTCGTCCTGCAGCAATTCCTGCTACATGAGTACCATGGCCGCATTTGCTATTCGTTGTACATTGGACTCCAGAACCTACACCTGTTTGCTCATTCTTCCCGTTTGGACAAGAACCAGGTTGACCGACGCTTCCAGGCCCATCTGGACCTTCTGCATAACATAATTGTGTAACAACGGCCCCAGATAAAAACGGATGAGAACTATCAACACCAGTATCAATAATTACAATTTTTTTACCAGCACCGGTTCTAGAAGGTGAAGCTGCCCATGCAAGATCTGCATCAATTATGTCTACCGTATTATTTAACACCGGGCGTAAAGCAGCACTTTGTTTAATTGAAGTTTCTGATGGCTGAAAATAATTAGAAATTGAAATGGACTCAACATTTGGATCCAACCTCAATGATTCTAGTTGTTCCTTATCTACTTTTGTAGTGATAGCTGGAATCCTATCAAAAGCTGTTGTTTTCTTTGCTTCTAGGTCAGCATTTTCAATAATGTTCTCTTGTTCGATATTAAGTGATGCAATATTCTTTGATGACGTTAAATCTTGGATTTCATAATTTTTTAGGCTTACTATCACACTTACTTCATCAGAAGTTTTGAGTGCTTCATCAATGTTGGAATCGACTGAAGCAATCGAGTTAATATTTGAATTAGTAAATTTCGTAGTTGCAGACGCAGAAATCCCCGTACCCAATATTGATGCTAGGGACACAATCGTGACTCCTAGAATAAATTTACGCTGCAGAAACATCACAGGAATATTGTCGGCCAGTTTTACGCATAATCTAAAGGGTTAATCCTTGATTCTTACTCTAGATTCTTACAAGGTCTTTACTTAGATCGTCATATAGCGCATATCGCGTTTGTTGGGTATTGTCTCCCATATAGAAAGTCGGACTCTCTTATTATGCAGACTTTTTGGCACCTTCAAGAATCAGTTTTGGTGTACCGCGATTGAGCACAACTTGTTCGTCAACAATACACTTTTTAACATCTGTCTTAGAGGGCAACTCGTACATCGTTTCTAGCAAAACCTCTTCCATGATTGCACGTAAACCTCTAGCACCAGTTTGGCGAGATTGAGCTTCATGGGCAATTGCTTTTAAGGCTTCTTGAGTAAATTCGAGTTCTACATTATCGAACGCAAAGAATTTTTCGTATTGTTTAACTAAAGCATTCTTTGGTTCAGTCAAAATAGAAATAAGTGCTTCTTCATCAAGATGATTAACAGCAGAAACTATAGGCAGACGTCCGATAAATTCAGGGATCAAACCATAGAGAATCAGATCTTCAGGAAGTATAGATGACATCAATTTTGCGATATCTTTTTCTTCCGACTTTTTAAGATCAGCACCGAATCCTACACCTTTACCACCAAGTCGAGATTCGACAATTTTATCCAAACCAGGAAAAGCGCCACCACAAATAAAAAGTATGTTCGATGTATCAAGTTGCAAGAATTCTTGATGAGGATGTTTTCTTCCACCTTGAGGAGGAACGCTAGCAACGGTTCCTTCTAGAATTTTAAGTAAAGCTTGCTGCACACCTTCACCAGAAACATCACGAGTAATTGAAGGATTTTCTGCTTTTCGAGTGATCTTGTCGATCTCGTCTATATAAATAATTCCCGTTTCCGCTTTTTTAACATCATAATCTGCAGCCTGAATAAGTTTAAGCAAAATATTTTCTACATCTTCACCAACATATCCGGCTTCAGTAAGCGCGGTTGCATCTGCAATCGCAAAAGGAACATTAAGCATTCGAGCCAAAGTTTGAGCCAAGAGAGTTTTACCGCAACCAGTAGGTCCTAAAAGAAGAATGTTAGATTTTTGTAGCTCAACATCGCTATCCCCATATCCACCAAGACGAACACGCTTGTAGTGATTGTATACCGCTACTGAAAGATTCTTCTTTGCTTGTGTTTGACCGATGATATACCCGTTTAGATAATCAAAAATTTCTACAGGTTTGGGAAGCTCTTCGAGAGAAACCTGATCTGCCTGTTCAACTGCACCGTTTAGCTCTTCTTCAATAATTTCATTACAAAGTTCAATACACTCATCACAAATATAAACGCCGGGACCGGCTATTAGTTTCTTGACTTGCTTTTGACTCTTTCCACAAAAAGAACATTTCAAAAGATCGCCACTGTCACCAAACTTTGCCACTATTTAAACTCTGCCTTTCAAGCAATGATCGTAAAAGTTTTTCACCGTTTTAGTTTCGACAAAAAACTTGTTTACACTTGAGCGTATCACGTTTTTACATCCAATATAAGTCCATTATTTATATGGATACAAAAACGATTACAGATTAATTTGAGCTTGTTGCTGATAGCGAAGCTGCTGCTAGATCACGACTAGTTAATACAGCATCGATCATTCCGTATTCTTTACCTTCTTCAGCGCTCATGATGTAATCGCGGTCTGTATCTTGATGAATTTTCTCAACTGATTGTCCAGTATGGAATGCAAGAATTTCATCTAGAGCACTACGCATACGCATAATTTCTTTAGCTTGAAGTTCAATGTCGATAGCTTGACCTTGTGCACCACCTAGTGGTTGGTGGATAAGTATACGAGCACTTGGCAAAGCAAAACGCTTTCCTTTTGCTCCTGAAGCTAAAAGAACTGCTGCAGCAGATGCACATTGTCCAACACAGATTGTTGATACATCACATTTGATGAACTGCATAGTGTCATACATTGCAAAAAGAGCAGTAATTTCTCCACCAGGAGAATTGATGTATAGAGAGATGTCTTTGTCTGGGTCTTCGCTTTCAAGGTGTAACAACTGAGCGATAACCATATTTCCTACAGCATCATTAATTGGAGTACCTAGATAGATGATTCGTTCTTGAAGAAGACGGGACCATACATCCATAGAGACTTCTTGGCCACGGTTGTTTTTATATACAACTGATGGGTTTGGGATGTAATACTCGCTCACAGGTTCTCCTTGTTATCGAAATTTAGTTTCTAAATTGGTTGTCTATCTTATATGGTTTAACTTGGCTCTTGGTGTTAATGATCGTGATCATGGTCGTGATCGTGATGATCATGGTCGTGATCATGGCTCATACCACTAAGCATGTTTGCCATCGCTGCTAATTCTTCGCCTTCTTGGCCTTCAAGCTGAAGAGGAATTATATTTCCAGCACTATCTTTACCAACAGCAGATTCAGTCACTAGGTTAATCGCTTTCTCTCTAGCAATATCTAGCATTACCTGCTTCTCAACACCCGGACGCTTAATTCTATTCCTGATCTTACCAATCTTTTCTTTGGAAGATTCAGCAAATTTCGCAATTTCTGCCTCTAAATCCTCGTCGCTAGCGACTAACTCTTCAGCTAAAACAATTGCACGCACAGCCAAATCGGACTTTATGGCTGTTATCGCATCTTTGCGGAGATTTTCATCAAATTCATTACGAGCCTCTTCATCTAAAGAAGAAAGATATTCTTGAAGCTGATCTGCGTTAACACCACTTTGGCTTGCCATAGATTGAAGTCGAGCTTGCACTTCACGATCTACAAAAGATTCAGGAATTTCATCTTCAACAATACCAGCTAGAGCTTCCATAACTTTTTGCTTTACTTGCATTTGGGCTTGCAGGGTTTGAAGATTACTCATCCGCTTTTTCGTATCTTCTTCCCAAGCCACAAGAGTTTCAAAATCTGTATTTTCTTTAATCCACTCATCAGTTGCTTGAGGCAGGTTTTTAGTTTGAACCTTTTTTATTGCAACTTTGAATTCAACCTCGGCCCCTGCATTATCACCAAACTGTTCTGAAAGTTCATCAGTAAATTCAATCTCATCGTCTACTTTTTTATCGATGAGTTGAGTATCGAGTTCCCTTCCAATCAAAGCAGATCCAACAGGATATAAATAATCATTAGCACTTAACCCTGGTATATCTTCTCCATCGATCTGCCCTGAAATATCAATAGTTACAAATGCGCCATCTGCAATCGGCTTATCAACATCTTCTAAATCTGCATGACGATCTCGTAAAACATCAAGTTGTTTTTTAATAGATTCATCATCGATAGGATCAACGTCTACTTGAACTTCTAGACCTTTATAGCCTTCAACTTTTACTACCGGTCGTACTGCAACTTTGGCTTCGAAAACGATGTCTCCAGATTCTTCACCCGAATTAAGTTTAAGTTCTGGGTAATCAACTGGATCAAGATCTGCTTCATCAACCGCATCTACATAAAAATCTGGCAATGAATCGTTAATCGCCTGAGACCGGCCGGCTTCATAGCCTATTTGCTTTTCAAGCAAAGCACGAGGGGCTTTACCTGGCCTAAAACCGGGCAGACGAACTTGACTTGCCAAAGTTTTAAAAGCTTTATCGATCGCAGGCTCAAATTCTTCTTCAGTTACGGTAATGGTTAACCGCACATTATTATCAGCTAAATGCTCAATCTCTGTATTCATAAGGAATCTATTCTATTGCTAATGGGTTAACAAACTTACATTGACGCTGGCTTAGACTGATGCGATGGCCCAAAATAATAGACACCTAGAGACCAGTTACCTTGACAAAAGGGCTTGGTTGCGAGCTTTGGTTCTCGGGGCAGACGATGGCGTTATCTCTATTGCAGCACTTTTGATGTCTCTACTTTTTGCTCAAGTATCCCCTGCTACACTTTGGATATCAGGCATTAGCGCAATATTAGCTGGTGGCCTATCGATAGGTATAGGCGAATACGTTTCTGTAAGCGCACAAAAAGACACTGAGCAAGCAGCTATAGAGATAGAAAGAGTTCGACTCGAACAAGATCCACAAAATGAACTTAACGAATTAGTACTCATTTATATAGATAAAGGATTGAGTAGAGATCTTGCGGTCCAGGTTGCTAAAGAATTATCTCAAAAGGACGGCCTAGCCGCACACATTAGTGATGACCTTAAGATTGTTGAAGAGGCACAACCCTTCCAAGCCGCATATGTCTCTTGCGTTGCATTCATCGTTGGAGGCGGGTTACCTTTTCTCGTTGCAATATTTACTAATACCTTATTCGAGCACAAAACCATACCTATTATCTCCACAGGAATAGCAACAATCGCATCTTTAGCATTTTTAGGATATTCGACAGCCAAGATGAGCCATGCACCAATTACTAAATCGTTGAGAAGATTATTAGTTGGAGGAATTGCAGCACTGATTATCACATCATTACTAGGTATGGTACTTGCATGATATAGACTATGTGACCTTAAAGGCCACGGGATGTGGCGCAGCTTGGTTAGCGCGCCTGCTTTGGGAGCAGGAGGTCCAGGGTTCGAATCCCTGCATCCCGACCATACTTTTCTACCTACTTAGATAATAAAGTGGCAACCAGACAAGTGTAAATAATGACTGGACACCGACAAAAAATTTAAAACTTCCAACCATTAATGAAAATAAAACAATTAATGCAGTCCCAATAATTAGAACGACCCAAAGCAAATAAGAGTATATTTTGTCAGAAACTTCTGGGTAGTGTTCATCTAGATATTTTTGAAAAAAGTACCAGAGCATACCCTTATATAGTTGGCCATAATTCATGGGTTAGTGACAAAAATCTCAAAATCTTTTCTACAATTGTAAAAGTCCTGTTTTAAGTTAGCTATTTGATAGAGTTTAAATCTCTGCGGGTGTAGCTCAATGGTAGAGCACCAGCCTTCCAAGCTGGTGATGCGGGTTCGATTCCCGTCACCCGCTCCACATTTATCGCTTTGGTCCAATAAACTAACGCTATAGGGCAGCAAATCGCACCAAAGCATCTGAACTTATAACGTATGGTTGTAAACGCTGGAATTCCCGAACTTTTTCGACCCAACACGGTTAAGATCTTCTAGTGAGTGAAAATATTGAAACAAATGAAAAAAGTGACGGCTCATTCGATCCACTTATCGGACACCCAAAACGTAAAGCCATACTGGCTGTAATGTGTCTTTCACTCATCGTAATAGTTTTAGATAGTTCAATCCTAAATGTTGCTCTTCCAACCATAAGTAGATCACTAAATGCAACAGACCAAGAACTGCTTTGGTTTATAGATTCATACACTTTAATTTTTGCAGGGCTTCTTCTATCTGCAGGGACTATTGGAGACAAATATGGTAGACGGCGATTGCTACAAATTGGATTAGTTATTTTCGGTATCGCATCTGTAATCGCTGCATTTGCACAAACTTCAGAACAACTAATTATTGGCCGCGGTCTTATGGGTATCGGTGGGGCTGCGATTATGCCATCAACCTTGTCTATCATCACAAATGTTTTTCCGCCGAAGGAACGTGGTCGAGCAATCGGAATATGGGCTGGATTTGCAGGCGTAGGTGTGGCGGTAGGACCAATAGCTGGAGGGTTTCTTATAGAACATTTTTGGTGGGGATCAATATTTTTTGTCAATATCCCTATTGCCATCTTCGCTGTTGGAGCCAACCAAATTTTAGTTCCAGAATCCAAATCGCTGAAATCTGAAAAAATTGATTATGTAGGAGCAATTCTTTCAATCATCGCACTTACTTCATTGTTATACGCAATTATTTTTGGCACAGATGAAGGATTTTTTCAAACACATATAATCGTGGCAGGCACTCTCGCTCTCATCTCGCTGACTTCATTTTTCATCTGGGAATCAAGATCTTCACATCCTATGTTGCAGCTAAAATTTTTTAAAGACAAACGATTTTCTGCAGGGACAACGTCCATAACATTGATTTTTTTCGCTATGTTTGCAATGAGTTTTTTAATTACTCAATACTTGCAGAGCGTATTAGGTTTCACACCATTAGAAAGTGGAGTTCGATTCATTCCTTTCGCATTAGCAATGATTATCACTGCCCCGTCTTCGGCAAAAGTTGTATCTAAAATTGGTACTAAGTTCACTGTTGTAACAGGTCTTTCTATCGTATTGATTGCCTTAATATCTATGACAACCTTACGATACGATGATTCATATATCAACGTAGTTTGGATGATGATTTTGATGTCAATTGGGATGGGATTAACTATGGCGCCATCTACTTCTGCAATTATGAATTCACTCCCAAGAGATAAAGCAGGTATTGGTTCTGCAATGAACGATACAACTCGCATGTTTGGTGGTGCACTTGGATTAGCAATTAGCGGTTCTGTCTTTGCTTCAATTTATAACGACCGTCTTAAAAAAACGCCTGCCATACAAGATCTACGTTTGGTTCTTGACAATGAAGGGATAGCAAAATCTCAACAAACACTTCTCGAAAATAACTTAACAAGTTCAATAGGAAGGGCGATTGGGACAGCAGACGCGTTAAAGCGACCAGAGCTTATTCCTGACATAGCGCTTCGTAACAAGATAGCTTCTTTCCCGCAAGATATCCGAGACAACGTTGCTAATACAATCATAACGTCTGCACAAAAAGCGTTTGTTCAAGGAATGCACCTAGGCCTATGGGTATCAGTTGGCGCAATTCTTATTGCAATTATTGTAGCCTTAAGGTGGTTGCCAAAAAGCTCGCTAGCAGATGACCAACTTGCGAAATAGCTAGCACTACTACTGTTAGCTTCTAACGTTTATGCAGGTGCAACTGTCGAGCTTGGTGCAGTATTTTGTCCAGGTAAAGTTGTTGGGGATTCTTCTGGCAAGACGATAGTAGTTGGTGTAGTGGTAGTAGTTGAAGAATCTACTGCAACAAAAAGATCTGTTATGGCAATTGCTATTGCGGTTAACGATGCCTTGTCTACTATCGTTTTTGAACCTTGTATAAAAAAACATCT
>CAUJDU010000010.1 GCA_963169585.1 Actinomycetota bacterium | reverse complement strand
ACGTTCTTTCCCCGACATCTCCTAGTGAAATATCTCAGACAACAATATTTGTAGGGGCGGGTAAATCTATCCCCAGGGGATTTGCAACGAGTGCATCTACTAGACACATAGGTTCAGTCACACTTGTGGATTTAGCCCCTTCTATTTTGGAGAGTTATTCGATAGAAATACCTAAAGAAATGGGGAAAACTCCATTTGATTGGGAAGCTAGTTCTAAATCTGACCAACAACGTATAGACCAGTTGATTTTGATGAATAAAGGAGCTCTAGCGAGAGAGAGTGCAATTGGCCCAATAACACTAGTGCTGGTTCTATTAAGTGTGGTTGCCATTTTATTTTCTGTCGTAGCCTTAAACAGAGGTGGGAAATGGGTTTGGGTAGCTAGATTTTCAGTGTTGCTTGGAGCATTTTATCCGACTGCAACTTATTTATTAAAACCGTTTTATCTTTCACTTCAAATCCCAATAGGTCTGATAGTTGTCTTACTTAGTATTTGTATTATCGGTGCAGGATTATCTCTTTTAATTTTAAACAGATTTGGAATAATTCATACTGTCTTGTTCGTGGCTATCTATAACTTGGGTGTACATATGGTAGATATCGTATTTTTTGATGGTACTTTACAGTTCAACTCGGCTTTTGGTCACTCGCCAATAATCGCCGGACGTTTTTCTGGATTTTCGAATCAAGCATTTGCAATTATTTCTATATCTATGGTGTTGATTGTTGCCATGGTTTTTGAGTTAACTAAACAATGTCCAGAAAAAATTCGTAAGTACACTTGTTTTGCTTTACTTATATTTATGATCGCTGTTTTAGTTATTGACGGAGCGCCATTTTTAGGATCTGATGTCGGTGGGATTTTAGCTTTAGTTCCAACAGTCTTTGTGGTGTCCATGTTGATTTTTGAAAAGAAAATTGGCTTAAAAATTATTTTTGCATCAGGAATTGTTACCGTGCTGACATTGGTTGGCTTTGCTTTGTTAGATTTAACTCGTCCTGTCTCAAAGAGAACTCACTTAGGTAGGTTTGCGGAAAGTGTTGTAAACGGTGATGCAGGAGTTACAGTTCAGCGAAAGCTCGGAGCAAGCTTGCGTACTTTCCATTCTTCGTTGTGGGTTTATATAGTTATTGCATTTGTTGCTTTTTGTATATTCCTTTTCATTCAGCACAGAGATCTTGTAAAGGCTGCTTTTAAACTATTTCCTGGGTTTAGAATTTTTGTTCTATCTGGAATTACGGTTGGTTTATTGGGTATGGCATTAAATGATTCAGGCGTATCGATCCCTGCGATGATGATTATTATTTCTATGGTTCCACTTAATTTATTCTTAGAAAAGACAACTAAGGAATTGAAAGAAAAATCGTGAAGATTTTCAAAACACTAAGTATCTCGTTTCTATTTACATTTTTGCTGATCACTGTTAGCGGATCGCAGTCTGTTGCACTTGGATTACATGTAGGCCAGAGGTCGATGAATGAGCCTAAAGTTGTAATAGTTTCGCTACCAAGGGTTACATGGAAAACATTATCGAATTCAAAAACTCCTAATATAAATAAACTAATTAGAGATGGTTCTGTGGCTTCTTTTAGTACTAAAACAGCAAGCTCAACACCTACTTTAGAGAGCGCATACGCTTCCATTTCGGCAGGGAGCAGAGCTTATGCAGCTAGTCCATCGACTTCAACTTTTTATTCAGCCAATGAGATGGTTGGATCTCGTAATGCGGCTGACATATTTAAACGTGAACGCGGGAAAACACCTAGTGCATCACAATCTGTAGCCATTGGTTTTGAAAGTACGCTTTCTAGAAATTTAACAGGTCGAAGCCCTGCTGATATTGGAGGTTTCTCGCGTGCCCTATCGCGGGATAATAAGACAATTGGAGTATTTGGAAATGCAGATTTCTGTCAAAAAATGATTTCTTCATGTAATCAGAGGGCAATTGGCTATCTAGGAGCAAACGAAGAAGGGATATTAAGTTACGGGAATGTTTCTAGAGAATTATTAGAAGATAACTTGATGCTCGACATGAAAAATCTCCAATCGGTTGCGAAAAAGTCTGTAGGAGATAATGAAGTCACTGCTGTTGAATGTTCTGATTTGGAAAGACTGGAAAACAGTCGGAAAACATATTCACAAATACAATTTGATCAATTTTTTGCTAATGCTATTTACGAGTGCGACAAACTCATTGGGTCTTTAGTTCCCATTCTGGATTTAACAAAAGACCGTATCTACGTTATCTCTCCTGCATCGCCTTTAGAACAAGAACAACTTACGATGTTCGTAAGTGCAGGGGCTGGTATCGAGCCCGGATATTCAAGTAGTGGAATTACTAGAAGAGAAGGAATCGTTGCCTTAGGAGACATTGCCCCTACAATTTTGGATTTTTATTCAGTGAAAGCTCCCGACAAAATGGTTACGACATTAATAGAGTCAAAATCAAGTTCGGACTCCATAACAGATAAAGAACAGAGATTGATTCAAATGAATCAACGCGCACTTTCACGAGATTCTTCTTTTTCGGCCGTTGCTATGGTGTTTGGACTATTGGCTTTTTCAACGATTTTGATTTCGATTCTTGCACTTAACCGATTCAAGAAATTACGCACTCTAGCTAAGTGGTTAATGCTGATAGTCCTATCATTCCCCGCAGCTACATATTTAATGTTGCCATTGATGGAATATCTATCAAACTCACCTTTAATGGTTGGAGCACTAGCACTGGTTTGTTTTGTGTTTTCAGGAATATGTTTTTATGTGGGAGAAAAAACTAGTAATTTACACGTAGTTTTGATCATTTCTGGATTTAATATCGTATTGCTAGTTCTAGATATTCTAACTGGGGCACAACTTCAACTAAATACTATCTTTGGGTATTCAACTATTGTGGCAGGAAGATACGCAGGATATGGGAATATGGCTTTCTCGATACTTTCAATATCATCCATATTATTTGTAGCTTGTATTAAGCAATTAGAGCAAACAGATAAGAGGCTGAATAAAAAATGGCTAAACCATGCTTTACTTATGTTTATGGTTGCAATTTTAGTTATTGATGGAGCACCCTTTTTTGGTTCAGATGTCGGAGGTGTTCTTGCATTTACGCCGACAGTTTTTGTTATTTCAATGTTGCTGTACGAAAAAAGGCTAGGTATAAGATCAATCTTTATTTCTGCGTTTTTGACATTAAGTGCAATTACTATATTTTCAGTTGTTGATTTAAACAGACCAATTTCAGAACGTACTCATCTTGGTAGGTTCGTTGAGACGCTTTTTAATGGACAAGCAGGAATAGTTATCGAAAGAAAGCTAGTTTCCAGCCTTGAGATCTTGACCTATTCCACATTAAGTTCAGTGATTATAATTGGGACACTAATCTCGATGTTCTTGTTCTTCCATCCAGAAAGATATATTAAGGCTTTGATGGCCCAACACCCATTCTTTAGATTCCTTGTAACACCGGGTCTTGTTTTAGCGATTTTAGGCCTATTGCTAAACGATTCTGGTGCTGCGATACCTGGCATGATGCTATCGATAGCCTTACCTGCCTCTATGCTTATTTTGTATTTTCTAGAGTCTGAAGAAAAAACTAGTCAATCCAGCACGACATTAGCAGCGGAAAAAGTATAGAATATCAAATCCTAAAGACAAACACCTGGGGGTGTAGCTCAGTTGGCTAGAGCACCTGCTTTGCAAGCAGGGGGTCGTGGGTTCGAGTCCCATCTCCTCCACCAGTTTCTATCCGTGTTGGCGGGAGCAGTGTGGTATCGGATTAGGCAGAATTGTCGCCTTCGGCTACTTTCTTCATATTCCGTAGAACACCAAAAGCTCCTGCTCCGCAAACAGTTAATGTGATCGATAAGAAAGCGTTGATTTGAAATAGCCCCCAAACGTCATTTCCAACGCCAAACATGTCATCGATTCCTCCAACAGCAAGACCCATAATTCCAATTATCACAACAACAACAGTGCTAATTGCAACACTCTTAGAAACTACCCCAGCTAAATCATTGTTTCGCCAGCGTTCATACTTCCAAAAGATTGGAACAATACCAGCTAAAACAATCGCGTAGCACCCAAGTAGCAATGGTCTTGTCCACCACCAAGTAGCCGTGCCAATTTCTGGTTCTACAATTCCTAGTTTTAATCGAACAATAGTAACCAATACCATTGAGGTTTGATGCCAACAGAACATAGTTAAAATCATCGAATTAACCATTACCGTGAATGTCCAAACCTTATGGTTTTGTAAAATCTTATGTAACCGATCTCTAAATACAATCACTAAACCAATCTGAGTAACTGCAAGAAACATGATCGCAACTGTAGGTGGATTCATGTTAGATATTTTTTCACCAGGTAATCCAACCATAGAGGCAGGGTATGGTAGATCATGAAGATTGAATTTTGTAGCTATCGTATTCAAAATTGAAACATCGCCAAACTTTTTAATACCCGAACAAAAGAATAATCCTATAGCCCCAACTATGGTCATAAACAAACCGATATATTTTTTCCAAATTTGGGTTTTAAGCGCGCCTTTTTCGCCGGCAGCATTTGCTAAAAGTGTTCCATCCGCGTAGGCGTACCCTAGTTGGTGAACCCATATCCAAATAAAAACATTTAAATAACCTAGAGAACTTAGATTAAGGCCAAAAGCAAGCCAGTCAACAAAAAAAGGAAAGAGTGCACCAAATATTAGAAATTTTGCTCCCCATTTTTCGTGTAAAGAATAAAGTGGCCAAGAAAGAGCAGTAACAAGAATAAATATTCCAATAAACCAAAGAGGTTGAGTAACAATCTTGCTCAGCAAACCGGCAAAGTCTTCGCTGCGAATATTACGCCAATCGAGAATAAAATTAGCAGGGACCCAAACAGCCAAAAGTGCCATTACAGGTTTTAACATTCTGCGCACACGCGAAGTTAGATACGCGGCATAAGGCAATCCTTTGCGTTTAAAACTCCTAATTCCAACAAAATTTGCATAACCACCAACGAAAAAGAAGATAGGCATCACTTGGAAGAACCATGTGAGTAGCCAGCCAAACTGTAAACCTTCAAGGGCATTTTTCCCGATGATATTTCCGTTTGCATCTTCGGTCACGTTAGAAATTAACCAGTGTCCTAGTACAACACAGATGATTGAAAATGCGCGAAGGAAATCAACAACACGTTCTCGTTCTGGTGGGGTTGCACGTGCCCAATCGGCAAAAGTTTTAGGTGTCTTATTATCGATGGCGTTTGTCATTGAAATATTATTGTCGACTTTGTGTACCCGTGGGCGTGATAGCACTAAATAGCTTGCATTTTAGGTAGTTTGGGAGAATTCTCTCGGTTCGCCATCTAGCAACGTCAAGATCTCAACGCCAGTATCGCTAACTAAACAAGTATGTTCGAATTGGGCAGATCTAGAAAAATCCTTGGTAATAACTGTCCAATCATCGTCCCATATGTTGGATTTATAATCGCCGATAGTCAACATCGGTTCGACAGTAAAAGTCATTCCAGGTTGCATGATCGTGTTGTTATGGACAGTGTCGTAATGCAAAATAGTTGGCGATGTGTGAAATTCTTCACCGATACCATGGCCTGTATAGTCACGCACTGATGAAAAACCGTAACTCTCGGCCGTTTGTTGGATAGCTTTTCCGATTGCTCTAGTACTTTGTCCAGGTTTAATTTCTGTGATACCAGCCCACATGGCTTCTTTTGCAGCGCGAACTAGAGTTTTTGATTCTTGGTCTACTTGGCCTACAAAGAATGTTTCGTTATGGTCTCCATGCACGCCATCAAGATAAACAGTTATATCAATATTACAAATGTCGCCTTCAACAAGTTTTCTTGAATCTGGAATTCCATGACAAATTATTTCATTTACAGAAGAACAAAGAGATTTTGGGAAACCATGATATTGCAATGTTGAAGGGTATGCTCCACGCTTAATTGTCTCTTCATGAGCAATGCGGTCCAGCTCTTCTGTTGGAATTCCTGGTTCGATATATTTCGCGACCTCAAGCATTACTTCTCGCACAGCTTTACCGGCAAGACGCATTCGCTTAACTTTCTCTTCGACGTCTAGAGGGGCTTTTGGAAGTTGGATAGAGTTAGGAACATAAGGCGGGCGTGCGATAGCAGCTGGGACTTCACGGATAGGTGAAACAATTCCAGGGAAAACGCTTTGTTGATATTTTTTCTTAGTAAAAGTTCGAGACTTCATCGAAGATTTACGTCTAACCATTAAGTTAGTTTACCCTTATGTCGCTACTATTCCTGAAAAGCAGATAGATTTTGCGAGAATGGCATGTGAACTTTTTTTCCATTCTGATTGGTGCAACATTAGGGATAGGGTTTTATCTAATTGCTGCGAACATTTTGCGAAAGTTTTGGATAGCTGCACCTAGTGAACCAAATCCTGAAGATCTTTCTAATGTGGATATCCATTTTAGATGTAGCGTTTGTGGATCTCAGGTGACAATGACGATGGCTCCAACAGGTGAAATTCCTGATGCACCCCGTCATTGCAGGGAAGATATGGTAATTACAACTGCAAATTAGTTATCCACAGGCAGGGGATAACCTTGGGGAAAATTACATGCATGTAATTTAAATCATTTAATTTGAGTAGCGATTACAAAACCAAATGTCATAAAGAATAGGCCTACTAAGTTGTATTGAGGTTGAGGTGCTTGAGGTAAAACTTCCAAAAAACTTAGGATAATAATCAATAGTCCAGCCACAATTGTCCCAATCGAGGCTACTGGAATATATAGAGGGGTAGCTTTTGGTCCTTGGGGAACTTGAACTTCTGGTTCTTGTCCGAGACGAGAACCAGTTTTTTTCTTAGCGGTTTTTTGTTTAGGTCGGGAAGTTTGCGATTTAGGCATACTTTTATATTAGCGGCCAATAGACGTTTAGTCCGACAAATAATGAACAAAACAAGAAAGAATATAGCGCTGGCTTAGGGAGCCGTGAATATATCAATTATAACTTGAGTGCCTTTAGCGACCTTAGTTCCAGCAGCTGGTATTTGCAATTTAACCGTACCATGATTTAAAGGAGTTCCAATCACATAGTTTTTTATAATAACTACTCCACTTATTGCGTTTTGAAGCATGCTTATGGCTTCGCTTTCGGTCTTACCTGTAACGTTTGGAACAGCAACCATGGAAGGTCCTGTAGAAACAAATATAGTTACTGTAGAAGCTCTTGGAGCCCTTGTATTAGCAACAGGATCAGTTCTGATAACCAAGCCAACAGCTACTGTATCGCTAGCTTCTTCTTGGGTGACAACGTTGAAATCGGCTTGGCTCAATTGAGCAATAGCGACATCATCTTTAAGTCCATTAACATTTAAAACCATAACTGTTGAAGGCCCAAGTGAAACATATACTTCCACTTTGGAACCACGTGCTAGTTGAGTTCCAGACCTTGGATTAGTCCTTGTTACCTTATCTTTAGCAACAGTATCATGTTCCTCTTCTTTAGGAATGGTAACAAAACCAGCCTCTTCCATTGCAAGCGTTGCATCATTAATTGATAGACCTCGGACATCTGGAACCTTAGATTTACCTATGCCTGCACTAACGCTAATAGTTACGGTATTTCCAGGACGGAGCTTAATCCCAGCTTCGGGATCTTGAGCATACACCAACCCAGCTTTGACGCTTTCATTAACTTCAATTTTGACTTTAACTTCAAAACCTAAATCAGATAATTCTCTTCTAGCTGCCTCTTTTGTTTTACCAACAACATTTGGTAAAGCCTGAGGGCCAGAGGAAGGTTTTTTACTAAGAGCAGAAATCGCAAAAATAGCGCCTATAGCCAAAACTAAAAGAACAACAATAGATATAACAATAATCGTTGGCCCTTTTCTAGATGGTTCAGCAAATTCATAAGCATTAGTTGCAATAGCGCTTTGTTCACCTTGGTCTGTTTGAACCCTACTTACAACCTGAGTTTTACCTGTATCACCAAGTTCATCAATAAGAGCAGCATTCATAACCGTTGCATCCGCATTTGACCCTTGCGCTGCAAGGACTGGCCGACGGCGCATAAATCTCACACAATCATCATGAACATCATTGGCATTTGGATAGCGCTTATCTGGATCTTTTTCAAGACATTTTTGCATGATGGCTTCAAAATCTGAAGCAATATTAGGGTTCCTAACGCTAGGTGGGACAAGCTTTTCGCTAACGTGTTTGAAAGCAACAGCAATAGGCGTATCCGCAGAGAACGGTGGAGCGCCAGTTGCCAATTCGTACATGACAATACCCAGAGAATATATATCGCTCCTACCATCAACGTTATACCCCTGTGCTTGTTCAGGAGAAAAATAAGTAGCCGTCCCCATAACAGAACCTGTTTGGGTTAGCGATTCAGAAGTTCCAGCACGTGCTATCCCAAAGTCAGTAACTTTTACTTTGCCAGATTCAGTAATAAGAATATTTCCAGGCTTAATATCTCTATGAACAACGCCATTTTGATGTGCGTAGGCAAGAGCTGAAGTTATATCAGCAGAATATTCTGCAATTAAATCAGAATCTAGTGGTCCATCATCATTAAGTATTTCTTTTAACGAACGACCTTTAACATATTCCATAACGATAAAATATGTTCCTTGCGACTGTCCCCAATCATAGATCGCAACAATATTTGGGTGATTTAAATTCGCAGCAGCTTGAGCTTCACGTCTAAAGCGCTCAACGAAACTCTCCTCACGAGCATACTCAGGGAATAAAATTTTGACCGCTACTTTACGGTTTAGCTGGATGTCATGCGCCAAATGCACTTCTGCCATCCCACCGCGTGCGATTAAAGACTCGAGCTGGTATCGATCGTGAAGGATGGTTTTGGAATTATTTTCTGCCATAGGTCTAGGCTATCGTAGCGCAAATAGTTTTTCGTAAACGGCTTTAGCAATAGGTGCGGCTAACTGACCACCTGTAGCTGCGCTTTCAGATAGTGCACCACCTGAAGATCTCTGAATAAATACCGTAACAACATATTCTGGAGACTCTGCTGGAGCAAAAGAGGTAAACCACGCATGAGGTGGACAACTCGGCGCCTCTGGGGCACAAGCAGCTTGGGCTGTACCTGTTTTACCTGCTACTTGAATCCCATTTAATCTTGCTCTAGTTCCTGTGCCTCGGTTAACTGCATCAACCATGAAATCTCTCACACTAGCTGCAGTCGTTGGACTAATAACATTTTCTTTCCATGGAGATAAGCCAATACGTCTAGTTACGTTTCCGTTTGCATCTTCTAGACGATCAACAACATGCGGTGTTGGCATTGTTCCTAAATTCGCAATAGTTGCACTAAACAAAGCAACAGAAAGTGGACTTGCAGAAACAAGACCCTGGCCGATGCCGGCAAATGCAAAGTTTGGTGCATCTTTGGCGTAAGAATTTTCTTTAGGTGCAGTTGCTCCAACAGCACCTTCGATATCTAGTGGTGGAGCCTGGCCAACATTGATATCATTTTGTAGTTGACCTCCAAAACCAAATTTACCCATTTCAGTTACAAAATTATCCTTTAACTCATCACCTAATTTTGCAAAAGTTACATTGCAACTCTGACGGAAGGAACGTTGGAGAGTCCCACCGCAAGCTCCTCCACCAAAGTTTTGAATCTTCTTATCCGTTAAAGGCGGAGTAAATGAAAATGCTTGTGGAAATTCACGTTCGGCATCTGCAATACCTGCTTCTATCGCTGATGCTGCAGTTACAATTTTGAAAGTTGAACCAGGAGGGTAGCGTTCAGAAAACGCTCTCGAAACTGAAGGCTTCTCCTCGTCTTGAACCAAAGTCGTGTATGCCTTTTGAGCTTCACTGGAGCTATGTACAGCAACAAGGTTAGGGTCAAAAGTTGGGTTTGAATACATTCCGATGATGCTTCCAGTGCTCGGTTGCATAACTACTATTGCCCCAATGTTGCTACCAAGTTGTTCTGCAATTAAAGTTTGAATTTCAGAATTGATGCTTAAAACAACTCTAGGGACATTTTGTTCTTCTCCTCGTCTGCCTCTAAGTGCAGAGTTGTATGCACTTTCCACGCCTGTATTACCAACGAGAATTGATTGGAAACCAGTTATATGTCCATATAGTGGACCTTGTGGGTATATTCTTTGAAATTTAAGTTCATCTTTGCTGGGTTGCGAATATGCAACAACTTGATTGTCTGAAGTGATGATGTCACCTCTTGGTCTTGCAAACTCGTTGATTACTGTTCGAACGTTAAACTTATCGTTTTTTAAATCGTCAGCACGGACGACTTGAAGATATGTCAACTGGGCTACTAAAACAAAAAACAGTATATAAACAAATTTCGCTACTCTTCTGATAGGTACTACTAGTTCGCTCATTTTGACTGAAACCCTTTTTGTGGAGCAGATTCAATTGGAGTAAGTGTTGTTCCAGATGCAAGGTTATCTTTTTGGGTTTCATCAGAGATCCGTAAAAGAAGAGCAACGATTATATAGTTAGCGACAAGTGAGCTTCCTCCATAACTAACAAATGGAAGAGTAACTCCAGTTAGAGGTATTACACGAGTAACACCACCAAGAATTACAAATGCTTGTATTCCTATAATTGTTGTTAGACCAGCACCAAATAATTGTGCAAAAGGGCGTTGTGCTCGTGTTGCAATTCTGTATCCACTTGCAACGAAAAGTATCAAAGCAATTATCACAGATATAGATCCAATTAACCCTAGCTCTTCACCGATTGCGCTAAAAATGAAATCAGTGGATGCATTAGGGATTTGATTTGGGGTGCCAAGCCCTAAACCAGTTCCTTTGATACCTCCAGTTCCGAAAGAAAATAGCGATTGAAGCAACTGGAACCCTTCATCTTGTGGGGATTGCCAGGGGTCGAGCCAGGTTTGTACGCGAACCTGTACATGCCCAAAAAGTTGATAAGCAATAAGTGCTGCTCCGGTAAAAAATGCGAGACCTGTAACTAAATAGCTTGCACGATTAGTCGCAATGTAGAGCATGGCAGCAAAAACTGCAAAGAATAATAAAGAAGATCCTAAATCTTTTTGTCTAACCATCACAAGAATCGATGCACCCCAAGCTACAAGTAGAGGGCCAAAAAATTTGATGTCAGGAATAAAGAGTTGTCCCATGGATCGTCTTGAACGAGCGAGCAGATCTCGTGTGTCAGTTAAGTATGATGCGATGAAGATTGTTAGGAATACTTTTGCCGCTTCGCCCGGCTGAAAAGAAAATGAACCTACTCGTATCCAAAGTCGAGCACCATTTATTTCCGAACCAATCCCAGGTATAGCTGGAAGGATAATAGCGATAAGACCTAGAAATGCAAACGTATATCGATAGCGATGGAGTGTGGTTGTTTTTCTTATGAAAAGAAGAGTCATAACAAAAGCAAAAATGCCAATTGCCGTCCAGAGAGCCTGGGCTTGTGCTTCATCACGGTCAAGTCTGGAAATCACAACGAAACCAATACCATTTAAAAATACGGCAAGAGGTAGTAGCGTTGCATCAGCTCTTGGTGCAAGTATCCACACGCCAATATGGGCAATAACGATTAAAACAACCA
Organism: Actinomycetota bacterium; assembly: GCA_963169585.1. Taxonomy (GTDB): domain Bacteria; phylum Actinomycetota; class Acidimicrobiia; order IMCC26256; family JAGPDB01; genus JAGPDB01. The sequence continues at coordinate 6,683 of CAUJDU010000010.1, read as the reverse complement.
TGATTAATAGCAAGCTGGGTAATTGTTTTGGTAAGTAACGGTTGTCTACCAATGAAGTTAGTGCGTAACCAGAAATCGTAATTATCACGGCCAACGAACTCAATAGTAGCTCTGGTGTTCGAACGCGCAATCTGGATCGAGGAAGAATTTTATATGTGGCGGCGGATTCTGATTGCGTCATAAAAATACTATTCTCCTCTAGATACTGAGGAGCCATTAGATATTGTTATAGTTGGATCTTGTGAAGAGTTTCGTTTTGGCAGCGTTGTTGTCGTTTGGCTAATTGGCTTGTTTGGATCAATCTGTCGATTCCTAATCTCTTCTAATCTTTTGAGGGCTTCTTTTCTTGTCCTGTAACTTTCGTTGCGGAGTACTCGTAATTTATCTCCAGAGGTTAGGTTTTTGATTTCAATCCCAGTTTGTGAATCGAGTTTGGGATCCCACCATAGAACTCCACCTTCTTTTCCGGCCATTAACACGATCTCTCCATTTTTTTCATCAATATAAAATCCCTGATGGGCAAAATGTTGAGATGTTAAGAATGCGCCGTAGAATAAGCCTGCAACCAACAAAATAGGGATTAATACTCTAAGAAAAAATCCAAATCGACCTTTTTTGTTTATCGTTATATCTTCAGCTGTATCTGCGGGAACTGATATAGCTGCAGTTTTATTTTGAGGTACTATAACTTCGGGATCTAATACGTCAATTATTACAACAGTAATATTATCGCTTCCCCCAGCCTTATTTGCTTTAGCAACTAATTCACGTGCACAATCATTAGCTATGTTTTCGCTGCGCAATGTTTTAAGAATTTCATCATCTCTGACCATTGAAGTTAAACCATCAGAACACAACAAGTAGCGGTCACCTTTTAGGAAAGGAATCGCATAAGTATCAACTTCTACTTCTCCTTCGATCCCAAGTGCTCGTGTGATCACACTTCTGCGGGGGTGAACGTTGGCCTCTTCTTCTGTGATCTCACCAGCATCTACAAGTTCTTCAACTAAAGAATGATCTTTTGTTATACGAACTAGTTCGGTAGTGCTATCGCTCGGTGTTATTCCATCTGGTGGCTGATGTAAAACATAAGCACGTGAGTCTCCGACATGTGCTACTACCAATTCTTTCTCGCTTGAAAAACCAATGGCTGTCATGGTGGTTCCCATTCCAGCTAGTTCAGCTTCTGATTTTGCTTTTTGCTTTACCGCACTATGAGCATTTCTAATTGATGCATCGATTCCAGCACCTCCTGCAACGCCAGCACGTAAAGTTTCTATTGCAGTTGCAGAAGCAATTTCTCCAGCGACATGACCTCCCATGCCATCTGCAACAGCAAAAACAAATAGGTCTATGTCAACTAGAAATGAATCTTCATTTGCTTGACGCACCCTTCCTGTATCGCTAATTGCAGCGACGTCAACTTTCACTTCACGACCTCAAATACGCTACGGCCAATTGTTACGCGATCTCCCTTTTTTAATCTAGTTAGACCTTCTAGCTTTTTATTATTAAGTAACGTTCCATTGGTTGATTGTAAATCTTCAATGAATAGATTTTTATTTTGTTTTGTTAGTCGGACATGAACTTGAGAAATAAAAGTGTCGTGAGTTAGAGAAATTGTGCATGCTGGTGCTCGACCGAGCGTCGATTCGGCTTCGACTTCAAATCTTTCACCAGCGATAGCCTCTGGGCTGAGACCTAAAAGGGCTGGGCCAGAAGTTTTTTGTTTTATTTGTTTTGGTTTAGGTTCGAAGGGTTCATTGGGTGCGCCAACGATAGTTACTGGCTGAGGTTTTAATTCTCGTACCGCTACTCGCGTAACAACGAAAAGGAAAAGATAGATTCCGGCCAGCAAAAAGTAGTTAAGTAATTGTAATAATGACTCGCTCACTTGCCCCTTACCTTTTCCGTATTAATCGCAAATCCGTATGCTAAAAGTTTTTATTTTTCGTTTGCGACCGAAACCATATCATCTGCTTGGAAGATAAAACTGGTTTTACCAAATCGAATTTCGTCGCCGACGATTAAATTATGTTTTGAAATTCGTTTTCCATTAACTCTTGTTCCGTTCGTAGAATCTTTGTCAATGATTTCATATCCTTCAGAAGTTTTTATTATTTCTGCATGCAATCTCGAACTTTGTGAATCAGTTAAAGCTATGTCACAAGTGGTTAGTCTTCCAAGTGTTGTAACATCATTGTTTAGAGGGAAACGTTCTCCTTGTGTGGTTATGAGAACGCCTCTATTTGCTCCTCGACCTTGGTCGAAAGATGTTTGAACATCTATCTGGCCAATCTGAATTGCAGGGTTGGAAACCAAAGTGATATCAATTGGCCCGACCAAGCGATATTTTTCTGCATTCGCATGGTCACGAACCAAAGAACAAAGTTCATCTGCGAGGCTTGTGACTATAGAACCCAATCTCTCTGTATCATTTGGATTTAAGTGGACAACAATATTATTTGGAATAGTTGTTCCCTCTGTCGTAATTGTACGTTGTGTCTCAAGTCTCCTAATGATTGATCTACCAATCTCAACAGGCTGAATTTGTGATGAAAATGTTTTAGAAAAGGCGCCTTCTACTAGGCGCTCTAACTTACGCTCAAAACCTTGTAATCCCACGAGCTATAGGTTAATACTTAACTATCTGTACTTGCGACATCGCTGTTTACTGAATCAGCTTAATTCCTGCGAATAAGGCGAAAGGGTTAATGAAACTACTTATAAGCGTATATTGCGCATTTACTGATTTGATGTCATGATTAGGTATAAACCGCCCAGACATAGGAATAAAAATGCCTACAATCAAATTTTTACCATTGGCAAATGCTTTTACAAACAGACCACTTTTGAAAGGAAATCGTTCGAAGCTAACCCCCGTGCTTCGTGGCGAATATCGCACGCCCTGTGCGGTGATGAGGTGGGGTTCTTAGCCGATACGCTCGGTCCCCGCTTTTTCAATAGCCCTTCCGTTTTGCCTCTCCACTGCAATTCGGCGGGGCTTTTGTATTTTTATTCCTGAAGTTTTGAACTGACTTATCATGAGCTCTAGGTTATGTAAACTTGTAGAACAGTTCAATTGTAAGGGAAACAATGAGTCAAGAATCCAATAGTAAAGGTCCAAAATTTGTAGAGCCTACAAGTAAAGGTAAATATCGAACAGTTATTTTGGTATTAATTATTGTGTGTATTTCTTTTGCCTACTTGTACTTTCAAGAAGGTAGTGAAAATTCAGATCTTAAAAAGCAGATAAAGCAAGTACAAACTTCAACTACAACAACACCATCAACTACAAGAATTACAACGACTACCACACCTAGTTCTCAAATAGCAAAGATCGATGTTATCGCTAAAAATAATGATTCCGACAGAACAACTGCAAGAATCAAACAAGATTTTGCAGATAGAGTTGTTGTAACCCAGGTGCCTAGTGAAATGGGGATTGAAGAAACAATTATCGTTGTTAATAATCCAGCTTTTGAAGACATAGCAAATGAGCTTGTAAACGCACTCAGCGCAAGTATTGGACTTGTCCCAGAAGGACTTCAAGCGAGTGTTGCTGATATTGTGATCTACGTTAAATCTTGATAATCGTTGGAGCAATGATGAGTTCAGATACCCAGTTAAAGTCGCGTGTTCAACATCGGGCAATGGCGGTCGCTTTAGATATTATAGTGTTACTTGCTTTTGTGTTCGGGGGTGCAGGAAGTCATAATTCAGAATATAGGATTGGTGACGTGTTGATTATCGGCTTACCTTTCGCAGCATGTTTTTTTGCCACTATCTTGGTTGTCTCAAATGATATTTTCTCCATTAAAGCTGCAGCAATTGCTTCGGTGATCTCAATCCCGCTAGCGATGCTTATCCGAATTAACTTGCCCCAACTAGTAGGGCGTGAAGAGTATTCATTCAAGCCAGTATTTTTCATAATTTCATTCGTGTTTCTGACAGCACTATGGACCGGATGGCGATACCTATATACAAAGTTGCGCCCTGGTGGTTGAACCCTGCAAAATGCACAAAACACAACATTCACAGCATGTACGTTTTGTGCATTTTGCAGGGTTCAACCCCCAGAAAAACACCAGAAACCAGAAGGAGTCTAAATGGATAAGACAAAAATGGTTGATGAAACCGATGCCCTGCCTGGCCGTGAAACTGAGATCGAAATATCTGGTATCCATCATGTAAATAAACGTGATATGAAACCACCTTTTCCAGCTGGATTAGAGGTCGCATATTTTGCGCTGGGTTGCTTTTGGGGAGCAGAAAAGTTCTTTTGGAAAATTGATGGTGTCTATGTAACCGCGGTTGGTTACCAAGGTGGCTTTACTCCTAATCCAACTTATGAAGAAGTTTGTACTTCATTAACTGGGCATAGTGAATCGGTAATGGTTGTTTTTGACCCAAAAATAATCTCTTTTGAAAAATTAGTGACTATGTTTTTTGAAGGGCATAATCCAACGCAATATATGGGGCAAGGCGGAGACATCGGAACACAATACAGAAGTGCAGTTTTTACGAATTCACAAGAACAATACGTCTTTACAACTGAAGTTTTATCAAGATATAACAAAGATCTACAAGCAAATGGATTTGGATCAATTACGACCGAAGTAACTGCACCTACCGCCCCGATTTTTTATTATGCTGAAGAATATCATCAACAATATTTAAGTAAGAATGTGGATGGATACTGTACGCTAGGTGGTACTGGAGTTTCTTGCTCTGCGAGCATCTGATCTGGATATGTATACAAATTTATATTGAGCACATATCGTATTGCCCTATTTAGGGGATCAGATCCCTTGTTGCATAGAAGAGATGTCGTTGCTTGGTGTGATTATGTCAAAGTTATGATCGTTTATTCTGATTTCTCGCCAATCTGCTTTAAATGTCTTGCTTCTCACGCCTTGGAATCCAGGATTAATTACCCGGCCGCCTTTTGAGATGTGATCTCTTAGTTCTGCTTGCAGATCAGAGATTGGTTTTTCACCAGAGAGTTTTACTTCACCAATTACGATTATGTTTCCAGGACCTTTTGCAACAAAATCAACTTCAGCACTGCGTAATTCTCCAGTATCTAGATTGTGCCAAGAAATGAAAAACCCACCATATTGTTGACCCTGTCCATCTTCGCTGCAAGAAACAAATTTTTTGAAGCCTGGCATAAAGCTGTCAATAATCTTCGAAGAGCTAAGTCCGTTTGCTTTATCGCTTGGGCGTAGTAGCTTCCACTTACCTTCTTCTACTATGAGTTTTGTTGCAATTTCTGCCAAATGTCCTGCGATATTTGCTGGATCAAATTGTGTAACTTGAGCCCGTACATCACTCCAATTCCTGGAAAATAGATGGATTACTTCAGCACCGCTAAGTTGCAAGATGATGGGCGTATTTGCATTCCCTGAGAGCATTCTTTCGCTTAGTGTTTTAGGGGTTATCATTCGATCAATGACTGGTCTTTTTTTCGAAAGTTCTCCACCGGTTACTGGATCAATTCTTAATTCTGTTTCCAGATCACAAAGTACTTGGTCCATTTGAGCTTCACGATTTTTTAATACAGAAGTCCAATCTGGATTTGAATATATCTGTTCCATTTTGTGATCGATTACTTCGGTGAGGAATCTTGCTTTTCGTTGTACTTCTTGTTTATCTATTTCCAGCACTGTCATAACTTTTGCTGTTAATTCTTCTGAGAATTGTTTTCTTGGTTTATTTGGATTACGACCATGCTTTAAGACAGTTTCGGGGTTCTGCATTGCAATATTTAATGATTTGAGTTGTTGTCCTATCCAAAGCAGGGCATCGTCAGCTAGTAATAGTTGGATGGGATTACCTTGAAAAATATCCATATGGGGTGGATGGACTGGCTTATAGGTTGGTTGTTTTTGAAATGTTTGGTGTGGGTTTCTGTTGGTTAAATGTTTGATCAGTTGTGCGTGACGTAGCAAAAAACCGGCCTGATCCCACCTAACGACTCGTATTACATTTTCAAGGTTTGCATTTTCTTTCCCATCGATCAAAATAAATGGTTGACCTTGATTTCTTAATTTTTGTGCTGAAGTCGGGTTTCTAACTACCCAAACATCTGATTTTTTACTATACGGCGAGTCTCCTAATGCAATAACTCGAGCGGGTATAAAATTTGGATTTATAGGAAAATATTTTTTAGTCCATTTTTGAATGTCCTCCATGTGTGGCTCAAAAAGCGGAGGAACATGGATAATGATTTGCGCACCATTTCTGCGCAAATATGTCAGATCTCTATATGCAAAATCGTATGGCCGAACATGACTAAAAAGTTTTTTAGCTTTAGGTGAATTTCCAGCAATTGCATCTGATAAAAATGATTCAAAAGTTTCGCCATGCGGGAGGAGATCTTCCCAATCTAACCCAGAAAAATCTGGAAATCTAGTTAATTGGTCAGAAACAAATCCTTCGTAGAAATCACCATGTGCACTAAATCCACGTAGCATTGTCATGTAATCAACAACAGCATCAAGTTCAATATCTATTCGAAAATTTAGTGTAGCTTTTACAGAAGGTTGATTGCTGCCTTTATTTGTTGGATTACTCACATTTTTTGCCATAGTTAACTTGATAAACCCCCAACCTTAAATTCTACTCGAATCACCATAAAAGGTGCAATAACGCATGGTGCCTGGGTATCATTTTGCGTT
>CAUJDU010000009.1 GCA_963169585.1 Actinomycetota bacterium | reverse complement strand
AAAAAATCAATTTTTCCGCAGAGAATTAGGTGATTTCATACAATCCTCTTTTGAATCTAATTTTATTAGCATTTTCTAGTTGTTTTAATATGCCTGATAGTTGAGATATCGAGCAACCCGTGATGTGGCTAATCTCCGTTTTTTGCATTGCTTTTTGTGCAATGTTCGCCAAGACTTTGTCGATCAAAATACTACTGTTATATTTTGATTCTGTTTTGTTAGTTTGAAGCTGCCAGCCAATTGGATTAGAAGGCATACCTAGTTCATAGATTAAGTCGCTAGGATCTAGTATGCATGTAGCTCCGTCTTTAATTATTGAGTTAGGAAGTTCGCTGGATCTATTTCGTATAGAACCCGGAATCGCACAAACAGGTTTTCCCATCGCTAAAGCAAGGTCTACAGTTATTCTTGCACCACCTCTTATGGTTCCCTCGGGGACAACTATTACATCACTTAAGGCAGCGATAATTCTGTTTCTGATCGGGAAGTGCCATGCGAGAGGTTTAGTTTGTAAATCATATTCTGAAATGACAGCACCATTGTTGATTATTTTGTGAAATAGATTCGTGTGTTTGGTTGGATAAATTTGGTCGAGTCCAGAACCTAAAACAGCGATTGTTAAACCATTGACATCTATAGCTCCTTGATGAGCCGCACCGTCAATTCCAAGTGCCATTCCACTTACGACAACACCTCCGTAGTTGCACACGACTTGAGCAATTTTTCGAGCATCATTTTTACCTGCTTGGGTAGCATCCCTGGTGCCAATAATACCCACACGTAAACCATTATATTTTTCTCCTAGCACTTCTATATGATTTCCACGTACGTAGAGTTGAGAAACTTTGGGACTGCAAGATTTTAGGTAAGTAAAAGTTTTGTCTGGTTCGCCCAAAAATATATTTTTGTTGTTCATATTATTTCCTCTCTTAAATCAAAAGCCTGAGAAAGATGCAATTCATTAATGTCATTTACATCATTTAGATCCGCTATAGTCCGTGCCACCCTCCAAATAGCTGTTGCACCTCTACCTGAAATTTCACGTTTTTCGATATGTTCTTTAAGATAGAGATCCAGCCCGTCTTTTAAGACAAAGTATTCTTTTAAAATTGGACTGGACAGTTGTGCATTGCATGTAATTCCAAATTCAGAGTTCCTAGATAGTTGACGTTGGCTTGCATTTTTGACCCGAGATTTCATTTCTGAACTCGAATGAGTTTTTCCTTCTAGAAAATCTGACCTAAAAAGTTCTAGACGAATATCAAATCGGTCTAGAAGTGGCCCAGATAGTTTGCGTAAATATTTTGATCTTAAGCTATCGGAACAAATACATTTCTCTCTAGGCTTTGCGCATGGACAGGAGTTTGAACATGCAATAAGTGTGAAGTGTGCAGGTAATTTTGTGTGATAATTTGCTCTAGAAATTGAGATAATTCCAGATTCGAGAGGCTGGCGGAGTGACTCAAGAGAATTTATAGAGAACTCAGATAGTTCATCTAGAAATAGAAAGCCATGATGTGCACGTGTAGCTTCACCTGGATTTATAACATGTGATCCTCCTCCAACGAGAGAGGCAACGCTAGCACTGTGATGAGGTTGTCTAAATGGACGTTCGATTGCTAATCTGGAAACTTTTCCATCCAAAATAGAATTTATGGCTGTAACTTCTTGACTTTGTTCTCTAGTCAACTTGCTTGATATAGAAGGGATCCTCTCTGCAAGCATTGTTTTTCCTATTCCAGGGGAGCCCATCAGTAAAGTATGATGTCCGCCTGCTGCACATATCATCATCGCTTCACACCCCAGCGGTTGGGCAACAATATCTTGATAGTCTCCAATTCTTTTTGACGCAAAACTTAGTTTTTTATTATCTGGGATATCTGGCCATGGCAGACCTTCGGTCAAATGTCTAACTAGATTTCCAACAGATTCAATACCAAATACTTCAATCCCATCAACGAGTGAAGCTTCATGTGCATTTTCTAGTGGAACGAAAACTTGTTCAATCCCTGATTTCTTTAGTGCAAGGACCCGTGCAATAGTTCCACTTACTTGGCGGATTGCCCCATCAAGTCCAAGCTCACCGATAACACCAACATTGTAAAATCTTTTTGGATCTAATATCTTGGTTGAACATAACAGCCCTACTAGTATCGCTAGTTCAGCACCAGTTCCTGATTTTCGAACATTTGCAGGTGCTAAATTTATTGTTATTCGAGATTGGGGCCAACCGATCCCTGAAGAAAGTAATGCCGATCTTATCCGTTCTTTGCTTTCACGCATCGCAGTATCTGGCATTCCGACAACGGTATATCCTGGAAAGCCTGAAGAGGTATGAACCTCAACGCGGATAACTGTACCGGAAACACCATGAAAAGTGGCTGAACTTATAGAACTAAACATATTTCCCCTAACTCTTGTGAATAAGGGAAGTAAGTTTGTTAGCGTCAGCTTACACTAGAGGTGAGACAAAATTAATTCCCCAGCATAGGAGCTATATCTCTCGCCCAAATTTCGCATCCTTTGCGTGTTATGTCTAACAAATCATTAGCAGTATTTTCCATGACTGATTTGTTCGAAATCTGAGATCTAGGGATAGTAGTTGAAGGGGTACGCCCTTCAATATCAACATCTAAATGTACAGATAAATCCATCTCTATTGCATGCAAATCTTCATAAGCTGTTGCTATGCCAGGTGTAAATGAGACTGTTTGTATATCATCAGTTTCTTGGGTTGTGCTGACTATCACGGTCGCAATGCACGCGGCATCATCTCCTCCATCAATAACAAGTTCGCTTTGTTTTCCAGGATTGTCTAAAGCAATCTCACCTTGGCCAGAGAGAGCATGCCCAACAATTTCTTTATCATGGGGGACAACTGGGATATTTGGATATAACAGTTTTGGAGTTGGTTGTGCCGAGTTGTTTATTGTACAACTTGCTGTTAAAGCGGATGCGCTGAGCGCAATTCCTGTAAAAATATTTCGTACTGCTGACTTCATCGGTGAAGATAGTACAGTCGCTCACAATACTGAATCGAATTATGATCAACATATTAAATATCAATAGATTTATTCTTAGTAGACTTAGATTTATGAAATCTAAAGTTGAAATTTCTATTAATGATTTTTCTACCGACTGGCTATTAGATGATTACGATGCAAAACAATCAACACGATCATCACATACTAGAGATGCTTACCTTAGTGACATTAAACAATTTTTAGAATTTCTAACTAGAGCTAAGGTTAAAGATCCACAAAAGATTGATCGTATTTTATTACGAAGATATATCTCTTGGCTTTCAACACAGCGTTTCGCGTCTAGCTCAATAGCCAGAAAAGTTGCAAGTGTGCGAGGGTATCTTTCGTTTTTAGCTAAGAGAGGGAAAATTAAACCATCTCTTGCGCATTCGATTTCAGCACCAAAAACTCCAAAAAAATTACCGCGGGTTCCAGCTAATAAAGAGATAACACGAATACTAAATATTTCTAGCAAAAATGAACCTTTGGATTTGTTGGTGCTCGAATTGCTTTATGGATCGGGGTTGCGAGTAAGTGAACTTTGCTCTCTAGAAGTGGCTGACATAAATACCAGCAAGCAAACAATGAGCATTTTGGGTAAAGGGTCTAAAATTAGGGTAGTTCCACTTAGCGAACCTGCTTTAGATTCCTATTTGAAATACATGAAAGTACGAGAAAAATACCTGAAAAACAGCTCGCCGAGGTCAAAAGTGTTTATAAAAAAATCAGGTAAATCACTAGGCACACGCGATGTAAGGCGGATTTTGGACAAATATAGTCTAGAAGATGGTTCGAAAATCCACCCACACCAGCTCAGACACGCCTATGCTACTCACTTGCTTATTGGCGGCGCAGACGTTCGAAGTGTGCAAGAATTACTAGGACATTCGAGTGTCGCCACAACAGAGCGCTACACTCATATAACCCAGGATCACTTACGATCCGTGTACGAAGAGACTCACCCACGTGCCTAAAACAGATGAAGAAATAGCCAAAACGGTAGCCACCGCGAAGAATCGCAAAGTCGTAGCTGAACTTTGGGATGATTACGCAAAAGATACGACAAGCAATGCACGTGATCGGTTGATATTGCATTACTCGCCACTTGTTAAATTCGTTGCCGGACGTGTTGCTTCTGGTTTACCCCAAAGTATTGATCAGTCCGATCTCATGAGCTATGGAATTTTTGGTTTGATCGATGCAATCGAAAAATTCCAACCTGAACGTGGTTTCAAATTTGAAACGTATGCAATTTCTCGAATCAAGGGTGCGATAATTGATGAGCTACGTTCTATCGACTGGGTACCAAGATCACTCCGTGCAAAAGCACGAAGTCTTGAACGCGCATACTCGCATCTAGAGAATGAATTAAAGCGTACACCTGAAGATTCTGAAGTCGCAAAAGAACTCGGTGTTAGTGAAGAAGAACTAAATACTATGATGACTCAAATTAGCTTCGTGGGTCTTGTTGCGCTTGATGAAATGATCGATGTAGGTGGAGATGGTGGAGGTACGACAACTATCAAAGATACATTGTCAGCAGATGCGACTCACGATCCTGTAGCAAACTTTGAAGTTGACGAAATGAAACAGATGCTCGCCGACTCTATTAATCGAATGCCAGATAGAGAACGACTTGTATTGACCCTTTACTATTACGAAGGATTAACTTTGGCTGAGATTGGGGAAGTGTTGGCAGTGACAGAGTCGCGTGTATGTCAGATTCATACTAAAGCTATTCTGCAGCTACGGGGACGGCTTCAAGAACCACCTCGTGTTGATCATTGAATGGTTAAGCTTAGATGCAAGTGCGCAACTATAGATTACAAAAAAATGGCCTATTTATTTTTTATTTTGTTATATTTTTCTTTTCGATAGTATTCGGGAATTTTTTTAGTGCTGTAATATTTGGATTATTTCCAGCGATTTGGATATTTAAGTTAACAAAAAAGAATTTATTATTGGCGGTACCCGTAATTTTCGCTGTAAATTTGTCGATTCTTATTGTTTCTTCAGTACTACTTTTTGTTTTACATATACCCATATATATGCAGACGCTTTTAGCATTTAATCTTGTAATCGTTTCGATAATTATCTTATTAATAAAAAGGGATAGATTTGAGCTGATTGATATCGGTGAATTCGACTTCAAACCCATAATTGTAATTTATCTAATATTTGGGATAGCGTTTGTTGCAAGAGTGTATTCTGTCATTGGTGACCAGGTACCAATTTTACACGATCCAATTTCTCATGCTTATTGGGCGAGAACGATTGATAATACTCATTCAATGAGTTATCTATATTCACCTGGGTTGCATGTTTTGCTAATGGCATTTGCAAAAAGTTTTAACATGAATTTTGGCCAATCAGCTTTATATGTTACAAATTTCTTTAATGCGGCTACAGTATTAGCTTGGGGAGCTGCTGCTTATCTAATAACAAAAAGTAAATTTTTTACTATCTCTTTAGGTGTAACAATATTTGCCTTGCCGTATCCTCATGCACTGTATTCAGCAGCAGGGAAGAATTCATTAATTGTTGCTATAGCTTTCGCACCATTTGTATTTTTATTTCTAAAGTGGTTTTTGGAAAATACAAATATGAAGAACTCACTATTGTTGAGTTTGTCATTACTAACAGTTATCTTTATTCATCTACCAACCGGTTTTTTTGTGGCTGTAACAATAGCCCTCTTTATTGTTAGTATTTTTCTCAAGAATCTAACTGATAGGTCTAATCGCGAAGTTCCGCTTAACTTAATCAAATATTCGATATTTGTTGGGTTGATAACTGTCTTATTAAGCGGACTTTGGTATATAGGTACTAATGAAGATAGAGTTACGGTTGATAAAGGTGTTGTATCTACCCAAAAAGCCTATGGTATCGAAAAAGTCGATCAGCCAACGACGATGAGGCTACGGCCTCGTACCTCATTACTTCTTACCTACCACCAATTCAAGTCTAGCTATGATGCCTATGGGTTGTTTTATGCACCTTTTGTTTTGGCAAGCCTTCTAGTAATCACTTTGTTAGGTAGCCGAACTATATATATATCAATATTGCTAATTTTCTTTAGTATTTTTGGTATTTGTGCCATGATTATCCTTTTTCAGATATCTTCTCTAGACATAATTACGGAAACAGGTTCACTCCTTGCTTTTCCTCTTCTAGCGCTGTCTCTCTCCGGTGGATTAACACTGTTGTGGGACAATTCATTAAAATCAAAGAGATTCGCAATATTAGGTATAATAATTGTCGCAGTAATATCATTCAAATATGGACTATTGCAATATCGATCTTTTAGTACAAATACTGCTGGCTTCACCATGGTAGATAAGACCGATGTATCAGCATTCAAATGGATAGAACAAAATACAAGTAAAAAAGATATATTCTTAAATGATGCAAAACAGCATGATGCAATCAGATCAAGAATCTATCCAACGTCAGGGGCATCTTGGTTGCCTGTATACACAGGCAACCAAATTACAATGGGTTTTCATAATGCTCTATATAACCAAAATATAACTCATAAATATTACAGATCTTACGTAGGTCTGGAAACAAATTTTCAGGAGTCGTTTTGTAATCTTTATAATTCTGGTGTTAGGTATTACTACCATGACTTAAGTACCCCATACATTCCACCACTCGAGGTCCTAGAGGTCTCGCCAGTAGAAAACTTTAAAAAGGTATATTCAAACTCTGGTGTAAGTATATATAAACTCCAGGTTATTGGAAATGAATGTAAAAAATAAAAAAGTATTGCCTTTTGTATAGTAACCACGCATGGCGTATTAAGTGCGAGCAGTTGTTTGTTCATGTTTGTCAGATCTGAAACAGATATTTTGATATTAACCTTCGCCTATTAGCTGTGGAATACGCTAATGTTTGATATCAGATGCTTTCAAAGGAGTTGCATGAAGTTTCGATTAATCCCGCGTAACGAATCGTTTTTCCCATTGTTCATTGAAGCAGCGGACAATGTACATCATGGTGCAGTAAAACTTCTAAAGATGATAGATACTCATTTGGACGATTCAGAATCTATGATGAAAGAGATTAAAAAAATTGAGAAGAAAGGAGATGGTTATACTCGTGAAATCATCTCTAAAGTTCATAACTCTTTCGTTACCCCGTTTGATCGTGAAGATATCCATGAATTAGCAGAGGGCATAGACGATATCTTGGATGAAATTCTCAATGTTGCTGATGTCGTAGTTTTACATAATGTGGAAGAAGAAAATGAACATCTAAGCGAATTGGCGCGTGTGCTTGTTAATAGCTGTACGCATGTGCAAAATCTGATGAAAAAGCTCTCGAAATTTAATGATATCGAAGAAGAGTTAGATGCTATTGCAGAGTGCAAACGTAAGGCACGCAAAATATATCGTACAAGTGTCTCACATCTTTTTTCGGGAGAACTGAAATCTTTTGAAGTGTTAAAACTCAAAGACGTTAATGAATCTTTGCGGCAGGCCGTTCAAATGACAGACCATGTTGCAGATATCGTTGAGGCTATTACTGTGAAACATTCATAGTCGTAAAGAAGTATTGATGGATATAGATCATTTAGTTATTATTTTCACAATTGGTGTTGCATTAATTTTTGATTTTGTAAACGGGTTTCATGATTCAGCAAATTCAATAGCAACAGTTGTTTCAACACGAGTTCTAACACCAAAAGTTGCTGTCCTATGGGCTGCATTCTTTAACTTTGTTGCATTCTTGGTTTTTGGAACTGAAGTAGCAAACACAATTGCTAAAGATGTTGTGATCCAAGATGTTCTAAGTGTTGGAGTTATTTTTTCCGGTTTATTTGGTGCTATTGCATGGAACTTTATTACTTATTATTTGAGTTTGCCAACATCGTCATCTCATGCTTTGGTGGGGGGTATGGCTGGTGCTGCAATAGCAAAAGGCGGGTTTAGTGTCCTAATAATGGAAGGTTTTACAAAGATTGGATTATTTATCGTCCTGGCACCGTTAATTGGTTTAGCGCTGGGATTCATACTTATGGTAATTACGCAATGGTCAACAGTAAAAGTTACTAATGTTGACAGGACAAATAAATTATTCCGTAGATTGCAACTCGCATCAGCTGGAGCATATTCTCTTGGCCATGGTGCAAACGATGCACAAAAAACAATGGGAATTATTTTTGCACTGTTGATAGCGGGGGGATATGCCAATTCTCATGAAGAGCTTCCCTTGTGGGTTGTTATAAGTGCACATAGCGCTATTGCATTAGGAACATTGACCGGTGGAATGCGATTAGTAAAAACAATGGGAAGCAAAATCACTCCGCTTCAACCAATAGGTGGTGTGTGTGCCGAAACTGCGGGTGCTATAACTCTTTTTGCAACATCGGCTGCAGGTATTCCAGTATCAACAACACACACTATTGCTGGTGCAATAGTAGGTGTAGGATCGGCAAGAAGGCTAAATGCAGTGAGATGGCCAGTGGCAAGTCGCATTGTTTGGGCATGGGTAGTGACCATTCCTGCAACGGCTGCAATTGGTGCTTTATCAATGTTTCTATTGCAGGGAATTTCATAATGGATATGCGTACAAAGTTTTTTGGTGTTGCGGCATTACTATGTTTTGCACTTAGCGTTATCGCTACTGATAGCTTGAAATATGTTCCTTTTTGGCTCGGCGTTGTATATGTTGTTTTGACGCTTGCTTGTGCCGCTGATTCAATGTCGCGCCACTGAAAAACTAACCACGCTTCAAATACTTGGTCTCAAACCTGGCATACTTCACAAATCAAACTTTACCCATGCTGGCAAAAAAAGGGTCCGAACAAAAGGGTCCGACCCTGGAATAGGTAAGTATTTTCTAAGCGACCCTTTACATGCGTTAGATATTGTGGAATACTTGCCTTTAGCTCATTTACTGTTGAGTACTTTTCTTCCCTGAACGGAATCCATCTTGGAGAATGTAATGGGAAATAAAAAGCAAATAACTTCCTATTTGTTGTGCGTGCTGTCGATAGCCCTTATTGTTGGAATATCTTTTCCAGCAATTGCAATCGAAGCGAATGATACTTCAACATTTGGATATCCATTAAAAAATAATATGATTGTTGAGGGATTTATCGAGCCTCAATTTAAGTACGGTCCTGGTCATAGAGGTGTTGCTTTTAAGGCAAAGCCAGGAACACCAGTATTTGCATCAGCCGATGGAGAAGTCATTTTTGCTGGGAAAGTTGCTGGTTCACTTCACATTACGCTCAGTCATGGTAAAGATTTCAAAACTACATATACAAACTTGGCAACCAAAACGGTATCGCTTGGAGATTTAGTTACAAAAGGACAACTATTAGGGGCTACTGCTTATGGAGCCTTGTTACGTGACTCAAATACTTTTCTTTTCACAATGCGCTATAGAGGGAACTATGTTGACCCGATGAAATATTTATCAGGTCAAAAGGTTGTCCGTAACATCAGATTAGGTGAGATTGAAAAGCCGTTTTCACCTCTTTCTCAAACCTTGTCGCAGATTGAACGGAAAGTTATACAACAATTCTTAGACTCTCAAGATCCAATTCAGAGGATAAAGAAGTATTTGAAATACTTTGTGGGGCAAGGTATAAAAAATCTAGAAAGGCTGTCTGACAGTGCTGCTAAGTCATATGATAAAGCAATTGAGCTACTAAAAAAGATGGATGTATTTGCTAAAAAGTTAGCTAGGGATACATTAGCTGGTGTAAAAAAGGGGATTAAAGAGGGGATTAAGAATATCCAAGAACTTGAAAAGAATCTCGTTGCACAATTGAAATTAGCTTTTGATGATTTGAAAGCATTAAGCAAAGAAATCGCCAAACTTTATGAGAGGGCCCTTGAAGCTGGGACGCAGAGTGCAATATGGTTTCTAGAGGTAATGGCAGATTTTGTCTCATTACCTTCTGAAATGGCAATTAATTTAAGTTTATTGGTTAAAGATATTATTAAATCAACAGGGGATACGACACTGAAGGTTCTTAACCAATATGCAACCTATGATATTCCCGAAATTTTGCGCGCGGTCTCTATTCCTGGATCATGTTTATTGCAAACTTGCTCTAAGGCTATAGTTTTGAAATGTAACCCAAGAATAACTTATAGGGTTCGCTCTGATGCAGATGGATATAAAGGTAGTGGGAATAGTTTATTTGTAGTTGCTGGGTTAGGGACGAGTGGAGAGGTTTTACCAAATGGAAAGTTGGAATCTACGCTTAATCTCCCTGTGGATAAGTTGGGGTATAAAAAAAGTGAAGTTCAATATTTCTCGTATTCTCCAGAATTAAGCACTTATACGCCGCAAGACACCTATGCAAACTTAGATATAGCTGCAAAAGCTATGGATACTCAAATAAAAAACTTTAAAGTGGCAAATCCAGGAAAAACTTTGGACATAACTACGCATTCGCTTGGTGGGTCAGTGTTGACACTGTGGTTGGCAAAATACTATGACGAAAGTAATGATCTTTATCCTAAAATTGAAAAAGTAGTTATGCTCGCACCACCATCGAACGGTACAGCACTTGCTTCTGGCAGAGAAATTTTAGAAACTCAAAAAGATGGTAAAACTGTTATCGAAAAATTAGGGATGGTTATACCAAGAGCAGCTTCCGAATCGGTAGGTCAAGTAGGTGAAGCAGGTTATATCGCTAACGAGATGAATGAACAAAAAGCACTATCAAAAGTTAAAATTCAAACTATAAGACTTTCTGCTGATTTGATTGTGACAGCAGGTACAAAAGCTAGCCCTTATGGTAACGAAATAGTGTATTCCTCAACCGATACATGGAATTTGCTTTTTGACCAAAAACAATTGACAACAAATTTAGCTAACTCTCATTCAGCGATGATAAACGACGATCGGGTTATCTCAACTATGCAACATATTCTAGAAGGCTCAAAACCTCCTTGTGCACCAGTGCTCGATTCGCTTAATGCAATTGGTCAATCTATTGGGGTACGTTCTGTCGAACTCTATGTTGCGAGATCTATTCGAACTAGTTCTGACTTGCTTAACTTAAATGATGTAAATAAGTTTGTCTCTACTCTCTAGGAGGCCTGGCCTACCAAAAGCGACAAATCGACACATTTTCCATGATTCGCAGACTATTTAAGGGATGCTTTAGAATAGGTACTAATAAATTAAGCATATCTGGCATATCCGGGTCGCGAGAGAAATCGTGTCTGGCCAGATAGAAGTATAAACCTAGGAGGAAATGTGGCTGTAGTCACCATGAAACAAATGCTCGAAGCAGGCGTCCACTTTGGACATCAAACTCGTCGTTGGAACCCAAAAATGCAAAGATTCATCTTTGGAGAGAAAAACGGCATACACGTAATAAATCTCGAAAAAACACTAGACCTAGTTGATGATGCATACAAATATGTTCGTGATACCGTTGCTGATGGTGGACTGATCTTATTCGTTGGAACAAAAAAACAAACCCAAGAACCTGTAAAGCAACACGCTGCAAGAGTTGGAATGCCTTATGTTAACAACCGTTGGTTGGGTGGAATGTTGACTAACTTCCAAACTATGCGTAAAAGAATTGACAAGATGCAAGAACTAGAACGTAAAGTTCGAACAGGTGAAACATCGTTGATGATCAAAAAAGAGGCATTAAAAGTTACACGTGAACTCGATAAGCTTCACCGTAACCTCGGAGGTATCCGTGGTTTGGAAAAAATGCCTTCCGCGATTTTCGTTATTGACACTAAAAAAGAACACATTGCAGTTACTGAAGCTCGTAAGCTCGGAATAAAAGTTATCGCTATGGTTGATACTAACTGCGATCCAGACATTATTGATTACATAATTCCAGGCAATGATGACGCAATTCGTGCATCAGACTTGATGTGTCGAGTTATTGCGGATGCTTGCGAGGCTGGAAAGCAAATGGCTGTTAAAAAAGGTGGAGTTGCTCCAAGTGTGAAAGCAGCACCAACTAAAGAAGAACTAGCTGCTAAAGCAAAAGAACAGAATGAAGCACGAGCCCAAGCCGCAGCGCAACAAAAAGCACGTGAAGCAAAACTGTTAGCGGCACAGCAAGAAAAGGCTAAAGCACAAGAACAGGCTCCAGTCGAAGAAGCTCCAGCTAACAAGTAATTTAAACTCCTAAATAGAAGGTATATAAAGAGAAAGAAGAAACAATGTCATACACAGCTCAAGATGTAGCCAGTCTTCGTAAATTAACTGGTGCAGGAATGATGGACTGTAAAAATGCACTTACAGAGAGCGATGGCGATATAGAACTCGCTAAAGAATGGTTACGCAAAAAAGGATTAGCTGGTGCTGCTAAGCGTGCTGGTCGCGCTGCAGACCAAGGTACAGTCGATGTCTTACTCGATGGAAATGTTGCTGCTTTAGTTGAAGTTAACTGTGAAACAGATTTTGTCGCTAAAGGGGATATGTTTACAGGATTCGTTGCTGACTTAGCTGCTCTTGTAGCTAAATCGGGAACCGAGAACTTAGAAACACAACCTTTCAAAAACTCCACAGTTGCCGAAGAAATAACAACTTTAGGAGCTACTGTTGGCGAAAATGTTTCGCTTGGTAGAACTGCAAGGTTCGAAACAACAAGTGTTGTAGATGCATACAAGCACCTACAAGCTGGCCGTGGATTCATTGGTGTTCTTGTAGAGCTATCTGATGTTGCAGATAGCGAAATCGCGCGAGAAGTTGCTCACGATATTGCACTGCATATCGCATCTGCTGCTCCACGATATGTCCGACGTGAAGATGTACCTGCAGATGAAGTTGCCAAAGAGAAGGCTGTACTTGAAGATATCACTCGTGCAGAAGGTAAACCAGAAGCTGCAATGGAAAAGATCATTACTGGCCGTCTTGACGGGTTTTTCAAGTCCATTTGTCTTCTAGAACAACCATTCGTTAAGGACAATAAACAGTCCATTAGTGATGTTCTTGCAACCCTTGGTGCTCAAGCAAGTGTCTCGAAGTTTACGAGAATTAAGATTGGTGAAGATTAATCTTTGCCAACTTTAAGGTCCTATGATTTTCTCATTTCAATGGACTATGCGCTAGGTTGATCATAAGAAGAGTTACTACATATAAGGAGCCAGATGAGTACACCGAGATACGAAAGAATCTTACTTAAGTTATCTGGCGAAGCTTTTGCTCCTGCTGATACCGGCTACGGGATTGACGCAGAAAAAGTTGCACGAATAGCTCAAGAGATAGCAAAAGTTTCAACAGACTCAGGTGTGCAATTCGCCATAGTGGTTGGTGGAGGAAATATTTTCCGAGGTATGGCTGGAGCGTCTCGAGGTATGGATAGAGCACGCGCTGATTATATGGGGATGCTCGCAACTGTAATTAATGCTCTAGCATTACAAGATGCGTTTGAAGCTATCGGTCAAGCTTCACGTGTTCAAACTGCTATTACCATGGCCCAAGTTGCTGAGAGCTACATTCCTTTACGAGCAATTCGTCACATGGAAAAAGGTAGGGTAGTTATTTTTGCTGCAGGAACTGGGATGCCATTCATCACAACTGACACGGGTGCAGCTCTACGTGCAGCTGAAGTTGGAGCCCAAGCTGTGTTAAAGGGAACTCATTCTGGTGTTGATGGAATTTATACTGCTGATCCTAGAAAAGATAAAAATGCTACAAAAATTTCTCGTACAACATACCTGGATGTGATTAACAAGGGCCTTAAAGTTATGGATTCAACTGCACTTACGTTCTGTATGGATAACAATCTGCCTATTGTTGTTTTTGATGTTGAAACTTCAGGAAATATTTCTAAAGTACTTTTGGGTGATGATATCGGTACAACTGTTATTAACGAAGAAGGAAAATAATGATTGACGCTATTAAAGATACTGCAAAAGAATCCATGCGAGCAGCAATTACCCACCTTCAAGAAGAATTTTCGACCATAAGATCCGGACGTGCTAACGCTTCGATGGTTGATCGTCTAAATGTTGAATATTATGGAAGTAATGTTCCGTTGCAACAATTGGCAAGTTTTTCTGTTCCAGAGGCTAGACAACTCTTGATTGTCCCATTTGATAAGGGTGCTTTGCAATCGATTGAAAAAGCAATCCAAGCTTCTGATTTGGGGATTAACCCTACAAATGATGGAAATTCTATTCGATTAACTTTCCCACCTTTGACAGAAGACCGCAGGAAAGAATTGGTAAAAATTGCAAAAGCGAAAGCTGAAGATGCAAGAGTATCTTCTCGTAACGCTCGAAGAGTCGCAAGACAAGAGCTGGAAAAGCTTGAAAAAGATGGTGAAATCTCAAAGGATGATATAGAGCGGGCTGAAAAGGATTTAGATAAAACGACAACAGAAATTGTTAATGAAATCGATGCAATGTCTAACACGAAAGAAGCAGAATTGATGGAGGTCTAGGCATCACCTAGGCTAAACAAGCATGCTCATAGAGAAAATGGTTACGTTAAACAGGGGGAACTAATGGCCGATGAAAGCAAAGAAGTTGAAGGTGTAAGGATACTTGGCGCAAAAGAAGCCAGTGAACTTAGCTCTGCTTCCCCAACAAAGGCTAAAGCTGCAAAGAAAGAGAGATCCGCAACAAAAACTTCCTCGGGTAAAGAACAAACAAAAATTGTAGAATTGCCTCATTGGAGCGAAGCCCCTACAGGTGAAGTGCCTGCAGCAGTTGTTGATGACGGAGATGGTTGGGAAGCTTTAACTGCTTCACAGCCACGAATCCGAGTTGACCAAAATGATTGGAACGAAGCAGATTACGACCCTTCAAAGACCTTGATGGATGAAGCATTTGTCGCCAAAACAAAAAGTGATGATAATTTGGCTATTTCTGAAAGTGATGAAGAATTCGAAAAACAAGTTGCAGTAAAAAGGATAAGTACAAATACCGGCGAACACAATGTTACAAAAATTTCAACTATTCCAGATAGTGCTTCTAGAACTCCTGTAGAAGGTGAACATATAGAGCATGGTCGAAACTCTAAAACTCAAAAAGCTAAGGCGAGCCAAGCACGACTTAAAAGAGATAAACGTCCTGGTTCAACACCATATGAATCTACTGGGGAAGACAAGGAAGACGTAGTAACCCAAAGTGAAATTTCAGTTTTAGTTACACGTTCAATCACGGGTGTTGTTCTTGCAGCTATTGGAATTTTTTGTGCTTTGTTAGGAGCTATCCCAACACTTATTTTTGTAGCAGTACTCATTGGGGCTATGAGTCTTGAATTAAGTGGAGCGTTTAGGCAGATTGGAGCAAAACCAGCAACTTTCTTCATTGCAGTTTGGTCATTGTTTAGCGTTTTTGCAGGTTATTTAGTTGGTGATAGATCAGTTGCTCTTAGTGCAGCTACATTTTTTGTATTCGCCTCCGTGTGGTATTTGCTGGGGATAGTAAAAGCAAGACCAGTCATCGGCTTAGGTGTTTCTACACTCGTATTTATGTATGTTGGTATTCTTGGTTCTTTTGCTGGAATGATATTGGCGCTTCAGGATCAAAGTGGGAAATCTATCGGAGTATTCGTTTTAGTTTCTACAGCTATTTGTGTTGCAGCGAATGATACCGCAGCATATATTTTTGGGAAATTTATGGGGCGTACACCTTTGATGCCGGCTATTTCACCGAACAAGACAATGGAAGGAACAACAGCAGGAATAGTTGCTTCTATCATCGTAGGTATTTTTGTTGCATATTCATCATCATCAAATATTTGGGGAGATGTTAAAGGTGGAATAATATTAGGTACTTTGGTTGCATGTGCATCTATTTTTGGGGATCTGGTGGAATCGATGCTTAAACGAGATGTCGGTGTGAAAGATTTCGGAAATATATTACCTGGGCATGGTGGCTTAATGGATCGTTTTGATGGATTTCTATTTGCTTTGCCAGTAGCCTACTATTTAGCTTTGGTTTTTATATAAAACAGATTGTTTAGCCTCTAGGGTTGAAATACTATTTTTGTAGCCTAGAATGTAATCAATGGGAGACAAAATACGAGTTTGTGTGTTGGGGTCTACTGGCTCTATCGGCACTCAAACATTACAAGTATTAGAACGACTTACAAGCACGCATGAAGTTGTAAGGATTGCTGCTGGTAAAAATGTAGATTTGCTTGAAGAACAACGTCAACAATGGGGTTTATCGGTTGATCAAGCAGCAAGTGCTGATGGTAATAATGATGTGTTGAAAGATTTTGCTAGTGCTGATGATGTTGATGTGGTTATTAATGGTGTCGTAGGTTTTGCTGGATTCGAAGCAACTTTAGAATCATTAAAAGCGAATAAAATATTAGGTTTAGCAAATAAAGAAAGCCTGATTGCAGGTGGTCCTGTAGTTAGAAAGATTACAAGTTCAAAAGATTTTACTGGCCAAATAATTCCTGTGGATTCTGAACATAGTGCAATATGGCAATGCTTGCGTTCTGGTAGAGCCCAAGAAGTGGATGAAATAGTGTTAACTGCAAGTGGTGGACCTTTCCGAGGCATGGATGCCTCGGAAATAAAACAGGTCACAAAAGAGCAGGCATTGAAGCATCCAACTTGGTCTATGGGGCCAAAAATTACTATAGATTCTGCAACTCTTTTTAATAAAGGGTTGGAAGTTATTGAAGCCCATGAACTTTTTTCGATCCCTTTCGATAAAATTAAAGTTGTTGTACATCCGCAATCTATTGTTCACTCGATGGTCACATTTATTGATGGGGCAACTATTGCACAGCTCTCACATCCAGATATGAGGCTTCCAATTGCTTTGGCTTTAGGTGCTGGAGATCGTCTTGATGTTAGCTATGGAAAAATGAATTTTGAAGATATTTTTTCATTAGATTTCGAGGCTCCAGACAGGCAGGCTTTCCCGGCTCTGAACTTATCATATGAAGCAGGCAGGCAAGGTGGGGGCGCGCCAGCAATGCTTAGTGCTGCTAATGAGGTTTCAGTCCAAGCCTTTCTCGACGACAAAATAGCGTTTTCCCAGATCTGTGAAGTGGTTGAAGACGTGTTACAGGAAGGAACAATAGATGTCGATAATGAAAGTGATGTCTATGAGGCCGATAGATTGGCAAGACGGCGCGCTCAAATATACGTTGAAAAAAGGATTATATAAATGACATTTTCAGGAGATCACTTAGAGACGCATTCCAATTGGTCTAAGACACGTTCAAGATCGGTTTTAACAATCATTATTTCACTATTAATAGTCTTGATTGTAAATCCAACTTCACGAGGTTATGGGCTAGTTGGTTTGGCAATATTGACAACTGTAATGCTTCACGAAGCAGGACATTTCATTGCTGCTAGATGGGCCAAAATGAAAGCAACAGAATTTTTTGTTGGGTTTGGTCCACGAATATGGTCATTTAAAAGAGGAGAAACAGAATACGGGATTAAAGCTATACCTCTTGGCGGATACGTGAAAATTATTGGTATGACAAGTATGGAAGAAGTCGATGAGAAAGACGAAAAACGTACTTATCGTGAAGGGCATACATTAAAGAAGCTAGTTGTTATTTTGGCTGGTGTAACAGTAAATATTATTCTTGCATATCTTCTTATTTTTGCATCACTAACGCTACATGGTGTTCCTAAAGAGTCTTCAGAGAACCGAGCAATTATAGAATCGGTAAGCCCTGGTTCTGCTGCTGCAAATGCGGGGATTATAAAAGGTGACCGAATAACTGCCATTAATGATGTTAAAACTCATTCGTTTGATGATTTAATTAAGGAAATTGCGAATAAGCAAGTTGGCGAAAAGATCGAAATTACTCTAATCCGCAACGGAAAGTCAATATCCAAAACCACGAGGCTAGAGGCAGCTATCGATAAACAGGGGCAAGCTACCGACAATGCCCAATTGGGTGTAACGAAGATTTCGGAATACGAACGGGTTAACTTTATACAAGCCATCTCTCAATCAGGAGAAACTGTTTGGGACATTGTGAAACTTTCCGGTTCTGCAATGAAAAGATTAGTAACACCTTCTGGTATTTCTAAGTATTCACAAACTGTGGTTGAAGGAGATTATGAAAGACAAGATCGCCCTAGCTCGATTGCTGGAATTGTCAATATCGGAGGTCAGCTTGTTAACCAAGATATTTGGTACTTATTTTTTCTAGTCGCAATAATAAATGTGTTTTTGGCGTTATTTAACCTAGTGCCTCTTATTCCTTTAGACGGAGGACATGCTGCGGTAGCTATATATGAAGGTATAGCTTCGAAAATAATGAAGAGAAAAGTAGTGGCTGATTTTAAAAAACTTATGCCTCTTGCAGTTGTTTTTGTGGGATTGATCATTGTATTTAGCTTAACGACGCTCTGGCTCGACGTGTTACAAATTACGTCCTAGTCTATATGTGTGATAACTCGTAAGAAAACTCGTCAGGTTCAAGTTGGTAAAGTTGGAGTTGGGGGAGATGCTCCAGTTTCCATACAATCAATGACAACTACAAAAACTTCAGACGTAGATGGAACGCTTGCTCAAATTTATGCACTTAGAGGAGCTGGTTGCGATATTGTCCGATGTACTTGTAATGAGATAGCTGCTGCCGAAGGTCTAGCTCAGATAGTTCCTCGTTCACCCTTGCCTATTGTTGCTGATATCCATTTTCAGTATAAGTTAGCTTTGGCTGCAATGGAAGCAGGGGTCAGTGCTTTACGGTTAAATCCTGGAAATATTCGAAAGCCCGAGCAAATTAAAATCGTTGCGCGTGAAGCAAAAGATAGAGGCATTCCTATTCGTATAGGTGTTAATGCCGGCTCTCTCGATCCTGCCCTTTATGAGAAATATGGTGGCGCAACACCTGAAGCATTGGTTGAATCTGCGACAAAAGAATTAGCATATTTCCAAGAAGTAGATTTTGAGGATGTAAAGATCTCTGTTAAAGCTAGCAATGTTGTTTTGATGGTTGAATCTTATAGATTGCTCAGCGAAACTGTTGATTACCCGTTGCATTTAGGTGTAACTGAAGCTGGGCCTTTGCCTAATGGGTTAATTAAATCGGTGGCAGGAATCGGGACACTTCTTAACGAAGGTATTGGAGATACGATACGATTTTCTTTGACAGCTGACCCGATAGAAGAGGCGAAAGCAGGAAGAACTCTTTTAGAAGCTTTGGGTCTAAGAGAACGTAGTGGTTTAGATTTGATTGCTTGTCCTAGTTGTGGAAGGACTGAGATTGATGTTATCGATGTTGCGGCTAAAGCACAGGCGCTTCTCGAAGATAAAAATATCCCTCTACAGATCGCAATTATGGGTTGTGTTGTAAATGGTCCTGGGGAAGCTCGTGAGGCAGATTTAGGTATTGCTGCTGGTCGTGGGAAAGGACACCTTTTTGTTAAAGGTCATGTTGTCCGAGTGGTTCCTGAAGACGAAATGGTTGAGGCTCTCTTAGCTGAAGCAATAGCAATTATGGAAGAGGGAATTGAAGCACGTATTGCGAAAGCTGAAGTAGGGGCACAAGAGGAATCGCAAGCAACAAGGGAACAGCTCCTAGAAATTCAAGGATTAGATGCAAATAGGTCGACTGAAAAGATCAATAAGATTCATGATTTGGTGAACGATTAAGTATGGAATCTATAGAAATAAATCATGATGTAGCTTTCATCCCTAACGCGAAGGACGACATGCATTGTTATCAAGCATGTTTAGCTATGATCATTAAATATTTCTATCCAGATCGAACACCAAATTTTACTCAACTTGATATCGCAACTGGGCATAATCCTGGTAGTGGGACATGGCCACTTTTAGGTTTTCAATATTTGAGATCTTTAGGTATTGATGTCTTAACTATAACTCCTTTTAGCTATGAAGATTTTGTAAACGATGGAGTTGACTATATTCGAAGACTTTATGGTGATGAGATCGCAGAATGGCAACAACAAAATAATGATTTGATAGCTGATGCAAAAATGATCTCAGAATTATTGCCACAGCTCGAAATTGAAAAGCGTGATCCAAACTATGGCGATATTTTAAAATTTATCCAGCATTATCCTGTGATGGTTTCAATAGATTCATCTATTACAAGGGGAGAGGATTCCTATACTGGACACTTCGTCATAATAAGAGGATGCGACAACAATGGTCTCTATATAAATGATCCAGGCTTACCTCCGAGAGAGAATGTATATATAGAGCGCGAACTTTTTGAAAAAGCCTGGAGTTCATTTTCGGGTGAAGATTCAAAGTTCTTATACCCAATTGTTGGTTACAAAAATTAACAATATTTTACGAAGCTAAGTCTATGGTTCTATGTAGATCTTGATTATGTATTTCAACTGCGTTTATTTCTGGGTTTCTTGGGCAGTTTGGCGGTACAGGTAGTAATGGTTTTCCCTTTGCTATCAAACGTAAATTATTTAAAAAACGAATTCCATCGTCGTCTAAACATATTCCAGAGCGAACTTGTGGGCCCGGTCCTTCTATGTCGGTATCTAATCGATTCGCGTGGTTATGTTGTGCTTGTAAAGAGTGATCTTCGACAAGTTGAAGTGATTTCTCAAGGGCTTCTAAAGTGTGTTTAGCTTGCTCTGCAAATATCTCATATGTTTTCTTTTTTGGTTTAAATATTGTTGTACGTATAGTATTTGGATTTCCAGGTCCAGATCCAAGCATTGCTAATACTGTGTCGTAGGCTTTAATAAAGTCTTTGATATCGGGAGTTTCAAATGAAGTTAGTTCAAAATATGAGATAGAATCGATCAGCTCTACTAATTTTGATGCCATAATTCTGATATTTTGATCAGAGTATATTGGTCCTTCTGGCCATACGAAGCAGGGTTCATTTAGCTCTTTCCAGAATTTTTCCCAATTGTAGTATTTATCAGAGTAGGGCGTGTTGACTAAAGTTTTTTTATCTTTGCGATCTAACATAGCCATATGAATATCACCTCAAGTAGAACAAACCTAGAGCACAGAATTTAAATAAGTCAAAATGAAGTTAGAAATCGATGTAAAACACCATAGATTAGGGGCTAGGACTGGAATTGTACAAACTTCGAAATCTCAATTTAATACTCCTGTTTTTATGCCTGTAGGCACAAGAGGAGCGATAAGAACAATAGCTGCTCATGACTATAAAGAACTCGGAGCAGAAA
>CAUJDU010000008.1 GCA_963169585.1 Actinomycetota bacterium | reverse complement strand
TT
Organism: Actinomycetota bacterium; assembly: GCA_963169585.1. Classification (GTDB taxonomy): domain Bacteria; phylum Actinomycetota; class Acidimicrobiia; order IMCC26256; family JAGPDB01; genus JAGPDB01. Next base: position 9,623 of record CAUJDU010000008.1, on the reverse strand, counting down.
TCAACTTCTGGGGAAATAGGATAAGAGGCTAACGATTGCGAGAACGAAACAAATACTACGATAATTAAGATTATTGAGATCCGCATCCATGCTCTCATCCAACCAAGCTTAACGAGATCTTCCTGGCAGCGCCAGAGAGCAACAATCCGACCCTACATTTCAGACAAATCAGACAAGATCTAGATGCGTATGGTCGTAAACCTCAAGATTTTCAATCTTAATCGGCCCAACGCGGTAAGGGTGGTTAGCGAGCGACCTCTTTATCATCGTAAGTTTCGATAACGTCTCCAGCTTTTAGATCAGTGTAGTTTTCTAGACCGACACCGCATTCAAAACCACTTCGCACTTCTTTAACATCGTCTTTTTCTCGTCGAAGTGAAATGATATTACCCTTCCAGATCACAACTCCATCTCTCAGGAAACGTACCTTACTTCCTCGCGAAATCGTTCCAGATTGCACGTAACAACCAGCAATCTTTCCAAGTTTTGGAACAGAAAATATTTCTCTAACCTCCGCTTCACCAGTAACCACTTCTTCAAACGTTGGTGAAAGCATACCTTTAAGTGCAGCTTGGATATCTTCAATTACCTTATAAATAATTTCATATAGCCTTAAATCAACTCCAGCTTTTTCTGCCAAGTCACGAGCTTTTCGATCAGGACGAACATTGAAACCAATAATTGCAGCATTAGATACTTCTGCTAGCGAAACATCGCTCTCAGTAATACCTCCAACAGCCCGATGAACAAATGAAAGCCTAACTTCTTCATGTTCTTTGTCGAGTTTCTTCAACGAATCAGTTAGTGCCTCTAATGAACCTTGTGTATCTGCTTTCAAAAGCAAACTAAGTGTTGCGACTTCACCACGAGCAACAGCTGTAAAGATATCTTCAAGTTTTGAACCACTAGAAATTGATCCACGAACAGCGTTTGCCAAACGCCTTCGACGCTCTCTAGCATCAGCGACCGTTCTTGCCACACGCTCATTTGGCGCTTCACGCAAATCGTCACCAGCAAGTGGCACATAAGATAAACCTAAAACTAAAACGGGATCAGATGGATGAGCAATATCTACAGGAGTTCCATCGTCTTTGAACATGGCTCGAATCTTTCCCCAACCTTGCCCGGCAACGACTACATCACCAATATTAAGCTCACCTTTTTTAACTAGCACGGTAGCAACTGGACCACGTCCCGGATCCAAATGACTTTCGAGGACGTACCCTCTAGCATCTCCGGTTGGATTAGCTTTTAGGTCTTCAACTTCAGAAACTAAAAGAATTGCTTCAAGAAGATCTTCCATTCCTTGTCCTGTTTTTGGAGAAACATCAACAAACATTGTTGTTCCACCCCACTCTTCTGGAACAAGTTCATGCTCAGTTAACTGTTGGCGGACCCTTGCTGGATCGGCACCTTCAATATCTACTTTAGTTACAGCAACAATTATTGGAACCTCGGCAGCTTTAGCATGGGAAAGAGCTTCAATTGTTTGTGGCTTAACACCATCGTTTGCTGCACAAACCAAAATCGCCACGTCAGTAGCATTTGCTCCACGTGCGCGCATTTGTGAAAATGCTTCGTGACCTGGAGTATCGATAAAAGTTATTCGTTTGCCGTTATGTGAAGTTTGGTATGCCCCGATAGCTTGAGTTATTCCACCAGATTCACCCGATGCAACATTAGTTTTCCTGATTGTATCCAACAAAGTTGTTTTACCATGATCAACGTGACCCATCACAGTCACGATAGGAGGTCTAGATACTAGATCAGAATCTTGTGTTGGTGCTTCTTCACCGAGTAACGCCAATAATTCAAGTTCTTCTTCTTGGCCTGCTTCTATGATTAGAACTTTTGCACCGAGTTCTTCAGCAATAAGTTCGATCATTTCGTCTGCAAGTGATTGCGTTGCAGTTAACATTTCTCCAGCAGCAAACATCATCTTCACGATATCTGCAGTTGTTCTATTTAGCTTTGGTGCAAAATCTTGAACTGTAATTCCTTGTGTAACAATGATTTCACCCTCAGGTATCGGCGTATTCGCTGGTGTAAGTGCTGCCGATTGAGTTGGTTGCAGCTCTGTTTTCTCACGTCGCTTCTTGCCTTTTTTCTTTCGACCTGCTCCACCGCCAGGGCCACGTCCACCACCTGGAGTGCCACGTCCCGCAAAACCACGTCCTTTCCCAGGCGCACTAGAGGGCGGGAAGTTTTGCGTATTAGGAGTTGGAAAAGTTGTTTGGCCGGCACTTGTGCCTCTTGGGCCTGCACCACCACGTCCACTAGTTGAGTTACCTTGATTACCTGGTGAGCGTCTAACACCTAAAGCCCCAGGAGGAGGAGGTGCTATTCGTCTTCCAGGAGGTGGTGGTGGAACTGGTCCACGTCTCGATTGAGGTAAAGCTGTGCCTGGAGTAGCAGCTTTTGATATAGCCTTCGTGATTTCGGCTTCTTCTTTTAGCTGTTGTGAAATTAATTCTTTTGCAGCTGCTTCGTTGGTTGCTGTTTGCGCACTTGAAGAACGTACAACTCGACTTTTTGTCTGCTCAACATCTCGTGGCGAATCTTCTCCTCCAATTGCAGGTTCTTCAATTTTCTTTTTACGAGACGAAGATGAGACAACAGCTTTTTTAGTTTCAGATTTCTTTGGTTCAGGTTTTTCTTCAACAATTGGTTCACGCTTTAAACCTTTTGAATCAGCTAGACGACGAACTCGATCTGCTGATGGTTCATCGATAGAAGACGAGTGAGATTTAACACCGATCTTAAGCTCGGATGATAAATCGATAATCACTGAGTTTTCTACGCCTAGCTCGCGTGCGAGCTCATAAACGCGGACCTTCTTTTGTGCCACTTATTCCTCTTCGTTTTCCTTGTTGTATATGTTCAAATTTTTAGCAGTGAATATTATCTCATCTATCGTTCTTTTTTTTCGCAAAGAACGCGATCAAGCACTAACTATTCGTTTCTTGAACTTCCTCTACTTTTTCATCCTCTGATTCAGCAGAACTTTCCAAAGACGAATCACTCGCCGTATCGACTGAATCAGAAGTTTGAGCTTGTGCATTCGCAGGCGATGTTGCTTCGTTTGCGGAATCTAAATTGCCAGTAACTTCGCTTTCTGCCTGGATATCAATTCTCCAACCTGTAAGACGAGCAGCAAGACGAGCATTCTGCCCTTCTTTACCAATTGCAAGTGAAAGCTGTTGGTCTGGAACTATAACGGTTGCAGTTCCGGTATCGTAGTCACAAATAACATCTCTGATATTTTTTGCTGGAGAAAGTGCAGCTCGAATATAAGCAAGAGGGTCTTCAGAGAATGGAACGATATCGACTTTTTCTCCACGGAGTTCTGTCATAACTTCACGCACTCGACCACCAGATGCCCCGACGCATGAACCGACTGGATCCACATTTTCGTCATTACTCCAAACAGCAATTTTTGTTCGCCTACCTGGTTCTCGTGCGATTGCTTTTATTTCAACCACATTTTGTTCTATCTCTGGAACTTCTAGTCTAAATAGTGCTTCAACTAACCCAGGATGAGTACGCGAAACAACGATCTGTGGACCCTTTTGAGTGTTACGAACTTCAACAATATAAGCCTTAAGTCTTTTTGCATGTTCGTATCGCTCCATTGGAGCTTGCTCGCTTTGAGGAAGAAGAGCTTCAACACGCCCTAAATCTAAAAGTGTGTACCTGTTATCTGCCTGAGAAACGATACCAGTAACAATTTCACCTTCTTTACCTTTGTAGTCAGCAAATTTAGTCTCACGATCAACTTCTCTTATACGTTGAGTGATAACTTGTTTAGCCGTTTGAGCAGCAATACGACCGAAGTTTTCAGGAGTGTCATCCCATTCACGGATGACATTATCGTCTTCGTCTAGCTCTTGAGCCATTACACGTATATCGCCGCTTTCTGGATCGATCACAACTTCAGCTTCTTGAGCAGACTCAGGAAATCTCTTGTAAGCCGTTACTAGCGCATCTGCCAATGCTTGAAGAAGTACTATTTCGTCTACACCACGGTCTTGTGCGACAGCTTTCAATGCTTGCATCATTTCTGAATTCATTATGCTGATTCTCCCTGTAGTTCTTCGGATATTGGACCTTTTTTCATTGCTTCTTCGAAGTTAAATAAGGTGTGAGCTTTTGTAATTCTTTCAAATTCAATAGTTTCAGTATTTAAGCCATCTTCTAATTGAATTTGTTTTTCATCGACACTTATAAGTTTTCCATTTTTTCGAATTACTGTGCCTTGACTTCTATAAGAAACAGTAATTTCGCTTCCAAGCGACCAAACAAAATGGTCTGGTTTTGTAAGCGAACGTTCCAAACCAGGCGTTGCTACTTCTAAGTGATACGAGTCTTCTAATGAAGCTAATTCATCTAGGATCGGGCCGATTTGTTTGCTGACTTGGGAAATTTCGTCAAGGTTAGCCCCATCTTGTTTATCTAGAACTACGGAAACAACTGAACGTTTTCCTGCTTTTGTAACCTTTATATCCCAAAGTCTAAATCCCAGGTCTTCTAAAATTGGAGTTAGCAAATTGTCTATGTCGCCTGTTAAAGACATTGCTACCTCCTTAGAAAGCTAATTATGTGGCGATAGCAATCTATCGCTATTTGGGCCCATACAAACAAAAAACGTGGAGGTTTTCCCCCACGCGTTCCCGAAAATATAGGCTGCGGACCAGATATGCTAGCACAGAAAAACTACAGTTTTCAAAGGAGGAACCAATACAGTCGATGTTTTGTCCGTATTGTAGAGTTTGCACCTTTGATTTGAATCAAGAGAATATTTTTATCCACTAAACCCGATATGAATGATAGTTTCATGCAAAGCTATATACCAATGTCCTCTATCAGAAATAAACTAGCTGTATCTATAGGAAAATTAGCAGCTATGAGCTCTAGCGCCCTAGGAAAAGGGACAGGTGAACAGATATTTGGCCGTATCGTTGACATAGCTGACCCTAATGCGCTTAAAAATTTGGCCCTTAATAAGCGTGTAATCGTAATAAGTTCCACAAATGGTAAAACAACCACCACAAGGTTGATTGCTCAAGCATTTCAGAAAGAACATTCAAACGTGCTAACAAATGCACTTGGAGCTAACCAACGTGCAGGCTTGATTGCAGCATTAGCAAGCTCGAAGCAAGGTGATAACAATGAAGAAACGTTTGCGATTTTGGAAGTTGACGAACGCTCCTTGCCTGGCTTGTTCGATGAGATTCAACCCGAACTATTAATATTTGGAAACTTAAGCAGAGATCAGCTTGATCGATTTGGTGAAGTCAGCTCTATCTCTAAATCTTGGCAAAAAATGTTAGAGGGCTATAAAGGAAAAGTTATCGCCAATGGTAATGATCCACATATTGTTTTTTCACTATCTAATTTAGAAAGCCAGCTAGTCACCTATGTCGATACCAAATCAAGCTGGCATGATGACGCTAACACCTGTCCAAAATGTGGAGAGTTACTTTCATGGGATAAACAATCTCATTTCAAATGTCTATCTTGCAACTTTTCCACACCAGATGATTTAGCAGCAAACTCAAATCAGCTCATAGAAGAAGTAACAAATTCTTTAAAAATTCCTGGGAAATGGAATATCAATAATGCACTGTTAGCACTATGGGCATGTAGGTCTTTTGGGATTCCAGATGGAACAATTTTTACTTCTTTTGGCGAGGTTAAAGAAGTTTCAGGTAGGAATGCCATTTTTAACTTAGAAGGAAATAAAACAGTTCAGCTATTTCTTGCAAAAAATCCAGCAGGATGGAATGAAACACTGACGCACATCTCAAAAGGTTCGCCAAGAAACACAATTTTTGCTTTTAACTGCAACATCGCAGACGGGAAGGATCCCTCATGGCTATATGATGTTGATTTTGAATCTACGCCGCTAAAAAATATTATTGTATTTGGAGAACGAGAACTTGATATGAGATTAAGACTTGAAATTGCTGGAAAAAAAGTTACTCCAACAATTTCTATTACAGATGCCATAGCTCAATGTGAAAAAAATAGTCATACAAACATTGTTGCGAGTTATACACAATTTTTAAAGCTTTCACGCACACTTCCTCAACTTAACAAAGAGGCTCAATCAAAATGACTATCTCCCTAGCAATCATTTACCAAGAACTTCTAGGCACCTATGGGGATCGTGGAAATGCGTTAACAATTTCACATCGGGCAAAACAACATAATATTAGTTGTGAAATCATCCAAGTTAAACCCGGTGAAAAGATTCCAACCTCATGCGATATTTATCTGCTAGGTGGAGGCGAAGATAACGCACAAACTTTAGCTACTACTTTACTAATGGAAAATAAAAAAGATTTTATCCGTGCAATTGAGAACTCACAATTGCTAGCAATATGTGCCGGCTTCCAGATTTTAGGAAAACACTTTCCTGTTAGTAAAAACAAGTTTTCCCCTGGACTTGATCTTATAGATGTGAGCACTCAACCAGGTAGTCCAAGAATCATTGGAGAAGTTGTTAGTAAATCTGTTATTCCTGGCGTAGGAGATCTCACTGGTTTTGAGAACCATGCAGGACGAACTTTAATCTCTAATAATTCAACTCCCTTAGGAAATGTGATAAAAGGATTAGGCAATGGTATAGAAACCAATGGAACATTTGTTGACGGATATTTTTCTGGAGGTATTGTTTGCTCCTATATGCACGGTCCCATCTTGGCCAGAAACCCCCGGCTATGTGATTACATCCTATCAAAAGCAACCAATTTAGATTTTCTAGCAATGGCTGAAAACGATGATACAGCCAGAATGCTCCATCAGGAGAGGCTTTTAGCCAACAAATAAATCAATCCCCCAGTTTGTCCGATTTGTAGCCTTTTGCTATAATTGTTCAGTGACAAATGATCTAGATATATTAAAACGTGTACATTTTGTAGAACCGATACACGGAATCGTTCCTCGAGACTTCCAAATTGACCCTACTAAAGTCCACAAAATTAACACTCCCGCATCTGCTGAAAAGCCTAAAGGCTTGAAAACGTATAGATACGTAATAGCAATTTCTGGAAATCAAAGACAAACGGCTGCCCATGAATTTCACGACAGGGTATTAAATTACCCGACAGCCCATGGAATATTTGCACTTTATAGTACACAAAGAGGAACTGCGGCAACGATGCTTGGGGTCAATGCAGGTAAATTTACAAATACACCTGACACTCATAGACCATCAACCATTTCTAAAAAAGACATTGAACGAATTGAATCTTTCAAAAGTCATCTCCTCGGTCATCGTATGTTAATAATTAGAGGTGCCTTCGCCAACGAAAAAGATTTCGTCGAAGCCCTAACAAAAGCAACACAATCCAGACCTGGAGATTACAGTTTTACACCTAGACTCCCATCGTTAGTTGTAGATATGGCGACCATTGATTCATTACATGCAATAAGTAAAAGTTTAAAAACTCTAGGGAATACAGGAAAAAAGATTGCACCCAATGTGCCCGTAACCAGACTAGTTAACCTTGCATCAGATTTAGCCATTACATCTGCAGACAGAATTGAAGGTATTGCTAGTCAAATTGCAGACCGTTCTATAAATAAGCGTTCACCACTAAGAACTAGATAAACCTCTAAGCATATGCGCTTACAATTTTATTTCGTAACGAAACTAGAGCTACATCACTTGTCTTAATCGCTTCACGAATAGCATTCATATATTGAAACATCCAAGATAAGTTATGCAAACTACAAAGATATGGGGCACTTGCTTCACGTTGAGCTACTAAATGGCGTATAAACCCGCGTGAATAGTTTCTACAAACTTTGCAAGAACAATTTGAATCTATTGGCTCCTCACTTTTGGCGTGAATTGCATTGCGTATATGTAATTTTCCCTCCCATGTTAGAAGAACACCATGCCTACCCAGCCTTGTCGGCAATACGCAATCAAACATATCTATACCACGAAGGACTGCTTCTATAATGCCGATAGGATCTCCAATACCCATCAAATATCGCGGCTGGTTTTGGGGGAAAGAATTATTTTCTTCCAAGACATCTAACATATCGATCATCACTTGTCGAGATTCCCCGACACTTAAACCGCCGATGGCATAACCATCGAAATCTAAATCTACAGTTCGCCGTGCAGATTCTAAACGAAGCAACTCGGAATCCCCGCCTTGGATGATCCCAAAAAGCGATTGGTCTCCTACACGTCTATGCGCTTTTTTTGCACGCTTAGCCCATTCATGAGTTCTAATCATTGCTTGTCTAAGTGTTGATTCATCAGAAGGCAATGCTGAACAAACATCTAAGACCATTTGTATATCTGCACCAAGTAACTCTTGAGTGTGTACTGCTCCTTCAGGTGTTAACTCGATTAATGAACCGTCATATGTTGACCGGAATCGTACACCATCATCGTGAACTTTAGGAGATAGAGAAAAAACTTGGAATCCACCGGAATCGGTGAGCGTCAATCCATCCCAACCAGAAAATTTTGCAAGACCTCCAAAATCTGAGACTGTCTTTGCGCCTGGTCTAAGCATTAAATGGTAGGCATTCCCTAGTACTATTTCTGCTCCGAGCTCTTTATAGTCGTGAGCAGCTATTGTTCTTATCGCTCCTCTTGTGCCTACAGGCATAAAAACTGGAGTATTAAATTGAGATTTCGAAGTTTGTACAATTCCAGTCCTAGCCCCTAATCTATGGTGTTTTACATCAATTTCTAACTTCATTTTGACTTATTTAAATTCTATGCCCTAGGTTTGTTCTACTTGAGGTGATATTCATATGGCTATGTTAGATCGTGAAGATAAAAAAACTTTAGTCAACACGCCCTACTCTGATAAATATTACAATTGGGAAAAATTATGGAAAGAGCTATATGAACCCTGCTTCGTATGGCCAGAAGGACCAATATACTCTGATCAAAATATCAGAATCATGGCATCAAACTTAGTAGAGCTGATCGATTCTATCTCTTATTTTGAACTAACTTCATTTGAAACTCCCGATATCAAAGACTTTATAAAAGCTTACGACACAGTAATAGCGATGCTTGGATCTGGACCTGGAAATCCAAATACTATACGTACAACAATATTTAAACCAAAAAAGAAAATACATGAGACGTTTGCTGAGCAAGCTAAACATACTTTAGAAGCCTTTGAGAAATCACTTCAACTTGTAGAAGATCACTCTTTACAAGCACAAGACAACCACGCGAATCGATTAGATATCGACATAGAAGGGCCGGGGCCACAAGTTCGCTCTGGTATATGTTTAGACGACGATGGAATTCATTCCTTAAATAATTTACGTTTGATCGCAAAGGGAAAACCAATACTACCTATACCGCCAAACTGCCCAAGAAACCCAAAAACAAACGCAGTTGAAATACATAATCAAGATCTACTTAGAACCATAGACTTAGCTTCGTAAAATAGTATTAATTTTTGTAGCCAACAATTGGGTATAAAAACTTTGAATCTTCACCCGAAAATGAACTCCAGGCTTTTTCAAAAAGTTCACGCTCTATATATACATTCTCTCTCGGAGGTAAGCCTGGATCATTTATATAGAGACCATTGTTGTCGCATCCTCTTATTATGACGAAGTGTCCAGTATAG
>CAUJDU010000007.1 GCA_963169585.1 Actinomycetota bacterium | reverse complement strand
ATAAAAAAAACAAAAAATTTTTAACATATTTCCTGGGTTGGGCACGAGTGGCCTTAAAAAATAAGCCCTCTCTTCCCCAACGCAGGAAATTTGGTAAATGGAGTTCAGGCCTCTTGCGGAATTGAAATGTCAATAGATAAGCTTTGAATATGGATTTAGGAATTACCCTTCCACACTACGACTATAGTTTCGATTCCTCTAAACCCATATCGGCTAAAACCACTCTGGATTCTGCGCAAATAGTACAGGACGCCGGATTTGATACATTATATGTCTCAGACCATTTGGGGTTAGATCTTGGTAAATACGGTGGAGATCTAGATCCGCAAACTAATACTTATCCTAAGTATCAAAGCCTTGAGCCCATGACTCTTGCGAGTGCAATTGCGACAACAACTTCAAAAATAAAAATAGGAACTCTTGTTTTGTGTGAAGCACTTCGATATCCGGCATTAACTTGGGCGATGGCAAAAACTATATTTGAAATTTCAGGTAGAAGATTTTTGCTGGGGTTAGGTGCAGGTTGGTATGAACCAGACTACGAAGCCATAGGCCAAGTTATGCCACCTATAGGCGAGCGTATGACAAGTTTGACTAGTGCTGCCAAATATTTTAAGGACAATCAGGATGAATCTTCGACTAAGGTCCCAATATTTCTTGGAGGCAAAGGCGATCGGCTTTTAAGTATCGTTGCCCGATATTGTGATGGCTGGAATACATGTTGGGCATATGAATTTGATGACTATAAAAATCGGATAGATTCTCTAAAACGTTCATGTGAGAAATATGATCGGGATCCTCAATCAATTCATTTAAGTCTTGGTCTTTATTGTGTTGTTGCTGATACACAAAAAGAAATAGAAGATTATTTCAAACTAATTTGTGAACTTTCCCCTCCAGGTGTTGCGAAGGGAAAGACACTGGAAAGCTGGAAACCAGGAAGGCTCGTGGGTACGACGCAAGAAGTCGCCGAACAAATCTCAAGATGGTCTGATCTTGGGGTTAACGAGATAATTGTTAACCCAGGATTTGCCCCATTTCATGTCGGTTCTAATGAAGTCATTGTTCATTTAAGCGATTGTCTAAAACGGTCGATGCAGATCGCAGGCGTAAAATAATCTAAATAACGCTGCTATGGCGTCCGATGCTCTAGTGTTGTTGGGTAAATAAGCCTGGAAAGGAAAATTATGAGTTCTATAGGGTTGCCAGAGATCGCAATTGTTGCTGTAGTAGTTATTCTTCTATTTGGTGCTTCAGCACTTCCTAAATTTGCTAGAAGTATCGGACAAGCTAAAAATGAATTCGAAAAGGGAATAAAAGAGGGTGCTAAGGAAGATCCAGAAAAAAAGTCTGACGATTCAAAATAGAACTTCTATAATCCATAAAATCTCAAAATAAAGTATTAGGCTTTAACCATGAGTGATGACCTTCCTCCATTTTTTAGTCCTCCAGAAAATGATCCTGAGAATTCTGAGACCAATACAGAAAATGAACCTATTAAACGGCCTTTAACGCCCGCTCCAAGTTTGCAAAAGTCCCATCAAGCACCTGCGCCAATGGTTGTTGTGCGCAATCAAAAATCTTCGATAGCAATTGCTTTATTTGCAGGTCTTGTTGTGGGTTCGTTAGTCGTTGGTGCGATGTGGTTTTACCAGAATCGAAATACTTATTCCTATAAAGTTCAATCAAATACTTCGGTGCTAGAGCGACCTAGAGATGTACAAGAAGTTCTTGCAAAAATTGAACCGGCCACGGTTGCAGTTAGTGTGGATGGCGGAATTAATGCTGGTGGAAGTGCTGGGACTGGGTTTGTTATCTCATCAGATGGAGTCACTATCACTAATAATCATGTGGTAGAGGGCGTAAAAAAGAGTATCGAGGTAACTCTAAATGATGGTCGTACTTTGAGCGCAACTTTGTTAGGTCGCGATCCTTTAGAAGATTTAGCGGTGTTGAAAGTTGAAGGGTCGGGGTTGCCGACAGCAAAATTAGGCTCATCTGGAAAAGTTCAGGTGGGCGATGACGTTATCGCAATTGGCAATGCGTTGGCACTTGAAGGTGGATTAAGTGTTACACGAGGAATAGTTTCTGGACTTGATAGAACAATTGATACTGAACTTAATTTCCAGTTACAAGGTATTATTCAAACTGATGCTGCTATAAATCGTGGGAATTCTGGTGGTCCGTTGGTTAACTCTCGTGGTGAAGTAATCGGTATTAATACAGCAATAGCTAATCCTTCTTATGCACAAAATGTTGGCTTTGCAATCGCTATTGATCGCGCGAAACCGATTATTGAAGACTTAAGGCAAGGAAAAGATCGAAAAATTGCATTTTTGGGTGTTGCAGCACAAGATGTGAACGAACGTCTTGTAAAAGAGCTTTCTCTTAAAGTTCAAAGAGGTGCTCTAGTAGTTGAAATTCAGACAAATTCTCCTGCTTCTAAGAGCTCTCTGGCATTAGGAGATGTAATAGTTGAAATAGCCGGTAAAGAAATAAATAGTGCTAATGACATGGTTTCTGTCATCAGATCCAAGAAACCTGGCGATAAAATTATCATAAAATATGATCGTCGAGGCAACGAAAAAACGACCAGCGTGACCTTGGCAGAGCGTCCGTTGTAGACTATTAACCTATGACAACAATTGAACCTGAAATCCCAACCATAGGCCATGTAAAAATCGTGTATTACGGCCCTGTTCACCCTCATTGGGGTATAGACAAACGTTTTGGTGATGATGCTGTTATAGAAAATTTCCGCCAACGTGTAGCCGCGAGACTTAATTTTGTCCCACCGCACGATCCTCAATTTAGAAGAAATAAGGAACGTGTAATTAAAGATGCCGAACGTGAAGGAATCGTTGTCGAATGGGACCTTGGTTTTGATGATGAGGAAGTACAAGAATAGAGACTTCTAGTAGTCTTCAGGTTCTTCCATGCGGTCTTCGGGCATATTCCTTTGAGCGTCTGGCAATCTAGATTCAATCTGTGCTCTATTTAACGCAATTTCCATCAATGCATTGTGAGCATTGTTAGTTTGTAGCTTGTGTTCCCAGCCGTTTTCGTTTAATAGCCAGTGTTCGTTGTCATCATCGAGTAATTCACTTAAGGCTTCATTTATATATCTGCGAACATGTTCAGCATAGATAGGAGCTAGTACTTCAACTCGATGATCCAAATTTCTGACCATCAAATCAGCTGAGCCAATATAAATTTTGGAGTTATCTCCTGTGCCAAATTTGTACACTCGTGAATGTTCTAAAAAACGTCCGATTATTGACTTAACTTTAATGTTTGGATGTCTAGCGAGTATTTCTGGGGTAAAACCGATAGACCCACGCACGATAAGGTTAATTTTGGCTCCATCTTTGGAAGCGTCACATATCGCGTTAAGAATTTCATGGTCAACGATGTTATTGCATTTTAAAATTATCGACCCTCCAGGGAACCCTTGTGAATGAATAAGTTCTATTAGGGAATCTCGCATCGAGTTAGGGGCTACCAGTATTTCTCGGAAATTTTCTATATTTGTATAGCCGGTTAGGTTGTTGAATAAATCTCCAATGTCACGTCCTATTCTTTGATCTGAAGTAAATAGGTCAAAATCTTCGTATATTCCAGCAGTAGATGGATTGTAATTACCTGTTGAAACATGAGAATAATATACGAGTGAATCTCTTTCTTCTCTTACGATATGTAGTAGCTTCGCATGAGTTTTTAATCCAACTTTTCCGTAAACAACATGCACTCCACTTCGCTCTAGTCTCTTAGCTCTCTCGATATTTGCCTGTTCTTCAAATCGAGCCTTGAGCTCTACAAGTGCAACAACTTGTTTCCCTTCTTCTGCAGCTCGACATAAAGCCTGTACAATAGGAGAATCAACACTTGCTGCACGATATAAGGTTTGTTTTATCGCAAGGACATTTGGATCTAATGCGGCTTGCTTTAAGAATGCTTCTACAGTTTGTTCATAACTTTCATATGGTCGGTGGATGAGCATATCCTTTGATTTAAGATCAGTAAAAAAGTCGGTGCGCATTGTTGGAATCTTTTTTAATCTTGCCGGGATTTTTGGTTTCCAATGTCCATATCTCAGTTCAGGAATATTTAGCTTCGCGATTTTCGTTAAATCGGTATAATCGAGTAATTCAGTTATGGGAAATATTCGATTCGAATCAACAGTGATTTCATTTTGTAAGAGCTCTAGCCAGGTGTCATCTAGTCCGCTCTCTATTTCAAGTCGGACAGCCTTCCCGAATTTTTGGTGGCGACGAACTATTATGCTCATGGCCTCTAACAGGTCATCGGCTTGATCTAATTTGTATTGGCTAGACCTTGTGATCCTAAATAGGAAATGGGATTCTAGATCCATTCCTGGAAATAATCGTTCCCAGTAATGTTGAATTATGTTTTCTAATGGAACAAATATTTTTGTCTCAGGTAACTGAATTAGGCGTTCAATGTTTGTTGGGACTTTTACACGTGAATATCTTTGCATTCCTGATTTTGGTTCTCTTAGGACGAATGCAAGGTTGATGCTAAGAGATGAAATCCAGGGGAATGGATGTGCAGGGTCTATTGCTAAGGGAGTTAAAACAGGATATATATGTTCGTCAAAATATTCACTAATCCAGAGTCGCTGTTCTTGGGGTAGTTCCTCGACTTTGGATATTATTATTTCATTGTTTGCTAATTCGTTTTTTAGAATACGAAAAGCATGTTCTTGTTTTTCTGTGAATTTATGAATTCGAGCGAGTAGTCCTTGTATTAGATCTTGTCTACGAGTTTGCTTTATGCTCAACTCTCCAGATTCTTCCAATAGTGCTGCAAGTCGTACTTGAAAAAATTCGTCTAAGTTTGCAGATGTAATACTTAAGAAATTAACCCTCTCCAATAATGGTATATTTGGGAGAAAAGCACAGGAAAGCACTCGTTCGTTAAAATCTATCCAAGAGCTATCTCTATCCAAAAATTCATTTTCCATCATGAATGCATCGGCACATGGGGCATTGTTCGTTACCATTAGTTTGATGAATTCTTCTAAATCAATTCCCGGAGTTCGCCCTAAATA
>CAUJDU010000006.1 GCA_963169585.1 Actinomycetota bacterium | reverse complement strand
GGTGATAGACAATGGCTGTTGCTAGGCGAAGCTGTGCAAGATTTATCATATGGCCTACTAAGTCGGCCTACATCTCGGGTTCGGGTCATTTCACGTCAAGAAAAAGATGATCTTCATTTTGCAAAGTATAAAAGGTATTTTTGCCTTGTTGTTGCTGGGGTAACCAATAACGCCCTTATTATCTGTGAGTTTGCACTTTCGCGCACAATACGAAAAAGATTATGCGAAATTGTTGTCATTATTTACTTTTAATGGCCGACATATAAAGCGTCATGACTATGAATAAGATTATTTCATGCAGGCGCATTAGTTTTGATGTGCAAATTTCTCGCAATGTGTCCGAGAAGGTAAAAACCTGTCTGAAAAACCGGAAACGAAATCCCGACGAAGGTGGATTGTTGGTTGAAGTTCTAGTTGGAATGTTAATTCTCGTAATTGTTTTTACCGCAACGACTATTGCGCTGTCCTCGATGGCGGATCGCCGTATTCAGGTTGAACAGCGAGATAGAGCTTTAGCCCTTGCTTCCTCCTACGATGAACTTTCTAAGACGTATAAATGCGGGTTTTTAGTTGACAGGATTCAAGACTCATTAGCTAAAGCTCCAACGGGATTACAGGAATATGAGAATAGAGTGAGTGCATGTGATTTTGAAGCACTTGCAGCTAATAATAGTAATGGGACAAATGCTGGAGACCAATCTTTCACTAAGGAAGAAAATATTAACGAGAATAACTCTACTCAGAGGTTTATAGTGGATATTCGTTATTGGTGGGAATGGCCAGGAGAAAATTGGCATACCTTGACATGTGCCAATATTGATATTCCGGCACATGAGGAATTACCTTTGATAATGGTTAGAGCCATAAAAGTTTCATGGAGAGAAAAGGGCGTTCCACGAGAAGTTGGGATTATTAAACGCGATCCTGTTCCAAATTCTGACGTTGTTTTTGCTTCCGGAAATAGAGTGAGTATTTTGGTTCCTCAACCAGCTCCTGGGGTTACAACATGGAATACGAATCTCCGACCTTATGAACATGAGAGTTCGTCATATTCCATTAATAGAATTATTGATGATGCATTTCCAGGACAGCCAAAAAATTGTGTGGTGTTTTCTTATATTACGCCGGATATTCTGCCTGCTAGAGCAGTTGGTACCGGTTTATCAAATGTCCCCCCAGACACACCTGCCCAAAGTTTTAGGGGGGTTAGCTAGTGATTAGCTTAATGAAGCAACGTACACTGAGAACAAATAACCAATCAGGTTTTTCTCTTGTTGAAGTAATGGTAGCAATTTTTATCGGATTGATTGTTATGGGTATGGCTGTTGCTATTTTGGGCGTAACGAATTCTGTTTCACTACGTGTGCTAGCTAAATCTGAAGCGCAACAAAACACGCGTAATTCAATTGTTAAGTTGTTAGACAGTCTTGCTAACGCAGAAAGTCTAGAGACTTGCAGGATCGGTTTAAAAGAGAATCACCAAACTCTCATACGAAATAACCCAGATGGAAGGTCCGGAGTTGCCCCGATTAATTGTAAAGAATTTACTTTTACTGGCCAAATTTTAGCTTGGGCACAACCCAATAAATTATGTTATTACGATAAAAAAGTAGTTGAGAGGGATGATTTTCCTTTGATACGTTGTATATCCAGAGGGGGTGCAGCAGCTTCAACTGGAGCATCTCCAAATTGGGTTCCAAATAATGCTGTCACAGGAATAAATCTTACCAACTGTGTTAACAATCAGCCTGTTGCTGGATCGAGTCCAAATTTAGTATATGTATACACCTGTACACCTCAAGGCAGTCCACTCGATAGAAATCGCTGGGCCACCTCATTTAGCACACCCCAAAATAGTTCAGTTATTGCTGACCTGGGAGACCCACCCGCCGGTGTGTCAGCCCCTGAGATATTTGAATATTCATTATCTTCTACAGCAAAAGTTCCATTGGTAACAAACGATGAGATTGTTAACTTGGTATCAGTAGATGTAAAGATGAGTACTAGATATGCAACTAAAGGTCCAAGTCAAAATGACACATATAAATTTTCACAGGCAATAGTCCTTCGTCAATCTAAGTATGCGCTAGAGGAAATAAATAATGAATAAGCAAATAATTAAAACAGATGAACAAGGTTTCGTATTGATAACTGCTTTAATGGTGATTTTTCTTATTGTGACGATTGTAACTACAGTTGCCTTGATAACAACTCAAGATATGCGAGCTTCAGCTAGAGCCAGAGCAATAGTAACTACAAGAATAACCGCAGAATCAGTTGCTGATGCAGTATATGCAACTATAGCAAAAGAAAAAAACGGTTATGCTGTTGCAGCAATAGCTAAGTTCGTTGATAACAGCACAAGTGTTCAGCCATTGGCTTCATCTGCTGGACCTACTCCTGACTATGGAGGCTGGTTCATAATGAGGCCTAATGGTAGTTTAGAACCTTGTGATTCTGCAGCCATAAAACGTGAAACATGTTTTAAGGCAAAAATTGTTCCTGACACTGCTCCTGGCCTATTAAGAGAGATTGTTACACTCACTATTATTGCTAGGGGTGGTTGTATTGTCGATAGTGCGGGAAATGAATCGCACTGTGTATATAGAAGGTTTGAACAACAATTCAGTACACGATCATTTATTGATACTGTTCAACTTACTAACTTTGAACTTCCTTCTCCTTTGTTGCCTGGATATTCATCGTTGCCTAGAAATCCACTTTTACCTCCTGCCTCACCATATGAACCTACACCTGTAGCTTTTTTAAGAAATGATGCAGTAGTGGGGGAAGTATTTACAAATGATGTTCGTGGCTATTATTATTGCGGTGCAGTAGATCTAGCTTCTGGAGACTTCAAAACTGCTGATACCGGTGCACTGAGTAGAATAGACGTAGGTGAGTGCACTGTGGGTCCTACATGGCTTTTTGTTTTGCCTTATGAAGGAAGACAATTTATTCCTTCGCAAGTTAATAATGCCGGTGAAAACACAGATGTTACTACAGCTAGTAATGTCTTTAGAGATCTGGCTGGTGGAACGACGGCAAGTACATATAACTACCCAGCCGCAGGCTCTAATGTGACTATTCAACTTGGCCAACCTGCATATGGAAGGATGAACGTGAGATCGGGAAGTGGACCTTTTGTTGAGGTTCCTTATCCAAGTAACGGTGTAATTTTTGTGAATGGCAACATAAGCATTTCTGGGAATTATTCTAGGTCTTTATCAGTTGTAGCGACAGGAAATATTACTATTACTGACAATATTCTTTTTGCCAGGAACCCAGCTACAACTTTTGATGGGACGGTAGGTACTCTAGATTCTAATGAGGCAATGATGGGAATATTAGCGGGAGAAAATATCGTAGTAGAATGTGCTGTTGGAAGTAGGTGCCCTGATAGGCAAATAGTTGCATCATTAAGTGCGCCAAATGGAACAATTTTTAATAACGCTTGGAACGATTCTAGAAACCTGACTCCAAATTCGCCGCCAGTTTTAACAATTTTTGGGACTATAGTTGCACAATATCGTCCTGTATTTGGCTCATATTTCGCAGAGGATGATGACCCTGCAATAGCCCCAGGTTCTATACAGCACGGTTGGGCAAAAACTTTAAGGTATGATGATAGACTGAAAGAGTTTCAGCCACCATATTTTTTCAGAACTACTCAAGCTGCCGTTGCCAGAACTGCACTAGAAACCTCTTCGTGTAATGAAGCTATCTGTAGTCTTTAGATTCGTTCCAAAAAACGGTTCAAAAGCCCTAAATACCCTTTAATATTGGCTATTTTTTGGCCGAAATATAGGCACTAACAAATAAGACGTGCCGACATATCTATGTAGGTGCGAGGAGCGCATAGTGGGATTAACTCTTATACATGGAAATACTCAGCCAAGCGCAAAGCCGCGCATATTTGTCGTTGCTGAACCCAGTGTTCACAACGCACTTCAAGGCGATCTA
>CAUJDU010000005.1 GCA_963169585.1 Actinomycetota bacterium | reverse complement strand
GAAGGTGATAGTTGTAAGACATTTGGCAAACAAATTTATTGTGATCCAAATCAAGCAATTCATTTGAGAAAAAAAGTTCAAGTTGCAATGAATGCAGGAGCTGGAGTCATGAGATCTCAAATGAGCCTAAAAAATGTACAGTTAGAGCTTGAGAGCATTGCAAGTAATATATTAGAAAATAAGGTTTCGCAAAATGAAAATATAGATTTTACCTCATTAGAACTTAACCATCTTTTAGGCGTAGGCACCGTACTTGTAAAATCTGCCTTAGCTAGACAAGAATCAAGAGGCTGTCATACTCGCGAAGATTGTGCCGAAACTAAAGATAGTGAACTTGGACGCTATTTCACCTCCTACTCAGGTGACAATATTCATTTCATTCCCTTTGGAAACAAACAGATCTAGGATAAAACACATGGATCAAATAATTGAGAATGAGTGCCTGCGAGCACTGGTAAATATTGCAATAGATGAAGATTTTGGAGATATAGGTGATATAACTGCTCAGGCAACAATTGATGAATCAGCTAGTGGTACCTTTGCCCTTAGATCAAGAGAATCAGGGATACTGAGTGGGATTGAGGCGGTTAATGCGACGATCAAAACGATTGATAGTACCTTAGAAATTAGTTGGTTGAAAAATGATGGAGATAGTCTTACACAAAAAGAAGATATTGCAATTATTTCTGGGAATTTGAGGTCAATTTTACAAGCAGAAAGAGTAGTGCTTAATTTTCTTTCGCATTTAAGTGGGGTAGCGACACAAACAAAACGCTATGTGGAGAAGTTGAGAGAATCTGGATCTAAAACTATTGTCAGGGATACGCGAAAAACTACACCGGGCTTTAGAAGTTTAGAAAAGGCTGCTGTTTCTCATGGAGGTGCTCAAAATCATCGTATGGGGTTATTCGACGCATTTTTAATCAAGGATAATCACTTAAGTTTTGTATCGATTGAAGAAGCAATTAAAAGATGTAGACAACACTACAGCAAAATCCCGATAGAAGTTGAAGTCGATTCAATAGATCAACTTGTACGCGTCATCGAGTTAAAGCCTGATTTGATATTGCTTGACAATTTTGAGGTTAACCAGGTCCTAGAAGCTATTGCCGTGGCCCCAAATATGAAATTTGAAATTTCTGGTGGAGTAAATTTGGATAATCTTGTTGAATATGGGTCAACAAATGTTGATTTTATTGCAGTTGGAGCTTTAACACACAGTGTTCGTGCTCTAGATATAGGTTTAGATGAGCTATGAGTAGTCGTTTAGTTATAGATGTCGGTAATACAAATATTGATTATGGAATATTTATCGATGGTGAATTGTCGACACCTGAAAGTATTCCAACGAATGAAATTTTAAATGCTCAAGATATAGAAAACGTGTTAGGCAAGTTCCTAAATAATTTGGATATAATAGTGAGTGAGGCCGTTATCTGTTGTGGAGTGGCGCGTATCACCTCTGTTCTTCAAGGTTGTACATCTTTTGAAAATATGAAGGTTTCATATTTGAATGGTAAAAATTCTGGAGGAGCAAAAATAGATTATGAAACACCAGAGACTCTTGGGCCTGACAGGGTTGCTAACACAATTGCTGCCACCCAAATTTATGGTTCACCTGTACTAGTTGTAGATTGTGGAACTGCTATCAATATTGATTTAATTGATAGGGATGGGCAATTTTCTGGAGGGATAATTTATCCTGGACTTCACACTGGGAGAGATGCTTTAGCGTCTCATGCGCCTGCTTTACCAGAGGTGCAAATTACCGGTGAAGTAAAGCTAATAGGACGAAATACGATCGAGTGTATCCAAAGCGGATTAATAAATGGTGCAGTTGCCTTAATCAATCATGTTATCGATGAAGTGAGCAACTATAACGAGGGCCTCATCGTAGTTATAACTGGTGGACATGGACCAATTATTCATCCACTATTACACTCAGGCACAATTCTTGATGTGCATATGACGTTAAAAGGTTTGGGCTTAGCCAACCTGGGGGTCTGATCCCCCAAATTGGCTAAGTCGGACATGTCCGAAATGGGGGATCAGACCCCCAGATCTCTAGATTGTTCAACTGGAAAACTTAGTCGAAGCTGTCTAAGTGTGCTTAGAAGTTCTAGGCCATTTGATTGTGAAGTTACACTATTAACAAAATCTGGATTCGTATCTAAGCATTCGGCAACCAAAATAATCGCACTATCTCCATCGACTAACTTGGCTTTAAGTATCTCACTTGCGTGGCTTCCTTTAAATTCTTGGACTAAGTAATCTCGGAGTTCACTTTCAGCTTGATGTCTTTTTGTGCTTACCTTTCCTAAATTTGAAATTAAACTTTTGATGATCTCGTCTATACCATCTATTTGCATGTCGGTTTGTATCTCATTTATAAATCTGAGGTAAATATCGCTCAACTCGTCTACGATTGCCTTCCTGGAACGAATATCAACATCATTGTTTATTATCAAGTTTGCTATAGCACTTCCTATTCTTGAATGAGATTGTCTTTCAGGAAATGTTGGAATTGTGCGAGTTACAAACATTGCTAATTGTGATGGAGTTTCACCTTCAAAAAGTTTTGAAAACCTTAGGATAATATCAGGAGTCGGATTTTGGAGAATTTGTTGCCAGCGGATATTTTTTTCTGCCTCACTTATTCCAAGTTCGATGGATAGTTCAACTACTTTTTGAAGTTGGCTAGGAGCATCAACAGGAAAATTATTGAAAAGTGCTGCAGATAATAATGCGATTAATTTGTGTTTATCGTATTCGTCTATATTCGATAGAGTTCCTTTAATCGCATTAGTTGCTGTTTCAAGGAACGTGTTAAAGCTCGGATCTCTAAGTGAATCGATATTCAAAACACATATTTCTGTAACACGGATAAGCCAGTCTTGCCAATTTTCGTGAGAAAGTAGAGTCTGAGTGCTTACATGATTCACAATTAGTTGGAAATTGAAAATATCTATTTCGTCTTTTTTTGTATTCTGACCGTTTGGTTGGCCAGTGTTGCTAGGTTTCTTATCTAAAACTCCATGCGCAATAATTCGTTCGGTGACGGCATCTGGTTCACTAAAAAGGGATTTAACGAATTGAAGTTTTTCAGATAGAGCAATTGGATCTTGAGTTTTTGTGTTTAATTGAAAATATATTTGTGCTGCAAGCTCTAAAGGAAATTTTATATTAGTGTATTGCGCATTTTGAAGAATGTAGATTGCCTTTTTTGCGGAGAGGTTTCCAGCTCGTGATAGTGCATTAATTCGAATTTGTAGGGCTTCACGATTTTGGAAAAATGGATCAACATATCCATCGTTGTCTGGAAGCTGATTTGCTTGATGTATTAGTTCTTGATTACCCATGACTATGTTCTGTGTTGGCTGTAAAAGTGTTACATATACGCACTGAGCTATAGCCAACACGCCTAAATATCGTAACTTGTAAGGTGCGAAACGGACAAATCGTATTGGTTTTCTGAAGTTGAGGTCAAAGGTTTGTCTGATACTGTCGATAAGGTGATGTGAAAGTATTCATTGCCGGTTTAGGTTCAGATTTAGGTACACAGATTGCCAGAAGCCTGGAGCCTAACCCAGCTATAGATGAAATTGCTGGTGTAGATATGTTTCCCCCGAGGCGTTTTCTTAGCCGCACAAAGTTCTATATGAGTCGTTTTGATGATCCGGAAAGGATCGCAGATGTTATTTACCAATTCTCACCAGATGTCATAATTAATTTCGGTGTTTATGAACCGGGTGCCAGATTGAGTTTATCAAAAGCAAGGGCAGCTACTTCTGCAGTATTGGCTGGAATAATACATTCAACAAAAAAAATTCAAAAGAAACATGAAGTCCACGTAATAACCAGATCTTCAATTACAGTTTATGGTTTTGCTAATCCTAATAAAGTTTATGATGAAACAAGTCCTACATGTCCTGATACGCCATACGGTGAAATGTGTAGGCGAGTAGAAGAAGATTTGTTGCAGAGCTGCCCTTGGTTGAGTATTGTCAGGACTGCTCC
The DNA here is from genome assembly GCA_963169585.1 of Actinomycetota bacterium. Taxonomy (GTDB): domain Bacteria; phylum Actinomycetota; class Acidimicrobiia; order IMCC26256; family JAGPDB01; genus JAGPDB01. The sequence goes on along the minus strand of CAUJDU010000005.1, from coordinate 309 downwards.
TGAACTTGGTGCACATGTCCCACACCCACTTGCTCGTATTTTGAATCATCCGGCTATACCTATTCAATTTCGAATGCCATTTGCAAAAGATATAGGTTTCCCTGTTATTTCTCCACGAGATGTTATAGACATATTTTTAAGATTAGTAGAAAAAGAGATTCATAGTAATAAGTTGCAATGTACATTTCATGGCGCATGTCCAGTAAATGTATCTATGATTTATGCAGCCAAAATAGGTAAGAAAATCCCATTATTTTTTTATGGACCAACCTTTGCTTTAGCTAAACAGATCTCGTATTTTGCTGGCGC
>CAUJDU010000004.1 GCA_963169585.1 Actinomycetota bacterium | reverse complement strand
GCTGTTGGCGAAGCTGCCTTTTTAACAACTGGCTTTACATCTATTTTTCAAAATAGCGGATGTGGCAATACTGTAATAGCTAAATTACGTAATTTTACTTTCTATGTTGCATATTGTAACGAAGAAAAACCTGAATCAACTGAAAAAATAGCAATTGAACTCGCTAATGAAGTTGCAAACTCACTACCCTAAATATAAGCCTAACGAAAGGAAAAAGAATGGCTAGAGTTTATTATGACAAAGATGCAGATCTCACTTTACTTGAAGGGAAAAAGGTCGCAATTCTTGGATATGGAAGTCAAGGCCATGCACATGCTCTAAACCTTAAAGAATCGGGAGTTAACGTATGCGTTGGTCTTAGAGATGGATCTAGCAGTGCAGCTAAAGCAAGCCAGGCTGGGTTAGAAGTTCTCTCTATTGCAGATGCAACAAAACAAAGTGACATCATTATGATTTTGTTGCCTGACACAGAACAAGCAAAAGTATACAAAGAAAGTATCGAGCCAAATCTTCAACCGGGAAACTCGATAGCCTTTGCACATGGATTTAATATCCTCTATGAACAAATAAAACCAAGCGCAGACATTGATGTTTGGATGATTGCTCCTAAGGGTCCAGGGCATTTAGTTCGAAGAACTTATGAGGCTGGTCAAGCAGTACCAGCTCTTGTTGCAGTTCATCAGGATGCAACAGGTAATGCGCACGATATCGCAATGGCATATGCTAAAGGAATAGGTTCAACTCGTGCTGGTGTACTCGAAACTACTTTCAAAGAAGAGACAGAGACTGATTTATTCGGTGAGCAAGCTGTACTTTGTGGTGGGGTTGAAGAACTTATTAAAGCCGGCTTTGAAACTTTAGTTGCTGCAGGATACCAGCCGGAATCAGCTTATTTTGAGACTTTGCATGAAGTGAAACTAATTGTTGATCTCATTTATGAAGGTGGTATCGAAGCAATGAATTATTCTGTTTCAACTACAGCAGAATATGGTGGTTACACACGTGGACCTAGAGTTATCACCGATGCAACTAAGGCTGAAATGGGTAAGATCTTAGGTGAAATACAGTCTGGGGAATTTGCGAGAGAGTGGATTGAAGAAAATAATTCCGGTCTTGAGAATTATAAGAAACTGCAAAAGCAAACTAATGATCACCAAGTTGAAAAGGTTGGTAAGGTTTTGCGTGACCTTATGCCTTTCATTGGTCAAGGATCGAAAAAAGTTCAAGACGTTTCAGGCGGTTAAAAACTAAAAGGAGGCCTGGCCCGGCAAAAGGTAAAAATCGTATTTGCACCGTTTGCCGGGCCAGGCCTCCTTATCGTCGTGATTGAAGATCTATAACATCGGGATCAGCGGTATCGTCGTTGTCTTCGTCGTTGCCGTTTTGGTGTTTCGCGTACAGAGCCGCAAGTATATTTTGCTTATTGTGCTCTAGCTTAAATTGTTCTCCAGGTTTTGGCTTCGAAAACAAGTAACCTTGACCGTATAAACATTTAAGTTCTTTCAATGAATTGCGTGCCGATTCAGTTTCTATGCCTTCAGCAACCACAGATAAATTCATAGAATGTGCAAGCCCAATGAGTGCATGAACTATGGCAGTATCATTTTCTTCTTCATTTATTCCTGAAACAAAACTCTTGTCTATTTTAAATCCATCAATTGGGAATCGTTTTAAATATGCGAGTGATGAATACCCAGTACCGAAATCATCGACACGAAGTTTGTAGCCCATCGAATGAATCTCATTTAATATCGTTATAGCGTGACGAGTATTACCTAATAATGCACTTTCTGTAATCTCTAGAATCATTGAATCTGGTTCAGGAGCAAATGTTGTTTGGACCCTATCAAGCATATTTAGAAGATTTGGATCACTTAATTGTCTTACCGCCAAGTTGACACTCATGGTTAAAGGCGACCCATCACTTTGACAATAAAATTGTTGCCATCGAACTAGTTGATAATATGCTTCATGTATTACTTGTTTTCCTATTTCGAGTATTAAACCAGTATCTTCCGCCATAGGAATGAAATCATCCGGAGATATCAATCCTCGTTTAGGATGTTGCCAGCGCACCAAGGCTTCAAAACCAGCGATTTCTCCCGTATCTAGCCTTATTATTGGTTGATAGAATACCCGCATTTCGTCATTCGCTACTCCTCTATGCAAATCATTTACTGTTTGGAGTTGGCGCATAATTCGTTTATGGACTTGTTTATCTGCGGTTTCGATACGGTTTCGTCCAAGTTCTTTTGCTCTATACATTGCTGAATCAGCATCTCTTAGTAGCGATTGTGGGTTGTGGTTCTCGCCATCAGATAGGACAACGCCTATCGAACAAGATATATATGTTTCTCCATTATTTAGGTTGAATGGTCTAATCACTCCATCAAGAATTTCTTGCGCAATATTATTTGTTTGAATTTCGCTAATTGAGGGTCCAAGTAGAACCACAAATTCGTCACCACCAAACCTGGCAACGGTTCCACGTTCGCCAACAATATTTTTTATTCGATACGCAATAGTTTGAATAACCTGATCTCCAAATGCATGGCCGAGCGAATCATTAATAACTTTGAATCGGTCTAGATCAATAAATAAGACGCCAAGGGTTTCATGTTGAGCTTTTGCTAGATGTAGCGCCTCGTCTATTCGTTCAACGATGTAAGCCCTGTTAGCTAGTCCCGTAAGCGGGTCATGGATCGCTAGATATTGAAGACGTTCCTGAGAGGATTTCCGTTCAGATGTGTCCTCGATCTGATAAACCAAATATTTTTCTTCTTCTTTACCTGGCATTTGAGAGACGCTGACTGAACCCCAAGAAATAGCACCTTCCTTTTCAATGAATCGTACTTCGTATTCAACTTTTCCATTGTGTTTGTGTACTGAGTCAGACATTCGTAAATGCATTTCACGATCATCTGGGTGAATAAGCCAGATTAATTCTTTGCCTACAAGATCACGAGGGTATTGAGAAAGCATCGTACCAAAAGCGATATTCGCCTTTGCAATTAGACCATTTGAATCTATCAGCAACAAGCCTGTGGGCCCATTTTCAAATGCAATTCTAAATCTAGCTTCACTTTGTGAGATTGCATCAATAGATTCTCTTTGCTCTCGGCTAAGTTTTGCATTTTCAAAATGGCTAACGATTTGTCCGATCAAGGTCACAAAGAAAAGTACAACAAAACTAATAGCTACGATCGGAGATATCTCTTGTGTTGTTGGAAGTTTAACTATTGCAAAAAAGATTACAGCAAATATGATTACGAATACACCTAACCGAAGCTGCTTATCGCTTTGTAAGCTTCCTTGTTTTGTTGGCCTCCCTCTGGTCCTGGTTGCGCTATAGCAATACAAGGCAGCGGCAATGAATAGTAGTAATCGTGAGAAGGCGAGAGTATCATTGCTTCCTCTGAACTGGTCGGTTACCCACATGATATCCGCTGTTGCTTGAAGTACCATGCCAAGGCCAATGGGTACAATCATTTTGTCTAAACGTCTGTATAGCAACATAGATAATGCTAAAGCCGCAAAAGTTACATCAAGTAAAAAGAAAATAAATTGTATTTTTGAATTTTCTGGTATTGAACTTTGATTGTTGTTAAGTACTCCAACTATGAAAGTTAGTGAAATGAATACGATTGCACATGATATGGCAAGACCATCAAGAGCGATTCGTATTTTCTCCATTGAACGCAAGCCGTGCATGCCAACCATGAAAATCCCGATGATAGCTAGACCTATCGCACATAAAAATAATAGGTTTGCTGTTGGTGATGGAAGGGAAGGGTTTCGGTCTCGGATGATTGTAGCTCCGTAAGTAACTTGTCCTACTGTCCAAAATATGCAAGCGATCGAAACAAATTTCCAACCGAGTATGTCTTCTTTTTTTGAGAGTCTTAATGCGCCAAATATTGCTACAAATGCAAATATCGCTTTAGTCCATTCTAAAGAAGCAGATATAGCAATATTGATGGTTAATGATTGTGGATTGTGGAAGAATAACCAAAGGCCAAAAAAACAAGTAAGTGGAATTGTGATGAGTGGGTGAGCAACAAGTCTGCTAACTCTAAATAATCCTTCTGACATATTCGGGAACTCTCCACCTTTGCCCATGATTGGATTATGCGTTGTATTTCACCTGTTGTATAGGGTTTTTTAATAAAAAGCCAAAAAAAAG
>CAUJDU010000003.1 GCA_963169585.1 Actinomycetota bacterium | reverse complement strand
TCAAAAAGTTATAAGGGTCTTCTTCGGTAAGCCATCTCGAAAGATCGGTAATTGGTAAATCAAAACGAGAAAGCCTTTTTGCTTGTTCAAAAACCTGCTCATTTGTTGAAGAGAATTGAAAACGTCCTGTGTCTGTTAGTAGTGCGACATACATGCATTGAGCAGATTCTCTATTCAACTCGATAGAACACGCATCCAAAAGGGAAAGCACAACAGTCCCAGAACTAGCAGCAGCGATATCAATAATATTGATATCGCCAAATTTCTCGTTCGAAACATGGTGATCAACATTGATAAGCATTGCACTGGAATCAATCAACTCTTCCAACCCAACTAATCTAGTTTTTGAACCACAATCAAAAGTCATCATGACATCAAATGACTTTCTATTTTCAATTATGTAACTTTTTGATTTCAAAATTTCTATCCCAGGTAGAGATTTCTCCAAATTTTCTGGGATCACAAAAGGATCAGGAAATGTTGCTATAACGTCTTTATCTGCCATAATTAAAGCGTGTGCCATAGCCAAAGTCGACCCAAGCGCGTCACCATCAGGGTGAACATGGCAAGAAAGCAAAAAGCTATTTGCTGATTTTATTACATCAACAGCTTTTTCTATTTCAGATTGAGTGTAAGCATCCACAAAAAAATCTAACCTTGGTCTGCTAGGTTGTCATCACGGACAGCCAACTGGCCATCCTTGTCATGCACGTCTTGAATTATTTTTTCTATTTTAAACCCAATATCAATAGAGGGGTCTATTAAAAAATGTAAGTCAGGAAGAAACTTCAACCTCGTTGATTTTGACATCGCACGCTTTAACCTTCCCTTATTATTTTGCAGAGCAGATAAAGCACGATCTCGGTGTTTATCATCTCCCAATACAGAAATGAATACTTTCGCATGTCTTAAATCAGGGCTTACATCACATCCTGTAATAGTTGTCATAACTAAGTCATCGTCATCTATTAGTTCAATTTCTTCAGCCAACACTTCTTGTATTAAGTGATTAACTCGCGAAACTCTGGAATAGGATTTATGGGCCATAACCAATGATATAACATTTAAGATAATTCAGAAAATTAGCACTAGTCTTAACCGATTAACTTTCATTAATTATCACTAGTTTTTCGTTCGTCATTTCTAAAACAGCGTGTGCCGGACCTTCTTTAGTATTCCCAGAATCGCGTATTCCCCCATAAGGCATATTGTCAGCCCTGTAAGTTGGAGTCTCATTTATGAGCACTCCACCAAAATCTAATTTTCTAGCCGCAAGCATGGCATTTGAAATATCCTGAGTAAATATAGATGCCTGTAAACCGTAGCTAGAATCGTTTGCTCTTTTGATAACGCTATCTAAATTATCGTATGGCATAACGCATACGACTGGCCCAAAGACCTCTTTACGACAAACATCCATATCATCAGTTGTATCTGCTAAAACAGTTGGTGGAACAATTGAATTCTCGTTTGGCCCACCACCACAAATTCGTCTTGCACCCGAATCAATCGCACCTTGCACCCACGACGATACTCTCTGTGTTTCATTTGTTGAGATCAATGATGATACATCTGTGTTGTCATCGAGAGGATCTCCAACCACTAAAGCCTCAACCTTGGTTTTAAGCATCAAAAGAAATTCTTCATAAATACTTGAATGAGCATAAACACGTTGAACACTTATACAGCTCTGCCCTTGGAACGAATAGCCACTAGCTGCAACTAGTGATGCAACCCGATCCAGGTCTGTATCAGGCTGGATAATTACAGGGGCATTATTGCCAAGCTCCAAAGCTACTTTTTTCTTATAAGCCTTTTCTTTTATTGACCAACCAACTTGTGGGGAACCAGTAAACGAGATCATCGCAACCTTTTCATTGTTTGAAATACTTGCTGCCACTTCGCCTGTACATGGCACGAATGAAAGATACTCTGCCGGCAATCCACACTCCCCTATAAGTAAATCAACCAATGCAGCTGAAGATAGGGGCGTGTTGTGGGCAGGTTTTAATACAACAGGACAACCTGCTGCAATTGCTGGAGCAACTTTATGCGCAACAAGGTTGAGCGGAAAGTTAAATGGAGCTATAGCAGCCACAACACCAATTGGCTCACGTAAAGAAAAAGCAAGCCTGTTTTCTCCGCTAGGGTGAGCATCAAGAGCTATCATCTCACCTGTCATTGTTCTAGCAATACTTGCTGAAAACAAGAATGTTTGGATTGCACGCTCAACTTCTACTCGAGCCGTTTTTATTGGCTTTGCTGCTTCGCTAGCAATTATCACTGCAAAATCTTCTTTATATTTTTCTATTTCGACAGCAGCCTTATCTAAAATCTTTGCTCGAACGTGAGTAGGTAGAGCTGCATTTCTAAGTGTATCGTAGGCAATATCTATTGCTTGTTCGAGTTCTTTCTCGCTTGCAAGGTTAATATTTGCCAAAGTTTCTTGCGAATACGGTGAAGCCACTTTAAAAGTGCTGCTAGTTTCTAAAAAGCTCCCGTTGATCCTTAATGGAATGACGTTTTTAGTTTGAATATATTTATCAGAAAAACTCATAGAAAATAATCTACTACTCCTTATCGCATATAGCTTGCAGGTTAAGTGCAGTTTGCCCCCAATAGAGGGTCGGACCCTCTTAATTATCTTGAGGGTTAACTGCTATCGAATTAAATATTCGGGTTAAATGAGCGATATCGGTTTTCCCGATTGGCTCTATAAAATTTTTAAGAACAGCATCCACATGCCTTGGCGCAAATTTCTCTAATACCTTAAAACCTTTGTCTAACAGGACACAATCTAGTCCTCGACCATCTTCATCAGCACTTCTACGTTGTACCCACCCATCTAACTCAAGCTGGGTGATACGATACGTCAATCGAGATTTTTGGGCACTTACTCTTTTTGCCAATTCGCTCATTCTCATTGATCTTTGTGGCGATTCTGAGAGATTCACTAATATCTCATATGTCAGCAAGTCGAATCCGCCATTCATCTCTAAATCGTTATTCAAATGCTCATTTAGTCGAAAAAATGCACCTAAAAATGATCTCCAGAGGACTTGTTCTTCTCGGGTTAACCATCGTTTTGGGAGTTGGGCCATTTTCTCACCTTTTCCAATAATTAGACGAAATTCTACGTATATTTCCTACAATACCATAAACTTGTTCAAATATGAACTATATTATATACTGTAAGTAGTTAAAATTTAAACAATATTAAAAGGAGAAACAATGTCACTACCTATAGATCAAGGTTCATGGGTCATAGACCCATCACACTCTTCTGTTGCCTTCATTGCAAAACACTTAGGCTTTACAAAAGTAAGAGGAACGTTTTCCGATTTCAGCGCTCAAGTAACAGTTGGAGACACACTAGAAAATTCTTCTGTAAACGCCGAAGTTAACTTACTTAGCGTAAGCACAGGTAGCGCAGACAGAGATACACACCTCAAAGGTGCAGACTTTTTTGGAGGAAGCGAAGATCCAAAAATGACTTTCGTCTCCACAAAAATCTCAGGATCAGAGGAAAAATTTACTCTCTCTGGAGATTTAACAATCAATGGGAAAACCTTACCAACTGATTTCGAAGCTAGTTTTGAAGGAACAGTTCAAGACCCGTTTGGAAATACCAAAGCCGGATTTGAAGCAAAAACTGAAATCAACAGAACTGACTTTGGGATTGAATGGAATGTTCCAATTGCCGGTGGACTTCTAGTCTCGGAAAAAGTTCAAGTTGAACTAGAAATTCAACTTATGCCTGCAAGTTAATATCAGTTAAAATTAACGCTAATACCAAATGAATAGTGCGGATTGCCCGCACTATTTTTTAAACTTCAGCAATTGACCTCAACATTTCAGGGGCAAAGTGAGAAACTAACCCATCGGGTAGATGGATCACACGAGTTGGTGCAAGTTGCGTCACAAAATCAGTATCATGGCTTACCAAAATAATTGTCCCTTCATACGATTGCAAGGCACCCAACAAAGCATCAATCGAAGAAGGATCTAAATTATTGGTCGGCTCATCTAACAACAAAACATTTGCATTAGAAACCATAAGACGAGCAAGCGCCATTTTTGTTTTTTCCCCTCCAGAAAGTGTCCCCGCTTGTTGATCTGCAACATCACCATAAAGCCCAAAGTGAGCCAATACGGAACGCAACTCTGCTTGGGCCATCCGAGGTGATACTTCTACCATCTGGGATAATACGCTTTTATTTGGATCAATATCTTCATGCTCTTGGGCATAAAATCCAAGTGTTGCATTTTTTCCTGGGGTAACCGTTCCACTTTCACGCTCGTAAATTCCCATAAGACATCTCAGTAAAGTTGTTTTACCTGCCCCATTCTTTCCTGATATAAGAATAAAATCCCCTCGCTCAACAATTAGTGAGATGGGGTCAAATATTTTTCGTCCATCAAATGACTTTGAAATGTCCTTCAAAGTCAAAGCTATGTCACCTGTACGAATTGGTGGAGGAAAAGTAAAGCTAACATCTCTAGGCCTTACTTTCGGGGCTTTCTCATGTAGCTCCTTAGCAAGCTTGTCTATTCTGCGCTCAAGAGCATGGCGCTTTTTTGCGACACTAGCCGTTGCTTTCATAAATTTAGATTTTGTATCAGACAATCTTCCAATTTCTTTTGAGACAACGGCCGCCTGTCGAGCCCGCATTTCTTCTCGTTCATCTCGAGCTTTTAAATATTGGGTATAAGTTCCATTGTATTGTTCTAGACGTCCATCTTCTAAAGCAAGAACTCTAGTTAAACTCGAGTCCATAAGTGCAATATCGTGACTGACGACCAATACTCCTGCCTGTGAGCTACTTAGAAAATCCATAACGAATTTCTTCGCATCAATATCTAGGTGGTTTGTTGGCTCATCTAAAATGAGTACTTCCCCACCTTTTAACAACAATTTTGCAAGTTCAACCTTTCTACGCTGACCACCACTTAAATTCTTCAATTCGCTCAAAAGCATTTCTTCATCTATGCCTACACCATGCGCCATCGATTCAACATCAGAATTGATTTCATAACCACGAGCATTAGAAAACTCTTCTTGGGCATGAGAATATTTTGTTACTGCTGCCATTTGTTTTTCGAGATCATCCATATGTAAATCGATTTCCCGATGAAGTTCGTCTAATTTTTTCTCTGCTTCAACTAGAGGATGTGAAAGCCGTATATATTCATAAACATCTTTTGATTCGAGAGAGTCTCTATTATCTATACGTACCTCTTGGCGCAACCAACCATAAGAATCACCTAGATCAACTGTTCCAGAATTTTTATCGAACTCACCAGCGATTGCTTTGAGCATTGTGGTTTTCCCTGCACCATTACGGCCAACAAGAGCAACCTTATCGCCCTTAGCAACACGAAAGGTAGCATCCTTAACTAGGGTTCTTGCACCAATCTCTATAGTGAGGTCATCGACAATAAGCACCGATAGATTCTAGTAAACCTGGGGGTTGAACCCTACAATAGGGCTAGTGACGGATCATGACATGTTTTAGTTCTGAATAATGCTCAATGGCATAAATCGACATGTCTTTACCATATCCACTTTGCTTAAAACCACCGTGAGGCATCTCAGAGATAATTGGTATGTGATCATTTACCCAAACACAACCAAACTTCAAGGCTTTGCTTACTCTCATTGCACGACCTACATCACTTGTCCAAACAGAAGCAGCCAGACCGTAATCAACACCATTAGCCCAAGTAATCGCTTGTGCTTCGTCACTAAACTTTTGAACACTAATTACAGGTCCAAATACTTCACGTTGCACTATTTCACTATCTTGGTCAGGATTAGCTAAAACAGTCGGTTCAAAAAAGAAACCATCACGTTCGATTGTTGATCCTCCAGCTACTACTTCTGCACCTGCTTTTATAGCGCGGTCCACCATGGAATTAACTCTTTGTTGTTGCTCAAGAGAGACCAAAGGACCCATGACTGTATCTGGGTTGCTAGGTTCACCGGTTGTAACTTCTGCGACACGAGAGCCCAATTGATTTAGCAAATCATCAAAGATCTTTTCTCCTGCAATAACTCGACAAGGTGCCGTACAATCCTGACCCGAATTGTAATATCCCATATCAACCAAAGTACTCGCAACTAGATCTAAATCAGCATCATCAAAAACAACAACAGGAGCTTTACCACCAAGTTCAAGATGCACTCTTTTAAGTGAATCAGATGCATTCTTTGCAATCAATTTTCCGGTATTCACGTCACCGGTTACAGAAACCATTGCGACATCTTCATGTCGCACCAAAGCATCTCCTAACGTTTCACCTTGCCCAGTAACAACGTTGAAAACACCTGGGTCAAAAATATCTGTTGAAATTTCTGCCAACTTCAATGCACTTAGTGGGGTTAATTCTGATGGCTTCAAAATAAAAGTATTCCCTGCTGCCAGAGCCGGGCCTAGTTTCCAAATAGCCATATTCAGTGGGTAGTTCCAAGGAGCAATTCCAACACAAACACCCAGCGGTTCTCGACGAAGATAAGAAGTATGATCTTCCAGGTATTCTCCTGCCCCTTGAGTAGGTAAAGTTCTCGTAGCACCAGCAAAAAATCTTAGATTGTCTACTGTCAAATCAAATTCGAAATCAATTATTGAAACAGGTTTACCAACATTTTTTGATTCTATAGCTTTTAGCTCATCAATATTTTTCTCTATCACATCCGCTAATGCATGCAATTTTTCGCTTCGCTCTCGAGGAGTACTATTCGACCAGTTAGGAAATGCACTTTTTGCTGCTGTTACTGCTAAATCTGCATCCTCGGAACCAGACGAAGGCACGCTAGCTAAAACATCTCCCGTTGCAGGATCTATTACATCATCAGTACTTTGTGATGCGCTATCTAGAAATTGTCCGTTAATAAAATTTTTATAGTTCATTTAGGCCTTCTTTCAAAACGATTACCTCTAGGTTAGATGATATTTGGACCTATGTATCTGATATCTTCAG
>CAUJDU010000002.1 GCA_963169585.1 Actinomycetota bacterium | reverse complement strand
TACTTGGAGGAAGGCGTACTATCACTTCGCGAGGTGGCACAAATTCTTTCCTTAACCCTTGATCTTCAATCACAGCTTGTACTCCAAATTCAAGGTCTTTAATTGACGCTCCAACGCCTAATGACTCAATGGTACTCTTTAATTGCGGGTTCTTTATGTCTTCGCAGTGTTTATGTATTTCTGGAATACCTTCTTCTGTGAAATGGCGATGAAAAAGAATTGCCTCAACAAGTGCTGGTTCTTCTTGTTGAGGTATATAACATATTGCAGCTATTAAATTCTTAAACATTTCTGAATCTAGGCTGCAATGTTGAATCAGGTAGCATGCCATTGCAAGCCGGACTTCTTCGGGCACTCTGCCGATATCTTCAATTAGCCTGGCTGCATCAGTTTGAGACACGGAGGACTTATTGAATCGAGTTAACAAATCTTTTCCAACGATATTTTCTAATCCCGCCCAAAAATCTCTAACCGGTTTGTTCTCTCCTGGATAAACGGCCACTTCGCCCTCCTTGCGCATTGGTTATTAGTTAGTTATTAATCTTAGCTTTTTGCTTAAGTCTTCTAAGAACGGCATTGAAGGCATAGGTTCTGAAGCTGAAGCCATTGAAAGTAATTTTGCAATATCTCCTGAAACAACGATTTTACCCTCGAGCATTGCCGACAAAACAATATTCATTTCACCCTCGAGGAATAGTTTGTATGCAGTTTCGTAGTCTGTTTTAACATAAATATCGGCAGATTCAAGATGCATTTTTTCAACTTTAGCTATACCAGCCTCTGCACTTATCGATAGAAGCTTGTCGCCATAGGGGGTAGGTGTGATTGTTACATTCATAGAAAAGTTAATGTCCGAAGGCGCTTTGACGCTATTAGAATTATGTAGAGATTCAGCAGCGCTCTCCCATTCTGGTGAAAGGAATTCAAATTTTTCTGGCATGCTTTCAACTCTAACACTGCCTAGCCTATAGGCTTTAATATATGACAAAAATTACATCTAATCAAGTACGCCATGTTGCAAACTTGGCAAGGTTAAGAGTTAGTGATGAAGAAGTTCAAACTTTCACAAATCAGCTCGAAGGATTACTAGAACACTTTTCAGCCATTTCAGCTATCGATACCAAAGGGGTGCAGCCAACATCACATCCAATTGCTATAAACAATGTATTTCGCAAAGATGTGCCAACTCCTTCTCTTAGTCAAGAACAAGTGTTAAGTAACGCCCCATCGAGTGAAGATAATCGCTTTAGTGTCCCTCAAATTCTAGGGGAGAGTGAATAATGGTCGAAAACTTGACTAGTAAAAGTGCAAGCGAACTTAAAGAGTTATTTAATGCAGGAAAAATAAGTGCTACAGAAATAGCTACTGCTTCAATTTAAACAATTAACACTCAAGAAGATGCTATTGCTGCATATTTAGAGGTAATGGAAAGCCAAGCGCTCGAACAGGCTAAGGAAATTGATCGGAAAAAATCTGCAGGAGAGACGCTTGGAGCATTAGCTGGAACCACAGTTGCAATAAAAGACAACATGGCAACAATAGGAGTTAAAACAACCTGTGCTTCAAAGATGTTAGAGAATTGGATTCCAGTTTATGATGCAACTGTTGTAAAAAAACTGAAAGAAGCTGACGCGATAATTGTAGGTAAAACAAACCTTGATGAATTCGCTATGGGTTCTTCAACTGAAAATTCTGCATTTAAGACAACAAAAAATCCACATGATACAAGCAAAGTTCCAGGAGGATCTTCAGGCGGATCGGCGGCAACTGTTGCAGCAGGTGCTGTAACATTTTCTTTAGGCTCAGATACCGGAGGTTCTATCCGTCAACCGGCATCACTTTGTGGAATAGTTGGTGTGAAACCAACGTATGGCAGAGTGTCAAGATATGGATTGGTTGCCTTTGGTTCATCGCTCGATCAAATCGGGCCGTTTGCACGTAACGTCTCTGACGCCGCAACACTGTTGGATGTTTTGTCTGGTTATGATCCAATGGACTCGACGTCGATTAATAAGGAATATAAACCATTAACTGATGTTTTAGGTAGTGATATTAAAGGTCTGCGTGTGGGCATTATTGACGAGCTAAAAGGACCGCAAGGCTTCCAGCGTGAAGTTTTAGACGCAGTTGACGAAACGGCAAAACTGTTGGAAAAAAATGGAGCAACAGTTGGAAATGTTTCCATCCCGGCAAGTGCTTATGGTTTGAGTGCTTATTACATAATTGCGCCTGCTGAAGCATCAAGTAATCTCGCTAGGTTTGATGGCATGCGTTATGGCTTGCGCGTTGAAGAGCAAAGTGCCGCTCTAACAAATGAAGCAACAAGGCAAGCTGGTTTCGGTATGGAAGTAAAACGTCGAATTATGCTTGGAACTTATGCTCTGAGTGCAGGTTATTACGATGCATTTTATGCGCAGGCACAAAAGGTGCGAACTTTGATGATTAATGATTTCAAACAAGCGTACGAGAACTTTGATGTTTTGCTTTCTCCTACATCTCCTACAACAGCATTTGGCATAGGAGAAAAAACTCAGGATCCATATCAAATGTATTTGGCAGATGTTTGTACGTTACCAACAAATATCGTTGGTGCAACATCAATGTCAGTACCTGTTGGCGTGGACGACAATGGCTTACCAATTGGAGTTCAGGTGTTTGCTCCACCTCTGGGTGAAGAAGTTATGTTTCAAGTAGCTAGTGCTATTGAAGAACAGGCAAATTACAATGCAGTTCCAGTAGTTGGCGCTTTTTAAGGGAAGAGATTATGACAATAACAATTTCTAAAGATACGCAATTTGAAGCAGTCATTGGTCTGGAGGTCCACGTTGAGCTGTCTACTGCTACAAAATTGTTCTGTGGGTGTGCTAATGATTTTGGTTCCGATCCCAATACCAATGTATGCCCAGTTTGTATGGCGCTTCCAGGATCCTTGCCGGTTTTAAATGAACGTGTTGTCGAGTTTGCTTTACGAATTGGTGAGGCACTTGATTTTGATGTTCCAACTCAAAGTGTTTTCCATAGAAAAAATTATTTCTATCCAGACATGCCTAAGAATTTTCAGACGAGTCAATATGATCAACCGATTTGCATGGACGGAAAGTTAGAAATTCAAACTAGTGAAGGCACGAAAGTGATTCGTATTGAACGTGCCCATATGGAAGAAGATACCGGCAAGTCAACCCATGTTGGGTCTTCTGGCCGTCTGCATGGAGCAGATTATTCGCTGGTCGATTACAACCGTGCAGGTGTTCCTCTAATGGAGATTGTATCTCGCCCGGATATTTCAAGTTCCCAAGAAGCTCGAGCTTATGTTAGTGAACTTCGTGCTGTTCTTAAATCAATTGATGTTTCTGACGTAAAAATGGAAGAAGGCTCAATGCGTGTTGATGCCAATGTTTCTGTACGACCTGTTGGTCAAGAGCAACTAGGTATACGTGCGGAAATAAAGAATATGAATTCGTTACGTTCTTTAGGCCGTGCTGTTGATTTTGAGATTGCACGACAGATCGCATTGGTTAAATCGGGAGAGCCAGTTATTCAAGAAACAAGACACTGGGATGAAAACGCAGGTAAGACTTCTTCAATGCGTTCGAAAGAAGAAGCAAATGATTACCGGTATTTCCCAGAACCTGATCTTGTTCCAGTTGTACCAACAGATGATATGCGTGAAATGGTTCACTCATCGATGCCTGAACTTCCGGCACAAAAACGTACACGTCTAGTGGACGATTGGAATATTTCTGATTCGGATGCGCGGACCTTGGTTTCTAATCCTGAACTATATGAATTTGTACAGGTTGCCGTTTCGATTGGAGGAACCGACATTGCGAAAGATGCAACCAGTTTCGCCATCATTGAAGTTGCAGGCGAACTCAATGAGAAAGGTTTAGCGATTGATGTAGCTCCGATTACTTCTGAGAATTTGGCACAGGTATGTACTCTTGTTGCTAATGCAGAACTTTCGCGCAACCAGGCGAAAACACTTTTGGGTTATTTGGTTGATAGAGGTGGTGTAGTTTCTAGCTTGGTACAAGAACTCGGGCTAAAACAAGTTTCAGATACTGGTGCACTAGAGGCAATTGTTGATGAAGTCCTTGCACAGTATTCGGACGATGTTGCTCAATGGGCGGATGCAGATGAAGGCAAGCGTAAAAAGTTGCAAGGTTTCTTTATGGGTAAATGCATGGCGCAAAGTAAAGGCCAAGGGAATCCGCAGATTTTTAATTCATTAATCGAATCAAAACTCGGCAACTAAGAGGGTCCGACCCTCTTTTTCGCCTAAAAGGTATAAATACGTCAATCGATTACTTGGTTTCAGAGTGAGTCGAAAAAGCGAGTTCAGTGTAACTTCGATTAATTTTTGGTCCACTAAACGAAATATCAACTTTATCTCCGAGGAGGTTTTCGTAAGGGCTTAATGCAATACGAACCTGAGCTTGAAATTTTATTCCAGACAAGTCAGTGACATCAGCATCAAAAGAATTTCCATCTTGCGAACAAGATCGTGTGTTATCGATAATGTAGCCACCAACCATGCAGGCTGTACCAGTCGCCAAATCGAAACGCAACGTTTCAAAGCGAGTATGAAGCTCAACTTCTTGAAGGTTCGAGATTGTCATGTCTTTCACATTATGGTTCTCGTACCGAAATCGCTCGATATTTATACTTTTTATATAAAATATGCTTACTTTTGTAAATTCGGCGAAACTAGGCCAATAATCGATTGATATATCGGGCATGTCTCGAGCTAGCCTTATTAGATGACCGACGATACTTCAAATCCTGGAAAAATCAACAGTTCTAAAGTTACAGATGGGATGAATCGCGCCCCGGCGCGTGCAATGCTGCGTGCTGTAGGTATGGGAGATGAGGACTTCAATAAGCCTCAAGTTGCAGTAGCGAGCTCTTGGAACGAAGTAACTCCTTGCAATATGTCTCTTCAGCGTCTTGCTGGACATGCAAAACGCGGCGTCCATGACAGCGGTGGTTTTCCTCTTGAATTTTGTACCATATCTGTGAGCGATGGAATTTCTATGGGTCATGAAGGTATGCGTGGATCGCTTGTGAGCCGAGAAATTATTGTTGACAGTGTCGAGTGCGTGATTCACTCGGAAGGTTTGGATGCATTGGTAGGGTTTGCTGGTTGTGACAAATCACTGCCTGGCATGATGATGGCAGCAGCACGAACTAATGTACCAAGCGTTTTTGTTTATGGTGGATCCATATATCCTGGTGTCCATAAAGGTAAAGCAATTGATATCGTTGATGTTTTCGAAGCAGTTGGTGCTTGTGCTTCAGGGGCAATCACTGAAGAAGAACTAAAAGAGATAGAGTGCGGTGCTTGCCCTAGCGAAGGTAGTTGTGCAGGAATGTTTACAGCTAACACTATGGCATCTGTCGGTGAAGCAATCGGGTTGTCGATCCCTGGTAGTTCTACTATTCCTGCGCCAGATGATCGAATCAATGATTATGCATATATGGCGGGACAAGCCGTTATGAATTTGGTTGATAATAATATTCGTCCGCGTGACATTATGACAAAGAAAGCATTTGAAAATGCAATATCAATCGTCATGGCTCTCGGTGGTTCTACAAATTCTGTGTTGCACCTGTTAGCTATTGCTAATGAAGCACATGTGGAATTAGACCTTGATGATTTCAACAGGATTGCAGCGAGAGTTCCTCATTTTGCAGATACTAAACCTGCAGGTAAATATCACATGGTTGACATTGACAAAATTGGTGGTATCCCTGTTGTTTTGAAAGAATTGTTAGACGCCGATTTATTACATGGCGATGCTCTAACTGTTACTGGTAAAACATTGGCACAAAATATTGAAGATATGCAACCAAAAAATGTTGATGGCGAAGTTATTCATTCTATTAAAGAACCAATTCACGATATTGGCGGAATTTCTATCCTGAAAGGCTCGTTAGCACCTAAAGGTGCTGTTGTGAAAGTTGCAGGTCTTGGTGAACAACTACTTCAATTCAGAGGAAATGCACGGGTTTTCGACGGCGAAGATCTAGCTATGGAAGCAATCCTTTCTGGAAGAATTAATCCAGGCGATGTTTTAGTTATCCGTTATGAAGGGCCAAAGGGTGGCCCTGGAATGCGCGAAATGTTAGCTGTTACTGGTGCTTTGAAAGGTGCTGGTAGAGGCGGGGATTGCGCTTTGATTACTGACGGACGTTTCTCTGGTGGAACTCACGGTTTTTGTGTGGGACATGTGGCACCTGAAGCTCTCGATGGTGGCCCAATCGCTTTTGTTAATGAAGGTGACATAATTGAAATTGATGCAATTAATCACACAATAGAACTACTTGTAGATGAGGAAGAACTAAAAGAACGTAAGGCTAATTGGAAAATACCCGAGCCTCGATATACTTCTGGTTTTCTTGCAAAATATGCCAAGCTTGCCCAAGGCGCACAAGTCGGCGCCATAACTAATTTTTAGATCAATTTATGACGGCGACGTAATGCGATAACGAGAGCAAAACCTCCGAGAAGCATAAATGTTGCTACTACTACTATTGAGTCTGCAGCAGAACCTGTAAATGGTAGAGAGCCACTTGCAGCTGCTATTCCTGATTGGTGATTGCCCGTATTGGGTGTACTCGTACCAGGTGAAGCTGTTGTAGTTGTTGTTGGTGGAGTTTGGGTCGCTAGACCAACAGGGTCAACTATTACCCCATTTTCTAAACCATCTTGATCGAGTTCACCGCCGTCAGTTATTGAGTACTCTGCAACGATCGATTGTGTACCTCCAAAAGTTACCGCATAAATATCTGCATCACTGATGGTGTCATAGCTTGCAGTTCCTCCATCAAAACTAACTTTTCGTACTTGGAAGTTTGCAATATTTTCTGTAACTCCATGGAATACAACTTGTACTTCAATGGTGTCGCCAACTCCAGCTTCAGCTTCGAAATGAACAAAGCCACCCGGGTAGTACAAACCTGTATCAGCATTTGGCATTGACGAGCTAGTTACTCCTGTTGCTTGAGTTAGTGTTACACCGCTAGGACCAGCAACAGTTACATATTTTCCTGTGGCCGGTGAAACAAACGTTGTAATATTTTCTTGTTCAGAATCGGGGGTACCATCGTTGTTGCTATCGCCATTATTTGGCCCATTATTTTCAATGTAATTTGTAGTATTATCACCGTCATCATCGGTTGTTGTATCAGGTGCCGTTGTTGATGTTGTTGGTGTGGTTGTTGTCGTAGTAGTACTTGAAGTTGTCGTTGTTGTAGTAGTAGTAGTAGTGCTAGTAGTAGAGTCTTCATCGCTGTACACAAGAACATAGCCAGGACCATTATCCATATTTATTATTGAAACAGCAATTTTTCCATTTTTAACGCTGAGTGTTCCAGGAACATCCCCTTCACGTATTCCTGCAACCGCGTATTCTGATGAGTATGTTAAGTCGCTATTATATTTTATGATCCTCGAATTCGCCATATCTGTGACATAGAGCGTTCCATCAGTATCAATGTCTATGGCACTTGGATTGAATGGATTAACAGCCGAGGTAGTTGGAACTTCAAGCTGTCCAATAAAATTACCTTGGTTGCTAAAGATATTTACGGCTCCTCCTATCATGTTAGGGACAAAAACATTGCCATTTGAAGCTATAGAGATACCATAATTGTATGTCATTTGCGCAGGATCAGTACCGAAACTTCCAAATGTACTTTGGGCTGAATCGGTTGCATTAACTATGCGTATTCTTGAAATTGTTTCTACAGTTTGTAACTCTTGGTTGTAGATATCGCCAATTTCAGAAACATAGATTGTTCCGTTATCTGCTATCGCAATGCTGGATATCATAAAGTAATTACCACCATTATCTAAATCAATTGCATCTAGATATTGGCCTGTGTTTGAAAACTTAAGGATTCTACTATTGGCAGCATCGCTTACAAATATATTTCCATAAGAATCGTGTGCTACTGCGAAAAGATCACCACCAAGCTCGCCCTCATAAGAAGAGTAAGAGCCGCGTTCTCCTATCTCGAAATTGTAATGATTATCCGCATCTAGAACCGTAACTATATTCCTATCATAATGAGCATCAATGGCTGCTATCTCGCCATATGAATTTATAGAAACACCTATGTTGGACTTGAGGCTTACGTCTACATCAAGCAAATCTTCTTGTAACTGGCCACTAGCGTTATATTTGTAGATACTGGTATTGGATTGTTCTGGCACATATATATTGCCAGAAGTATCTATACCAGGTTTCCCATAGTAGC
>CAUJDU010000001.1 GCA_963169585.1 Actinomycetota bacterium | reverse complement strand
GAGTCTTTACTTAGAGAATTTGGAGTAAAAGATCTAATCCTTTTTGAAAAACGATTTCCGAAAGAATGTCCTCCATCATTAATGATTGTTATTGATGAGTTTGCTGCTCTAGTTCGAGAGGTCCCTGATTTCGTTGAAGGGGTTGTTGATATTGCACAACGTGGACGTTCTTTAGGATTGCATTTAATACTTGCAACGCAAAGGCCAGCAGGTGTTATAAATGACAATATTCGTGCCAATACAAACTTGCGTATTGCTTTGCGTATTGCTGATGCGAGTGACTCTAACGATGTTATTGGGACTGATGAAGCTGCAAGGATTGCACGTACCATACCTGGACGTGCTTTTGTTCGCATGGGGCCAAGTGAACTTAAAGCATTCCAAACAGGTTATGGTGGGGATTTCACTGTCATAACAGGATCTAGTGGTGAGAATAACCAGGAGGATCAACCTCGACCAATACAAGTTGATGCTTATAGTTTGTTAGATGTTATTGCGATTTCTCAAGGTGATGATTTAGAAGTCCTTGTGAATGATAATGAAGATAGTGAGGAAGACGAATCTGCACTTACAGATTTACGTTACTTGTGCAATGTTATTTCAGAAACAGCCAGTGTGATGAGATTAGATCCACCAAGGCGGCCTTGGATGGAGCCTTTAGCTCCAGTTATTCCTTTGCGCACAATTGGTGACATGTCTCTCTTAGATGAAAACGATCCTGGAAGAAGAATTATCTTAGGTAAGATCGACCTACCTCAGCTTCAAGATCAACAAACTTATGCACATGATTTTGAGAATGACGGAAATATGTTCATCTACGGTTCATCAAATGCTGGTAAAACAACAGCTTTGCGAACTATTGCTGGTTCAATTGCTGTTGCCTCTTCGCCAGGTGATGCTGTTATCTATGCAATTGACTGTGCATCAGGCGGATTGGAGTGTTTGAAAGATTTGCCTCATACCGCAGCGGTTATTTCTACACGGGAAGTTGAAGGTATGGCGATCTTTTTGGCTCGTATGAATCAAGAAGTTGAGTTGCGGAAAGAGCTATTCCGACGTGAAGGTATTGCAAGTATCGGAGAGTTTAGAACTCGTTTGAAAAATAATGGTATCGTCCTTGGAACACCATTGCCTCGTATAATCATTCTGATTGACTCGTTTGCCGGGTATCAGGCAGCATTTGAAAAAGTTGAATATGGAGCATGGGTGGATGCGATACAAAGGTTGTTATCCGATGGTAGACCGCTGGGGATTCACTTAGTCATAACAGCAGATCGAAGAGGTGCAATTCCATTTAATATGGCAGGTTTGGTTGAAGAGAAACTAATAATGAAAATGGCTGATCCTGATGAATTAAGTTCGCTTGGTGTGTCTCACAAGGTTGCAAAAGAAATCAGGTTACCTGCAGGTCGAGCATTATTAAAAGGTGAGGTTGAAATTCAAATTCCAACGGTTTCGACAAAACCCGATGGAGCTTCTCAAGTACAACAGATAGAGGCTATTGGAAAATATCTATCTGAACTTTATGGTGATAGTTCTAGTCATAAGGTAGCTTCTTTGCCAGAGGGTGTATCTATTTCAGATCTACCTATCGCACTAAATGAGAACATTGCAACTTTGGCTATAGCAGCTGGATCACAAGGACTCATTAGTGTGGTTGCTGATTTGAACGCCGGCCATATGATGGTCGTGGGACCTAGGGGAACCGGTAAAACTACCGCGTTAACTACTATTGCAAGAGGGTTGGTGGGATCTGGAAGCTCTATTCCAATTTATGTATTTGCTCCTAGACCATCTCTTGTTTCTGCGGTTCAAGGGGTTAGAGCAGCAGCAGGTTTTGGTGCTTGTGAAGTTCAAATTGATGAGCTTCTAAGGGCCGTTGAAAGTGCTCCTGATGGTGAAGTTCCTAAGATGACAATAATTATCGATGATGCTGGGGACTTGGCTGAAGGTAGGTTTGCTAGTGCGATTGAATACATAATTAAGTATGGTGGGGATTCTGTGAAGGTTATTGTGGCAGGTGAATCTTCTCTGTTTTCACGTAGCTATTCGGGTTGGCTATCTGACATAAAGAAATACAAACATGGATTAATTTTTAAGCCAGATTTCCAATTAGATGGAGATCTAGTAGGTGTAGGTTTAAAACCGCTACCAGGGCAGGTATTCCCACCAGGGCGTGCTTATTATTGCAAGGATGGGACGGCTACTTTGGTGCAAGTAGCTATGTGAATCAATTAGTTGCGATGGGCCTGTAAATACTACAAATCCGAGAGTTTAAAGGCCCATCAGTTTTATGGAATAAAAAAGGACCCACCAGAGGTGGGCCCTTTAGTTCGTTGGATAAATTAAATTATCGCATTCCTCTTAGTTTTGCAGCATGTGCATCGTCAACTCCGAAAAGATTTTCGATAACACGATTTACTTCTACTCCAAAAGTAGAGCCAGCTGCATTATATCTATCGATATCAGCTTTATATTGTCCTTGGAATTTCTTTAGGACTTCGTCGGCAGCGCCACCAAATTCAGTTACACCTAGGTTGCTTGCTCTAGCTGATATCGCACGTGCTATGAAAGAATCTGCTGATTCACCTGCGCGTGCAATGATACTTTGAAGAACAGGTACGTCTGCTCTGTTTACTTTAATAGACATATTATCCTAATCCTTTCTTATACAGGTGAGCCTGTATCGGTTCCACCAACTGCTGTTCCTGCAGAGCTGTCTTCTTCTGAGATCATACCCTTTGCCATGAGCTCATTCTTTGTGAAGTCTGCAATAAGAGTTAACAGTCTTGTGTGAGCGATTGAAAATTCATTGTCTTTAGCCACAATGTTTGCTGCTGTTAGACCGTCTGAGTTAGGTGGGCTAAAAAGCTCTTTAATTTTTGATGCATCAGCTGCACGTTGTGAACGTAGGTCTTCAAGGCCTGCGGCTGTTAGCTGTGCAGTGCTAGTTGCTACATCAGCATTGGTACCAACCGTTTGGCCTACTCCTGGTCCTGCCATGTCGTTTCTCCTTATGTATCTTTTGTTGTAGTCCAATACATAAGTATCGGCTCAAAGGAAGCTATTAATGTTCCTAAAAAAGACAATACGGTACAAAAAGTGCAAAAGCAAGAATAAATTTATAATTTTAAATTGCAATTTGGATATTGACATTTTGCGAATATTGTGGTTAATCGGCGAATGGGATGCATTTTTCCACTTCAAAAGGCTTGCTATTCCAAAAGTCATATGATTGCTGTGGAAAATGTGCGAAACCTCCGTTATGTAGGGTCGGACCTTCTAAATTGTGCCAAAGTAGTGAATCAGGCATGTATTGCAGCTACCGCTAATTCGTCCACTAGATCGTTCATTGGGTGACCACTATGACCTTTAACCCAAGTGAATTTTACATTTCCATGGTCTAAAACAGCTTTTATAAAAGGTTTCCAGAGATCTTGGTTAGCTACCGGCTTTTTAGCAGCATTTTTCCACCCACGTTTTTCCCATCCTACGTGCCAGTTTTCATTAAAACATTTCACTACATATGTTGAATCGCTAACTATTTCAATAGAGCTATACGAAGGAGAAAATTCTTGCACCGCTTTAAAAGCCGCCATTATCTCCATACGTTGATTAGTAGTAGGATTTTCTGAGCCTGTTCCATGATGAGAATTCGAAACAGCCCAAGCCCAACCTCCAGGCCCAGGATTTCCGCTACAGGCGCCATCAGTGTAGACCACGACATTTTTTTCCATTTCTAAAGGTTAGTCTTGTAACTTTGTTGAAACCCAACTGCTATATATAACTAGGATGTTTTTATGAACAAGTCAGGAATTTTTAAAATAACAGCTTTGATGATATTTATTTGCGTATTGGTTTCTGCGTGTTCAGCTAGTGGACCCAAGGACGATTCATCTAAAAAATCGCAAACTACAACTGCTAAAAAAACAACTTTGCCGCCACTAGAGACTTCATCAACGACTACGTTCCCTGGTACTCGAATACTGGGAGATATGCCATTCCTAACTCCAGAAGCTATTTCTACTACCTGGCCTAAATCTAGATTGTGTTCATTGGTCACTCCCCAACAGGCACAAAATATTTTAGATATGGCAACCACACCTGCTGGTCGATATACATTCACAGCAGAATCTGGAGCAAAGTGTACCTTTAGATCAAGTTCGGGCGAAGAGATTTCTATTCAGATCGCAACAACAACTTTCGCAAGCGCGAGGGTAGTTGATAATGCAATTAGTGAGCCAGGAAAACCAGCAACGATTGAAGGATTCGGTGCCGTCGTAAAAAATAGCCCAACATTTGGCATAACCTATGAAATAAATATAGGAGGAGAGCAATCTAACCAATGGGTAGCAAATGCCCCGACTCGAAAATCAGCGGAAAGCCTAGCTAGAACCCTTATCTTGGCACTGAAATGATTACTGTACACAAGGTAATAGTAATATATTTCATTTAAAGTAAGTATTGAAAATATGCGATATATACCATATCGTCGTAATCGTAATGATGTCTTAAATTTATGGGGTATATTGTGCTTGAACCGGTTGTCCAATTCAAAGAGGGGTGCGAGAAGATCGCCACTTCTTGGCAGAAATTTTCGTTCACAAATCCATACTATAAAGAGACTCCTAGTCAGCATTTTGGTCGTATTGGATCCGTTGAAGGTGTAAAACAAGCCTATAAGGAATCACAACAAATGAACCAGCCCTGGATGCATATTGCAACTGGTGTGGCAGGGACTGCTTTGGGTGTGTTTGCAGTGGCTTCAGGTCTGGGAGTGATTGGGTTAGGGGTGGCGGCTGCTTTCGCAGGCGGATCGACATACACCTTCTTAAGGTCTAAAAAACAAGATGAAATATTAAAGAGTGATTTAGCGCTAGCAGAAAAAATATTTCCTAAGATGCAAAATGAT